>CAYIFS010000001.1:0-6727 GCA_964362775.1 uncultured Candidatus Saccharibacteria bacterium
ATTTTGACCGATTGGCTAAACCAAGATAAGCTTTTATACCGCCATCACACGTATTTACCGGCCTATTATTTGAAAATTCTCGGATTTATCGGCATAATTAATCCCAGGGAGGTCAAAGAAGTTTTTACGAGTTTTGAAGGCGAAGAAAAAGCAGAAGAATTTTTATCGCGGAACGGAATTGAAAAAAATGATCTGTTGGCAGTTTTAAGCCTTACGGCCGGCAACAGAGTCAAAGAATGGGGAGACCAAAATTTTAAAATGCTTTCGGAAAAGATATTCGAAAAATACGGCGCGAAAATAATTTTTATCGGGACCAAAAAGGATGAACCGAGGATAGATGAATTATTGAAAAAATTGCCAGGGAGTAATTTCATAAAAGCGGTCGATTTTTCGCTTGAAGAATTACCTTCGCTCATTAAAAGAGCCAGCTTTTTTGTCGGAGTCGATACCGGCCCCATTCATATCGCTCACGCTCTTAAAATACCCCTAATCGACATTGTTGGTCCTTTCGATTGGCGCGAGCAGGCACCCCAAGATGAAATCAGCCGGTTAGTCAAACCGTCGGCCGAAATAAAACCTTCGCTTTTTGCTTTCAAAAAACCGGGCAGTTTTAAACAACAGCAGAAAGCCATTTTATCTATTAAAATGGAAGATGTTTTAGCGGCGACGGAGGAGGTAATCAATAAAATAAAAACCAACAATTAATGATATTTATTATTTTCAAATTCGCATTTTTTGCGACTGCTATTTTGCTTTTCGGCTATTGCCTGACAGTTTTTTTGTTTAAAGAACGGCGATTGTTTGCTGTGGCGCCATTGACAATTTTATTGGGTTTTGGCTCTTTTGTTTTTTTGCTGAATGTTTATTCTTATCTTTTCCCAATTAAAATTTTAATTTGGCTTTTGCCGATTTTGATGGGTTTAGCGGCAATCGTTTTTTTGATGTTTTTTGTCGGAAGATCAGAAAGACGGTTGGGTTTGGGAGAATTGTCAAAAAAACAATCAAAAATTTTATTTCTTATCGCGATTACCATTTTCACACTTTCTTTCATCGTCGCCTCAAGAACCCTGGAATTAGATGATGTTTCTTTGACTCACATCCCTTTAGCTAAAACGATCAGCGAAGGAAACTTCCCGGTGTTGGATCCTTCTTCGCCAAACCATCTTTTAGCTTATCATTACGCGCCGGATCTGTTGGCGGCGGCCATGCACGGTTTTGTTGGTCTACCCCTTTGGTTAAGTTACGATATTCAAACCGCCGCCTTTGCCGTTTCAACTTTTCTAATGGCTTTTCTGTTGGCTTTTTATTTGGTTAAAAAATTCAAAACCTCTATTTTCGCCTCTTTATTGCTTTTTTACGGCGGGGGGCTGACTTGGCTTTATGCCATGGACGGAATTTCGCCAATTTGGAAAAAGTTTGTTCTTCATCAAAATATTTTAGCTCCTTTCAAGTTTTTATCGTCAATGGATATCCCCCAATTAAATCCGAATTTTATTTATTGTATGGGCAATCATACCACGGCCCTGGGAATGCCTTTAATGCTTTTGGTTATTTATCTGTTTTTTAGATTATTGGATGAACAAAAGCGATGGAAACTTTTTTCCATCTCGGCCGGAATAATTTTAGGCTATTTGGCTTTAAGTCTGGAGACTAATTCCGTTTTATTGGCTTTCGCGTTCGGTTTAGTTCTTATCCGTTTTATTTTTAAGGGATTGAAAGACCGGGAATTCTCTTTAAGAAACAAACAAATTATTTTTTCGCTCGCGGTTATACTGGCGCTGGGGTCTTTCTTGGCTTTTTTTCAAGGAGGCCCACTTTCTTCTTTTAATCAAGGACTGGGATATGATCAGAACTCTTTTCATCTTTCCTTGAAGTTTTGGGAAATTCATTGGTCATTTCCGGGTAAGGCCACCAGTATTTTCAGCCGTGATTTTATGATCGAATTTGGTTTATGGTTGATTCTTTCTATTTTGGCTTTTATTTATTATCGTCGGAACAAAAAGATTTTATTTTTAATGCTCTTTGCTCTTTTGGCTTTTTTGATCCCTTTTTTCATTATTTTTCCAATCAGGCCCTGGGAAATATCGCGTGTATTCTTGATTTCCACTCCCGTTTTTTCTTTCGTGGTCGGTTTATATCTGGGAGAATTTATTGATAATCAAAAAATCGAACCCCGTCAAAAAAAATGGGCTTGGCTGGGGATTGTTCTACTAATGTCTTATGGCGCGCTTATGCAAATAGTTTATTTGGTTTATCCTATAGGAGCCACTATTACCCCAGAGTTTAATAAACCGCTTTTTGCCATCCCTTCTTCTCCCAATCCTATTGATGAAAAAGCGCTTCAATGGATAAAAGAAAATACTACGATTAAAGACTATTTTTTCCCGTATAACGAGGATTTCATCATATGGACGGGGCGTTTCACCCCGGGGCCGTGGGAATGGTCGGTGCAGAAAGAAGAAATTGAGCAATATCAAGCAATCATTAAATTCTGTGATGCCCAAGCCATAAAGAATTTAAAGATAAATTACTTTTATGTCCGGCCGGATTTTCCTGTTCAAAATTATTTGGAAAAATGCCGGGCGGGTCTTAGATTGGAATCGGTCTTTGAAGAAAAATCAGGTGAAGATCTCAGGATTATTTATAGAGTAATTTTAAACCAATAAAATGATTAAGAAATTATTAGCCGATAAAAATAACTTGTTCTGGTTTTTTTCGCTGCTGGCAATTTTTACTTTTTTGGTTGAGGCGATCGTTCTTATTTTTTATCGGGAGACTTGGTTCGATGAATTAAATTATTTATGGAAGAGCTATTTGATCTTAAAAGGGAGTTTAATCCCTTTTCAAGACATAATCTTGGAATATCCGCCGCTTTTTGTGCCGATTTACGGTTTGGGCCAGATTTTGTTCGGCCCCAGTTTTTATATCGGCCGTCTCACTTCGGCTGTTCTCTCGGTTTTTTTGTTGATTCTTGTTTTTTTAGTCGCTAAAAAGATGAGCAGCCGCTGGTGGGGACTGGCAGCCGTATTCGCGGTGCTAAGCAACCTTCTTTTGATGGGAAATTATATTTCCGCCACTTTGTATTCTTTGGCCGCGGTTTTGGTTATGGCGGTTTTTTGGATTGAGACGTCGGATATCAACCGAAAGAAGAAAATTTATTTTTCAGCTATTTTGCTCGGTTTGATGATGCTGACCAGAATAAATTTACTGCCCGTTGTCTTCATTTTTTTGGCTTATTTTATTTTTTTGAAAATCAAATGGGTGGAAATCGCTTTGTTTTGCGGTTTGATTCTGGCCGTCATTTCTTTGGGTTATTTACCGGTGGTTTGGGCCAATCCCGATCTGGCCTTGAGTAATATTTTACAGCCGTTTTATAGCTTCGGGCCGATGAAAGAATTATCTAGTGGAATCGTGGGCGGACAAAGTTTTCTGAACTTTTTTTCAACCCTGGTCGGTTTTCTAAAGGAGTTTTATTCTTTCTTGCTTTTATTTTCGGCGGTGATTTTTTACGCTCTTTTTGAGAATCGAAAAAATATCGGCAATTTTTTGAAACAAGAATCGGTTTTTTTCTTGATTTCTTTGACGGCTTTAGTTTTGCTGGCGACACATTTTTTCTATTGGCGTCTGGAAGGAAAAATTTATTACGCTAATTATTTTATGCCTTTGATTATTATTTCGATTGTCGTCGGGATTGCCCGTTTTTTGCCAAAAAATAAAGCGATAATAACGGTCTTTATCTTTTCTTTGCTGCTTAATTTTTCGATCAATCTGTACCGCACCGACGTGCTTTCCAGCCCTCGCGAAGAATCGGATTTGGCGCGGGTGGCGAAAGGCTCCGAATTTTTAGCTGAAAATACCAAAACCGGCGATAAAATTTTAGCTTTTGATAACTCTATTTTTCATGTTTTCGCGGCCGACCGGACGATTTTCCCGCCTTTAATTAACCGCGATTTTCTTTATGCCCCCGGTTTGAGTATGGAAAAAGCCAAAGAGTTGAAATTTTATAATTTTGAGATGTTTAAAGATTGGCTTTTAAAGGAAGCCGATTACGTTGTCATTAACAAAGAACAGTGGAGTCTTTCTTTTTTGAAAAGCGATTATTGGGGTTTCCAAAAAAGAGAAGGAAACAAAGAAGTTGAAGAAATAAAAAATATTCTCAGTCAGAATTATAAAATTGTCGGCGCGGCGGAGAATGTTTATCCCAGAAAATATACTGAAGGCAATGACGAAGGGACATTGGAGCTGTATAAGAGAAAATAATATGAAAATTTTAATGATCGTCCCCACACCTTTTTTTTCGCACCGCGGTTGCCACGTCAGAATTTTTGAAGAGGCAAAATTTTTAAAAAAAAGAGGGCATCAAGTAAAATTGATCAGTTATCATTTAGGAGAAACTCCGGTTGGATTTGATATTGAGCGGATACCAAATTTTTTTTGGTATAGGAAAACTGAGACCGGAGCCAGCTGGCATAAAATTTATCTGGATTTTTTCCTTTTGTTAAAAACTTTTTTTGTGGCTCGCAAATTCAAGCCGGATGTTTTTCATTGCCATCTTCACGAGGGAGCCTTAATTGGGCTGATTTTAAAACCGATTTTTAATAAAAAGATAATTTTTGATAGCCAAGAAATTTTAACTAAGCATTTAATAGAATCTAATTTCATTTCGCCGGGTTCTTCGGTCAAAAAGATAATTTTGGTCGTTGAGAGGTTCATTTACAGGCATTCCCCAATCATTATTGTGAGCAATGGAAGCAATTATGATATTTTAAGAGATGATTTCAACATTAAAGCGGAAAAACTTTTCATTTTACCCGATGGCGTTGATCCCAAAGCCTTGGCTATTAACGAGCATTTTGTTGATGGTTTGCGTCGCCAATATAATTTGGAAAATAAAAAAATAATCGTTTATTTGGGCACTCTTAATAAAATAGAAGGGATAGACGACCTGTTAGAATTATCAAAAGATTTAAAAAATATTAGAAATGATGTTTTGATTTTGATTATGGGTTATCCCAATGTCGAATATTACCGGGCTTTGGCCAAAGAACTGGAAGTGGAGGGATCGGTAAAATTTTTAGGCCGGATCAACTACGACAAAATTTACGATTATCTGGCTTTAGGCCATTTCGCCATTTCATTGAAAATGCCGACTTCGGAAGGGAATGGTAAGCTTTTGAACTACGCCGTTTCAAATTTGCCGATTATTTGTTATGACCATATCACAAATCGTTATATTTTGGACGATAACGCTCTGTATTTAGATTATAAAAGCTCATCAGTTGAGAACGCTGAAAAAGTTGATGTTTTTTTGAATAAAAGCAAAGAAGAATTGGGAGTATTATCCGAAAAATCAAAGAACAGAATTTTAAGCCAATTCTCCTGGGAAAATTCAGGGGAAGAATTAATAAAAATTTATTCGTAATGGAAAAATTATCAGATTGTCCGATCTGTCATAGCGAAAATATAAAATTTATCTTACGAACCGGAGACTTTTCTGCTTTAAAAGACGAAATTTTTGTCTTTTCGGAATGCCGCGATTGTAAAATTATTTTTCTTTCTGAAAGACCCGAAAAAGAGGAAGCCGACAAATATTATCATCAAGATTATCAGCCGTACGCGGCCCGCTATAATTATCTTACGGAATTATTTATCAAATGGAGGACCTTGAGAGAGATAGATGTTTTCAAAAAACTGAATAAAAATATCAAAGAAGTTTTGGAAATCGGCTGTTCTTTCGGAAAATATCTGAAGGATTTGAGAGATTGGGGCAATTTTAACGTTGTTGGCGTCGAGATTAGTCAGAATATGGCGCAAAAAGGCCAAGAAGAATTTAATCTGGAAATAAAAGCGGGAGAGTTATTAGAATATGATTTTGGCTCCAACCGTTTTGATCTGATAATCATGAGCCACGTGATCGAACATCTTTACAATAGCCAAGAGACGCTGAAAGAAATATTCAAGATTTTGAATCCGCAGGGATTATTCTTAATTAAAACGCCGAATTTTGAAACTATTGAGCGAAAAATATTCAACAAATACTGGATAGTTTATGAAGCGCCACGGCATGTGATTATTTTTTCCGAAAGGACGCTTTCAAAGCTGTTGGAAAAGAGCGGCTTCAAAATTTTAAAGGTCCATTACGAAAAAACGCCCAATAACATAATTTTATCGATCAGGAATCTTTTGATAGCTAAAAATTTCAGTCGGACAATCGTCAATTTCTTTAATCTGAATAATTATTTATTGCTGTTTCTTTTTTCGCCGGTCTCTTTTATTCTGGGTTTATTTAAAATAAGTGGGCGGATAGTAGTAATCGCTCAAAAGCCATGAAGAAGTTTTTAAATTTCATTTTAAAATTATTTATCAGCCTTTTCATCCTTTATTTTATTTTTTTGGAGGTTGATTTCAGATCGGTTTTCGAAGCGATAAAAAGAGTGAATCTTTTTGATTTTTTGGTAGCTTTAATCATTATTTTCGTCTGTTGGGTGATTAATTCAAAAAAATGGCAATTATTACTGGAATTTTTAGGATTTAAGGAAAAACTTTTCAGTTTGTTCAGGTTGAATTTAATTAGTCTTTTTTATACGGTTATCTTGCCGGGCGGGCAGTTGACCGGGGAGACGATCAAATGTTATAAAATTACTCGGGGGAGTGAAGAAAAAGGAAAACTGATCTTGTCGGTTTTTATGGATCGCCTGACCGGATTTTGGGCAATAGTTTTTTTGGG
>CAYIFS010000001.1:6827-48489 GCA_964362775.1 uncultured Candidatus Saccharibacteria bacterium
GTGGCTTATTATTTCAAGAAAAAAATAAAAAATATTCCTTCGGTCTGGGTAATGAACGATATGCCGACCAAAACCTGGTCTTTTCGACGGGATAGCCAGTTTGATTCCAAGCTCAAGATATCTTTTATAAAAAGACTTTTTTATTGGTTAGTTGATAAATATGAAATCAAAAAATTTATAAAACCGCAGGATAAAATAATAGTTTTGGACAATCGCGACAGGGAATGGGTCAGGGAATATTTCAAAAAAGAAGCGATTGTTGTTAGAAGCGGCTTAGATTTAGAGAGGTTTAATTTTAAAGAGCGGGAATCGTTAACAAATAAAAAGGTTGAAATACTAATGGCCGGAATTTTTTTTCGGCACCGGCGGTTTGAAGACGGAATTATGGCGATGAAAATCCTTAAAGAAAAAAATTACGATGTTAATTTATCAATTGTCGGTGATTATAATATTAATAAAGATTATTTTAAAGAATTAGTCTATTTAGCCAAAAAATCAGGAATGGAAGATTCAGTTGATTTTGCCGGTCGAGTCTCCGATGAAAAACTTTTAAATTTTTATCAACAAAGCGATATTTTTTTATTTCCCAATCATTGGCAATCATGGGGTTTGGTGGTTTTTGAAGCGATGGCTTGTGGTTTGCCGTCAATTGTTTCCAAGACCGCCGGAGCCAGCGAGGTTTTGACCGACGGCGAAAACGCTTTATTGGTCGAGCCATTCAAGCCGGAAGATATAATTACGGCTGTCGCCAAACTTATAGATAACCCCGATTTATATGTTAAAATCAGCCGCCAGGGCAGGGAACTCGTGGAAAAAAGCATTTCCTGGCCCCTTATGGCGCAAAAGGTATCGGCAATTTTCAAGGAAACGCTTAAAGATTAAAAGGGCGAGAAAATTATGATAGTTTAAGATAAAAATCAGGTTTTAATTTAATTTCAAAAATATGTGCGGGATTGTTGGTTTCGCGGGTGAAGGAAAAAGAGAAACATTGGAAAAAATGAATTCCACCTTGGTCTATCGGGGACCGGACGAAGATGGTTATTTTTTTATTGAGGGAGAATTGGGATTTGGCTTCCGGCGCCTGGCCATTATTGATTTGGCTGGCGGTAATCAGCCGCTTTTTAATGAAGACCAATCAATAGTTTCAATGCTGAACGGCGAAATTTATAATTTCAAAGAGTTGCGCCAAGATTTGGCCAAAAGGCATAAGCTTGTCACTCAAGGCGACACGGAAGTCATTCCCCATCTTTATGAGGAAATCGGTGAAAAACTTTTTGAAAAATTGAACGGGATGTTCGCTATCGCGATTTTTGACCGGAAAAACAAGAAATTGATTTTGGCGCGGGATCGATTCGGCAAAAAGCCGCTTTTTTACGCGATTTTAAATCAGACTTTGATTTTCGCTTCCGAGCCTAAGGCGATTTTGGAATATCCCGGGATTAAAAGGGAACTTAATCCGCAGGCCTTAAATTTATATCTAATTCATGAATACGTGCCTTGCCCTTGGTCGATTTTTAGAGGAATTAAAAAGATTGAGCCAGGCAGTTTTTTAGTTTTTCAAAACGGCCGGATTCAAAAGGATCGGCGTTATTATGAAATTGAATTTAATCGGCGGGATTTGGAAGTAAAATTTCAAGATCCGGTCAAAGAATTGGATCGACGCTTGGAAGAAGCGGTGCAAAAAAGATTAGTGGCGGATGTGCCGCTGGGCCTTTTTTTATCTGGCGGCCTTGATTCCAGCACGGTTTGTTATTTTGCCCAGCGTCTGCAAGATCAAAAAATAAAGACTTTTTCTGTCGGTTTCAAAGACCAATCGTTTGATGAATCAAAATACGCGCGGCAAGTCGCTGAGGTTTTAAAATCGGAACATCACGAGAAAATTCTGGAGGCCGAGGACCTTTATTCTTTGGCGCCCCAGATCTTTAAAATGTTGGATGAACCGTTGGCTGACGCCGCCATTATTCCGAATTTCTTGCTGGCGCGCTTCGCGCGCCAGTCCGTAACCGTAGCGCTGGGGGGCGACGGGGGAGATGAAATTTTTATGGGCTACCCCACTTTTCAAGCCCACCGGCTTTTTGATTTTTATCGGTTCGCGCCGGATTTTTTAAAAAACAATTTAGTTGAACCGATTATCAATCATCTGCCCGCTTCTTTTGCCAATATTACTTTTGATTATAAGCTTAAGCGTTTTATTCTGGGCTTAAAATATGGGCCGGAGAGGCGCGATTCAATTTGGATCGGTTCTTTCACGCCGGAAGAGAAGCAAAAACTTTTGACGCCGGAAATTTTGAAAGAAACGGAAGGCTTTAATGACTTTTCCGTGGTTGACCGTTATATGGGTGAAGTAGCCCATCGGCCGTTTCTGGAAAAAATAGCCTATCTATATCAAAAAACTTATATGACTGACGATATTTTGGCGCTTAAGGATCGGGCGAGCATGTTCGTTTCGCTGGAATTGCGCGCGCCCTTGCTTGATGTGAATGTGGTTGATTTCGTGAATTCTCTGCCTCAAAATTTAAAACTCCGCGGCTTTAAAACCAAATATTTATTAAAAGAACTGATGCGGGGCCGTTTGCCGCAAAATATCATTGACCGTTCCAAAAAAGGATTTGGTATTCCGGTCGCTCGTTGGCTTCGAGGAGAATTAAAGAGTTTGATGCTTGAGGTTTTGGATTCCAAAAAGTTGGCCGGGGAAGGAATTTTTCAGCCTAAAACCGTGGAACTTTTAATTTCCGAGCATCTTTCCGGCAAAAAAGACAATCGTAAGCTTTTGTGGACCTTAATGGCTTTTGAACTTTGGCGAAAAAATTGGCTGAAGAATTGATTATTTAATATCAGATGGGATACAATCACAATAATCAGGAAAAATGTTATGAATATTCTATTGTTTACGCCTTCCTACAGCTTAATGAAAAAAGGATACGGCTCCAAAAGAAAATTGCGGGCCGGGCTTTTTCCGCCGCTCGGTTTGGCCTATTTGGCCAGTCCTCTGATCAAAGACGGGCATGATGTCAGAATCATTGACGCTTCTTCTTATGAATATTCAGACGAACAGATTTGGGACATGGTCCAGCAATTTAAGCCGGATATTTTTGGCATTTCTTCCGTTACCTCTTCGGCCGACGAATCTTACGCTTTGGCTAATTTTTTGAAATCAAAACTTCCCAAGAAACCAATCATTTACGGCGGGCCTCATGCCAATTGTTTTCCCGAATTGGTTTTTGAGAACATTAAAGATCTGGATATGTTGGTCTATGGCGAAGGGGAAGTCACTTTCAAAAAAATTGTTGATTTTTATAAAGAAAACGGTCGTTTGCCCGAAGATTTACCCGGCACCTGTTTGAAAACAAACGGCCAGATATTCAAAAATGTTCCGGCCAAGCCCGTCTTGAAATTGGACGATATTTTGCCGCCCGCCTATCAATTATTTGATTACCAAGGAATTTATCGGCCCTTGCCCCTCCAATATAAAAAACTGCCCGTGGCCAATATGATTACTTCCCGAGGTTGCCCTTACGGCAAATGCACTTTTTGTTTTGAATCGGGCCGGGCTTCTCAAATTTATCGCCGGCAGAGTCCCGAACGGACCGTGGAAGAAATTAAAATGTTGGTCAAGGATTTAAGTGTCAAGGAAATCGCTTTTTGGGATGATAATTTTTTGATCAGCGAAGATTGGATTTTTAAGTTTTGCGATCTGTTAGACAGTGAAGGCATTAAGATTCCTTGGAGTGCCAACGCTCGGGTGGATACCATCAGTGAAAAAATGTTGGAACGGGCGGCCAAATCCGGCCTCTGGAATATTTTTTATGGTCTGGAAACCGGCAATCAGGATCTGCTGGATCGGATAAAAAAACGCATCACTTTGGAGAAAGGCCGCCAAGCTTTGGCCTGGACCAATAAATACGGCATTGATAGCCGCGGATCTTTCATGTTGGCTTTGCCCGGCGAGACGCCGAAAAAAGGCCGGAATACCATAAAATTTGCCTGCGAGGTTGGTGTCACTTACGCCCAGTTTTTGCCGACTCATCCGGAATGGGGCACCGAGCTTTATGATGACGCGATGGCTTCGGGTAGGCTCATTCCTCTCTATAAAGGAAGAACTTCGGTAACTTTTATTCCCGAAGGCTATAAAGACGCTAGCGCCGTGAGAAAGATGCAACAGAAAGCTTACTGGATTTTTTATCTGCGACCCGGCTACATTTGGAAACACATCAAGCGTTTGAGAAATTGGGAGAACTTAAAACAGTATTTTGACGCGGCCACTTATATTATTGGCATAACAACTTAAAGATAAAAAATATGAAAAAAATTAATTTTGGCTGCGGCCAATATAAAAAAGAAGGGTTTATTAATATTGATATCAGCCCGGCGACCTATCCTGATATTTTGCACGACTTGGAAAAAATTCCTTATCCTTTTGAGGATGAAAGCATTGATCTGGTTGAAGCGGATCATGTTTTGGAGCATTTGAACAATCCTCTTTCGGTCATGAAAGAAATTTGGCGCATTCTAAAGCCCGGTGGCCGAGCGACCATTAAAGTGCCGCATTTTAGCCGGGGATTCAGCCACGCCGACCACAAGCGGGGATTTGATCTGGGTTTTCCTTATTATTTCAAGCCGGAATTTAAGGGTGGTTATACGGGCGCGCCTTTTGAATTGGAAAAACAACGGATTCGTTGGTTTTCTCAATTAGCCTTGAAAAAAGCGACTCTTCCGGCCGCGTTTTATTATCCGGCTTGGGTGGCGGGCAAAATATTCGATTTTTTGGCTAACCTCTCGCCTTTTTTCTGTTCGCGCGTTTGGTGTTTTTGGGTTGGCGGATTTGAAGAAATGGAATTCACTTTTGTCAAAAAATCACTGGAATAGAGTTTTCGCGTTGGAACAAAAAAACGCCCCCGCAGCTGCGGGGGCGTTTTTTGAAACTTATTATTTGTCCATCAAATATTTTTCAATAAATTCTTTTTCAAAAGCCGGCAGGCAAAAGGCGGTTTTGGAATAGAAAGGGTTTTTCAGCATTTTTTCAACAATTTGTTCCAGGCTCTCATTCTTTACGTTGCCGTAGATCACTTGGATTAAAGGACAAGAAACCACATCGCCGTAGGGCTGGACGCCGATTTTTTCCCGAGCCGCCGGGCAACGAACGGTTGTCAGGCTAGAATACATATCGGTTCGGACCGAGGAAAATTTCATCAGCCACCAAAAGTACTGTTTTTCTTTGTCGTTCATCAGAATCTCAATTCTGTTTTTCCAAGCGCCGGTGACGCAGGGAGGAGTGATTTGCAAATTGACCTTTTTGGTTTGGGCTAATTTAACTAGGGCTAGTAGGTCGTGATTTTTTATTTTTTCATGAGTGCTGATGGTGTTTAAAGTAACTCTTATTTTCAGGGGTCTGGCCCACTCAATTACTTGCATAATTTTTGTGTATCCGTTTTCTCGGCGATTATCATCGTGAATTTCGGGCAGAGCGCTATCCAATCCCATTTCCAACGAGCTTAAACCGGCTTCCGCCAGTTTTTTTAATGTTTCTTCGGTCATTAATAATCCGTTGCTGCACAGATGCACGTAGCATTTTTTTGATCGCAGATATTTTGTGATCTCTAAAACGTCGTTTAATTGCAAGAGTGGCTCGCCGCCTGTAAGGCAAAATTGGAAAGCGCCCATGGCCCGTGCCTGGTCAATAATATTTTTAAATTCCGCCATTGTAAGGCGTTTTTTTGAGGGATCGTAAGCGAGGCGGCAGGAGCATTGATCGCATTTGGAATTGCAATTGTATTCCACCGCGATTTCCAGAGATCTTAAACGCTGCTTGCCCATAAAAAATTTATCAAAATAATTCTTTAATATTTTGGGTATTAAATAAGGATTTTCGGCAATTATTTTCAGAGTCTGCCCGATTCGGTTAAAAGAGAATCTGAATTGGCAATATTTTCGATAGAAAGCGCTTTGAGTATATAGGGAAAAATTCTTTTCATATTTTTCTATTTCTCCCGGTTTGAAGAAATCGGAAATTCGCTGAATTTTTTCAGTTTCCATTTATGGTTTAATTCAATTATTAATTATTTCTTTTTTTACGTAAGTCAAATTTGACGAGTCCTTGTGTTTGGAAGAGCGATAGACCAGTTCGGCGATCAATCCCATTAAAATCAATTGAAAACCGACAATGACGAAAGAAACGGTCAAAATCGGCAAAGGAGTTTGAACGAACATCATACCAAGAAAAAATTTGTAATAAAGCATAATCAGAAAAATTAAAAAGCTCAAAATAAAACAGAATACTCCCGCGGCGCTGAAAAAATGAAGCACGCGGTTGTGATATTTTTCAAAAAAATAAAAAGCCAAAATATCCACCAAAACGTCAAAGATTCTTTTGGCGCCGTATTTGCTTTTGCCGAATCTCCGCGGTGTAAAATTGACGGGAATTTCGGCAATTTTGGCGCCTTGCCGCGCCATGTAAGCCAGAAGCAGGCGGTGCATATCACCCGAAAAAGAGATATTATCAAACATTTCGCGCCGATAGGCCTTGAGCGTGCAGCCAAAATCATGAATTTTCACGCCGCCGGCGAAAGAGAGGAACTTATTGGCCATGATTGAAGGAAGGCGCCGCGAGAAGACGGCGCCGGCCCAGCGTTTTTTTCGCCAGCCCGAAACCACATCATAACCCTCGTTGAGTTTTTCCAAAAGCAGAGGAATGTCGTTGGGATCGTTTTCCAGGTCTGCGTCAATAGTGATTAGAATATTGCCTTGGGCTTGGCGCACTCCCACCCCCAAAGCCACGGTTTGACCGAAGTTCCTCTTTAAATGGATTATTTTGGCTGGCGTTAATTCTTCCAGAACTTGGGGCGTCCGGTCGCTTGACCCGTCATTCACAAAAATAATTTCAAAAGGCAAACCGGTCTTTTGAAGCGTCTCAACTAATCTCTCATGGAGCTCTTTTAGTGATTTTTCTTCATTGAATACTGGCAGGATTGCCGAGATAAAATTTTGCATACCCAGTATATCAACTTCCAGTGCCGAACCCCGTAGAGCTACTTTGTGATTCTACGGGGCCGAACGCCTTTTTATTTTGGCGTTTGTATTCCAGAAGTCGTAATCCTAAAAATCTTCGACCTTGAGTGGTTTTTAAATAATTTTCACGGCGTTTGGCATCGTTCATATTTCTACATCCTTCAAAATAAATAAGTTGAAATGGCAATCTGTATGCCGTCGAAAAATTTAATCCTTTCTTGTGTTCTTCTAACCTTCTTTTGAGATTGTTGGTATAGCCTATGTAGTACTCCTGGTCTTTTAAACTTTTTAGGACATATACATAAAAGAACATACTGGAAGTTGTATTACTGGGCATATTTTCTTGTTTTTTTAGCTTTATTATAGTATATTATATAAGATCGCTTTTGGCAATTTAAACGGAAAATTTTATTATGAAAACGTTTTTTATCACCAGCTTCCATCCCCATATTTCCCGTAATATTCTCTCCACGGATTTTTTGAAAATACTAAAAGCGCAGAACCAACTGCGTCTGATTATTATAGTCCCTGACTATAAAGTTGATTATTTCAGGGCGAATTTCGGCGCCGATAACGTGATTATTGAAGGTATTACTCCTAACCTTACTTCAAAAACCAAAACCGGTGTTTTTTTTAAAAGGCTCGGTTTTTTCTTATTTGACACCAAGACCGCCCGCTCCAAAAAAAAATATGAATATCTTTGCCGGGGGAAATATCTAATTTATGCCTTTTCCCAATTTATGGGTTTTTTGAGCCGGTCTTTTTCAATTAGAAAGATAGTTCGTTATCTGGATTATTATTTTTCTCCCAAAAATTTATTCAACGAATTATTCAATAAATACAAACCGGAGGCGATTTTTTCTACCGATATCCAAAATGAGAATGATATTGGTTTGCTCCATGAAGCGAAACGTCGGAAGATGCTGATCTTGGGCATGTTGAGGTCTTGGGACAATACCACTCAGCGAATTTTGCGAATTTTACCAAATAAATTTTTTGTCGGTTCTCAAGCCTTGAAAGAAGAAGTTTCGCAATTGTATCGCTATCCAGAGAAAAAAATTATCATCACCGGCAATCCCCATTACGATCGCTATTTAAAGGGCCCTTCTGTTTCCAAAGAACAATTTTTTGCCAAATTTGGTCTTGATCCGACCCAAAAAATGATTCTTTACGCTCCGTTGGGAAATTATTTATTAAGGAATAATGATGTTGACCAATATATTATGGAAATATTAGGAAAGATTGATGCCCAGATTTTGGTGAGATTTCCTCCGGATGAGTCGGTAACTTTAAAAAACTTTATCAAACCGGCCAACATGGCTTACGATCAGCCCGGAGTGGTTTTCAATAGCGAGAGATTTGGTGACCGGGAAATAAGTTTGGATGACGATCAGCGATTAATTGACGCGATTAATTGGTGCGATTTAGCCATTACCGGTCCGACCAGCATTTGTCTTGATGCGGCTTTATTGGATAAACCCGTTATCGCGGTAAATTTTTCTCCGGCGCCGAAAAATTTTTGTGAATCGATTTTCGGCTATCATTGCGACCACATTAAAAAACTATTGGGAAGCGGCGGCGTATTCTACGCGACCGATAAAAACGATTTTTTAAGAGTGATTGAAGAATATTTAAAAAATTCAGAAAAAGATAAAGAGGGAAGAGTTAAAATTAGGGCTCTTTGGTTCTCTCACGCCGATGGCCGGTCGGCCGAGCGTTTGGCTCGGGAAATCATCGGCGCCGTAAAATCATGAAGACCATTATTATTCCCGTTATTAGCGCCATTGATAAATTATTTGCCCGCAGTTTTTTGGAAACGGATGCTTTTTTGGAAATTATCAAAGAACCGAATGTCAGACTGATTTTATTAGTTTCAAAAAATCGGTTGGAATATTACCGGAAAGAATTTAAATTTGATAATGTGATTTTTGAAATTTTGCCCGAAGTAAAAAATTTTTGGTCCGAAAGATTTTTCAAATTTTTGGAAGCCGCCAGCATTCATACACGAACGGTTAAGATCATTCATTGGACCGCCTTAAAAAGAAAAGGAGCCAAGAAAAATATTTTGGCGAGAACTTTTATTTTCTTTTTGAGCCGTTTGTTGTGGTACGCAGGTCAATTCCGCTTTTGGCGGAATTTAATCAGACGATGTTATTTTTTGATGCCTTCTTGCGTCTTCTCGGAAATTTTTGAGCGCTTTAATCCCGATCTGATTTTCGGTCCGACTTTGATATTTTCGGAAAATCTTTTTTTGAAAGAAGCTAAAAAAAGGAAAATAAAAATCATCGGTATGGTTTGGAGCTGGGATAACCTCTATAGCAAATCATTGATTAGGGTCCACCCCGATTACTTATTGGCTCATACTGATTCCATCGCCGGTCAATGCGTCCAACTCGGCGATTATTCGGAGAAACGGATTTCTGTTATTGGCGTTCCCCAATATGACCGGTATTTCAAAAAAGAGGGAATTGAGGGAAGGGGCGAGTTCATTGAAAAAATTGATGGCAATCCCGCAAAAAAATTGATTCTGTACGCTTTTTCGGGTAAGGCCGGGCTCGGCATTGAATTTGATATTTTGAAGATTATTCATAAAATAATCTCTGAAAAAAAATTAAGCGATAAGGTTCAAATGTTGGTCAGGCCCTATCCGCGTTTTGATTTCTCACAAGAGCAGCTTGATGGATTGAAAAAAAAATATGGTTTTTTGGTCCATGGCGCCACTTCTCAATCGGGAAAAGATAAGGACGATTGGGGAATGGATAGGGAAGCAATAAGTTTTTTAACCAATAGTTTGGCTCATGCCGATATTGTCGTAAATATGTATTCCACTTTTTTCATTGAAGGCGCGATTTTTGACAAACCCTTGATCGGTATCGCTTTTGACGGCGAGCAAAAACTTGATTTTTGGAATTCAGCTGTCCGATTCTTTGAATGGGATCATTTGGCGGATTTAAAGCCTTTGAACGGAATTTGGCTGGTTAAAAGCGTCGAGAAATTGTCAGTGGCCATTGATAAATATTTAACCAAGCCGGCTTATCAAAAAGAAGGCCGGGAAAAAATTGTTCAACAGCAGTGCCAATTTATTGACGGCAACTCGGGAAAGCGCCTAGCCCAAAACATTTTAGATTTTTTAAAGGGATGAATTTTATGGATAATTCAAAGATTAAGACAATATTTATCAGCCTTTCTTCTCCTGCGGTTTTCAGAAATCTTTTTTTCTTCCCCGGCAGTTTTTTTGAACAGGTCAAAAAAAATCTGAAAGAGAGCGATGATTATAAAATTATCTTATTGATGTCTTCCCACTATCAAAAAAAATACGGCGTCTTTTTTGAAAAAATTCTTCCGGAATTAAACGGCAAATTAATCATTGAAACGGCGGATATTTCGATAAAAAAGAATCTTTGGCAAAGGTTTTTTTATTTTTTCTATTCTTATTTGATCTATACCGGCACCACCAAGCTCATGGCGACGATGGGTACGAGGCCCGATGAACCGCCCGCCGGGGGAAAATGGTATTTGGCCTTTTTAAAAATTCTGATCGCCAGAACTTTTGGGAATTCAAAATTCATAAAGCTAAAAATCGTTCCTTATCTTTTTTTAAGAATATTCAAAGAAAGGTCGTTTAAAGTTTTTTTTGAAAAATATCAACCGGATCTGATTTTTGCCACTCATCTTTACGGCTGGCCCGACGCCCAATTGATCGCGGAGGCAAAGCGGCAAAAAGTCAAAACGATCGGCATGCCGGCCGGTTGGGATCATCTGGATAAGTATTTTTTGCCGTTTCATACGGATATTTTATTGGCTCAAAGCGAGCAAGTGAAAGAGGTGGCTATTAAATATCAGGCCTATCAATCGGCGGAGATTGTCGTGACCGGCTATCCTCATTTTGATTTTATTTCGCGCCAAAATTATTTAATGCCCCGAGAAGAGATTTTAAAGAGCTTGGGTTTTCCGGCGGAAGCAAAAATTGTTCTTTACGTCTCCGGCAGCGCTTATTGTCCGGACGAGCCGGATATTATTGAGCGGATTTTAAAATGGGCGGATGAAGGGAAATTCGGTTTTGATGTTCGGGTGGTGATTCGACCATACCAAGGCGGCCGGAGCAAGGATAAAGAATTTGACCAACAAAAATTTGATCATTTTCATTCTCATCCCCGGGTCGCCTTTTACCAGCGGGAATTTTGGGGCGATTTAGAAAAGAGTAATTATTTTATGAATATTTTGGCGCACGCCGATGTCGTGATTTCGGTTTACAGCACAATGGTTTTGGAAGCGGCGGTGTTGGATCGGCCTTTGATGGCGATCGGTTTTGACGGCTATCAAAAAAGACCATTTGCGCGTTCCATTCGGCGCTTTGAAGAATTTGAACATTTTCAGGATGTTTTAAAAACCGGCGCCTTAAAAACCGCTTATAATTTTGAAGAACTTTTTGGATATCTCAATACTTATTTGAAAGATCCGCGCCTGGACGGCGAAGCGAGAAAATTATTAAGAGAAAAAGTCTGCGGCCGGCTTGACGGCTTGGCTTCACAAAGAATCAGTCAGATAATTTTTTAAATTTATAAATAAAAAGGTTGATTTTTATGAAAGAAAATATTACCTCTGAATATTGGACTCGTTGGCGGAAAATTAATTTTGAATATTTTAAAAAAAATTTAGATGAGGAACCGACTGGCGGTCAGCTGGTTGATTTGGGTTCCGGAACCAGTCCATTCGCTATTTTAAAAGAAAAATTTTCTTGCCTTAATGTCGATTTTTCGCCTTTTGAGGGGGTGGATTTGGTAGCTGATTTAGACGAACCTTTGCCTTTGAAAGATGATTTTTACGATATCGTTTTTATGTCCAATATTTTGGAGCATTTATTTTTTCCGGAGAGAACTCTAAAAGAAAGTTTTAGGATTTTGAAAAAAGGCGGAAAAATTTTTGGCACTGTCCCATTTTTTCTATCACCACACCAGGAGCCATATGATTTTTATCGCTATACCTATTTAGCCCTGGAGAGATTATTGAAAGAAGCCGGTTTTAGAGAGATAGATGTAGAGGCGTTGGGGGGGGGGATTGATATCCTTAAAAGTATTTCGGACTTTTTCTTTAATCTTTTAATCGCTGGAAAAACAACCGGCATTCAGAAGGTTTTGGCCAGATTTTTGAGAAAAATAAATAAAATATTTCTACCGTTTTTTCGAAATTCCTTTCCGGCTACCAAAAATTTCGCTTTGGGTTATGGTTTTAAAGCTATTAAATAATTTCTTATGGAAGAAAAACCGGTTCAAAAGCCTAAATTTTCTTTTTCCCATTCCTTCATTCGAGGCGAGGCGGCTTTGGGTTTTTGGGCATTCGCCAAAAAGGGCGTCGGCGCCGTTAATTCTTTTTTAATCATCAGTTCTCTTTCTATTTATCAATTTGGCGTCTATCAGCTGGTTTTGGCGGCTTATTCTTTCGCTTCCGATTTTTTTCACGGCCTTTTTGCCACGGTCACAGGCAACGATCTGATGAGATATGTCGGCGAAGGACGAGAAGATAAGGCCAAAAAACTTTTTTTTGAATACGCGGCTTTCCGTTTGATCATGGGTCTGATCCCGGCGGTCATTCTATTCCTTTTAGCGCCGAAACTTTCTTTTCGTTATGGCCCGGAAGCGATTTTATGGGCGCGGTTGCTAGCGCCGCTTTTCATTTTGGACGCGGTGGCGCCGCTGGGAATTTTGCTTTTGAAATTGCGTCTGAATTTCAAAATTTTTTCCGCTCAGCCCACGATCCAAAAAATCGCGCATTTGGGAATTTTGGCCTATTTTTTCTTTTTCGCGCAACTCGGCATCAAGGAAATTTTTATCGCTCAAATTTTGGCGCCCGTTATCGCTTTTTTCATTCTGTTGGGCCCGATAATCAACGCTTGGCGGGTTTGGCGCGCGACCACGGCTTTTTCTTCCCGGATGCTTTGGCTGGTGGTGAAAACTTATGGCAAGTGGGAAATCCCTCAATTTTGTTTTTCCGACATCAACGGCCGTATCCGGCCCTGGCTGATAAAATTATTTTTGAACACCGAATCCGTGGGTATTTTTGGCGTGGCTTATACCTTTGTGAACGCCCTCAAGGATTTACTGCCGGTGAGAACCCTGGGACTTCTTGTACCGCGCAAGGTTCGCGATAAAGAATATTTCAATCAGCTTTTTCTCTATGGCACCAAATATTATACTTTGATGAGTTTGGCGCTGGTTGTTTTGGGAAGCTTTGGCGTACCGATGGCCATTTACATTTTTTTCCATAAATATCTTTCTTCCATCCCTCTGTTTTGGCTGCTTTTGCCGATTATTGTCATTTTCGCCTTTACTAAAATGATAAATATAATGCTGGTTGCCCAGCGCCGGCAAAAATTTATTTTCTATCAGTCGATTTTGCAAAACGGATTAAATCTTTTATTTTTAATTTTTGTCTTGCCCTTGGTCGGCCTTTGGGGTTTGCCCCTGGCCGAAGTTTTATCTTCTTTAATTATAACGGTCGCTAAATATGTTTATTTGAAGCGGACAAAATTTATTGACTCTTTTCCTTTCGTTCGACTGTTTGCCTGGGAAGAGCGGGATAAAATTATTTGGCGGACCTTAAAAAATCATTTTTTGGGCTTTTTTCCTAATTTTTTTAAATCTTAAATATGGGTGTCTACGACCGACCTTTTTGGTCCAAAAATTTCTACGACCATCAGGCCCGATGGCTTCATTATTTTAACCAAATAAAAGCCGTGGCTCGGGAAATCAGGGAGCGGGAAGACCATAATGATAATTTTTCCGTTTTGGAAATCGGGCCTTCTTACGGGTTGGTTTCTTTTTATTTAAGAAAATTCGGCGTCAATGTCAAAACTCTCGATTTCAAGCCCGAATACCAGCCCGATTTTTTGGCTTCGGTTTTAAAAATGCCCTTGCCCGATAATTCTTTTGACTTGATTTTAGTTTGCGAAGTGCTGGAGCATTTGCCTTTTGAAAATTTCCCCGAGGCTCTTAAAGAAATCCGCCGCGTCGCGAAAGAAACGGTTTTTCTTTCTTTGCCCGATGGCCGCAGAACGCTTTTGAATTTCCGGTTGAAGTTGCCATTTCTAAAGGAATTTAAATTTCTCTGGAAAATTCCCGATCTTAAAAAGCATTTTTCCAAAGGCCATTATTTTGAAATCGGCAAACCGGGTTTTTCGTTGGAAAAAATTAAGAACATTATTGAAAAAACCGGGTTTAAGATAAAAGCCGACTGGGTGAAAAGCGACACGCCCAAGAACCATTATTTTGTTTTGGAAAAAATTTAGCCAGGCGGGTTTTTCCAAAAGCTTGAACTAATGGAAGAAAGTTTGTATAATGACAAGAACTTTAATTTAACAGATTTTTATGCCAGGTAGTGAAAATTCGGCAGTTTAACCGAAGTATCATTAACTGGTAAAATTATATAAAATTATAGAACTCGGTATTTTAATTAAATCCGCTGGATTTATGAATATAGCCGAATTTCTACTACCTGGTATGAAGAATTCCGATTTGAAGGATTTCTACAATAAAGTTTATTCTAAAGGGGAGAAAAACCACTACACCAAACTTTTGTTCCGGGAAAAAAAGATCACTCTGGAGAAGCTTTTTATTTTGGCGGAACTCTCTTCTTGGCGAGGCAAGAAGGTTTTGGACGCGGGATGCGGCACCGGAGAGTTGGCGTTTATGATCGCTAAAAAAGGCGCTAAAAAAGTGATCGGCGTTGATTTTTCTTCCAGCGCCATTGAAACGGCTAATCAAAGTTATCAGCAGTCGAATCTTGAATATCAGTGCCGGGATTTAAAAAATATCAAAGAACGTTTTGATGTGATTGTTTCGTCCGGGACGTTGGAACACACAGAAGAGCCTTATGAAGTATTAAAAAAATTAAAAAGTCTGCTTAGCCCTGGCGGCTCCCTTATTATTACTGTGCCGAACTGGATAAATCCCCGCGGCTATATTTTAATGACTTTGAAATATTTATTGAAATCTAAAATCACTTTGGCCGATCTGCATTATTTCACGCCCTTTGAATTTGAAAATTGGGCCAAGAAATTAAAAATGAAATTAACTTGGAAAACTTTTGAGCATGATTGGTCGGGCGGCCAGAAGCTCATTAAGGATATGGAACGGCGTTTGCCCAAAGTCTTGGCCGGTTCGGCTTTCCCCGAGGCGGGGAAAAATGTCAATGATTTTATGGCTTGGTTGGAAAATCACGCCAAAACTTTTCCGCCCGACAAAAAATTCGGCGGAGCGGTGGCGATTTATCATTTTAAGAAATAATTTAAAAAATTAGTTTCTAAATAGAAGTTCTTTGGTAAAGAAAGGAGCAAAAGATGATTAAAGCGATCGTTCTTGACTTTGATGGGACAATAGTTGATTCTAATGAAATCAAGCGGGAGGCTTATTTTCGTCTTTTTTCGCCTTCCAAAAATGCCCAAAAGATAATCGGCACGATTGACAGAATCAATGGTACTCGCTGGGAGATCATCAGAAAGATATTGGTTGCCCTAAAGGCGGCGGGCGAAGTTGATTTTTCTGATTTGGAAAAAGAAGTGAAAAACAGGGGTTTGGAATACGGTAAAATGGTCAAGGAAGAAATTATTGCGGGCGAGGGTATCCCTGGTGCGTTTGAAAGCCTCTGGCAATTGAAAAGAGAAGGGTTCCGGATACATTTGAATTCAGTAACGCCAGAAGGACCGCTCAAAGAAATCATTGATGTTCTTATAAAAAATGGCGATCTTCCCGAATTGCAGGGGGTTTTTGGCCGGAAAGAGGGAATAAAAGAAGAAATAACGGCAAAAATTTTGAATTTTGAACAGATATTGTCGCTTGAAGGATTGAAACCAGATGAAGTTGTTTTTGTCGGAGATAGGGAAATTGACAGAAAAACGGCGGAAATAATCGGTTGTCATTTTATCGGCGTGGAAAATGAAATAAGCGAATGGACAAAAACTGATTTTCCGCGAGTGACAGACCTGAAGGATTTGCCCCGAATGATCGAAGAGATCAGATGAAACAGCTCATTAATGACAAAAGCTCCGGCGGAAACGCCGGAGCTTTTCTTTACAGAAACATTTTTATAAGTTATTATCGGATTAAAGATTTAAGCGTGATTATATGGAAATTTTAGCTGTGATTCCGGCCCGCGGCGGGTCAAAATCCATTCCCCGCAAAAATATCAAACTTTTGGCGGGCAAACCCCTGATCGCCTGGACGATTGAGGCGGCCAAAAAATCAAAATATTTGATACGGGTGATCGTTTCCACTGATGATCCGGAAATCGCGGCCGTGGCCAAAAAATTCGGCGCCGAGGTACCTTTTTTGCGGCCCGCGGAAATTTCAGGAGATTTGGCCACGGACGTGGAATTTTTGACGCACGCCTTGGATTTTTTAAAACAGGAGGAAAATTATGAGCCGGATATCATTTTACGCTTGCCGCCAACCTCGCCGTTGCGCCTGGCGGCTCATATTGACGAAGGCATAGAAATTTTATTGAAGAATCCCGAAGCCGATGCTTGCCGGCCGATTTGTGAAGCGCCCAAGCATCCTTATAAAATGTGGAAAATAGGGGAAGATGGAAAATATCTTGAGCCGTTTCTTTCAAAAGAATATACAAAAATGGATGAACCTTACAACGCGCCGCGTCAGATCCTGCCCAAAGTTTTCATTCATACCGGCGCCATGGATGTGATGAGATTGAAAACTATCCGAGAAATGAAGTCCACTTCCGGCAAAAGACTCGCTTATTTTTTTATGAAGCCGGAAGACGCGGTGAATATTGACCAGCCGATAGATTTTGAACTTGCTGAATTTTTAATGAAGAAAAGACAATAAAAAGATGATTAAGAAAACAAAAAATATCAAAGTAAAAATTCTCGGCGCCGGTTCCATCGGCAATCATCTGGCCCAGGCGGCGCGGCGTTTGGATTGGGATGTTTGCGTGGTGGACAGGGATGTTGAAGCCCTGCGCCGGATGAGAGAAGAAATTTATCCACAACGCTACGGCGCTTGGGATGAAAAAATAAAGCTCTTCGCGGTAGGGTTGGAACCCAAAGGCGGTTTTGACTTAATTTGCGTGGGCACGCCGCCCGACGTCAGAATGAGGGTGGCTCTGGAAATCCTAAAAGAAAAACCGCGTATTTTACAATTGGAAAAACCGCTCGGCGTGCCGTCAAAACAGGGTATGGCGGAACTTGATAAATTTTTGAAAGAATACAAAAAGCAAAAACAGACCGCGGTTTTGGTGGGTTATGACCATTCGGTCTCCCAATCAATTAAAGAAGTTTTGGAGCTTTTAAAAAATAAACAAATTGGCGAGATTTTAACGCTTGATGTGGAATTCCGCGAATATTGGGGCGGAATCTTTAAAGCTCATCCTTGGCTGGCCGGACCGCAGGATTCTTATTTGGGTTTTTGGCAACGGGGCGGCGGCGCCAGCGGCGAACATTCGCACGCTTTGCATCTTTGGTATTTTTTGGCCAAAGAAGCGGGGATTGGGAAAGTTGAGAAAATAAACGCTGCCTTGCAGATGGTGCAAAATAAATTAGTGGATTATGACGCTGTTTGCGCTTTAACTTTTAAAACTGATCAGGGAAAGATCGGCCGCGTGGTTCAGGACGTGATTACTTCGCCCGTGAAAAAAAGAGCTTATCTTCAAGGAAAAGAAGGATTTGTGGAATGGCTTTGCAACGGTCACCTGGAGGGGGATCTGGTAAGATATTCAATTAAAGGCCAGATCAAGGAGAAAATTTTCAAAAAGAAAAGGCCCGATGATTTTTACATGGAAATGTCGCATATCAAAGATATTTTGGAAAAGAAAATTTTGGCTTCAAAATCGCCGCTTTCTTTTGAGAGCGGTTTGGAAGTGATGAGAACGCTGGCCTGGGTTCATCAGAAAGGAATATAAGCAAAGATTGTCATCCCTTCGGGAGATCACCCATAGGGTGAAAATTAGTTCGCTTGCCTGCCGGCAGGCAAGTTCAGTCATCCCGCCAAGGCGGGATTCCTCACTGCCAATTATAAGCATTAAAAACCCCGCTTCAAGCGGGGTTTTTTGGAAGAACGCAAAATGTTTGACATTTCCCGTCTTTTATAAGAGAATATAAAAACCTTAAATTAAGCTTAAAAACCATGTTTTGGCCCAACAAAAAGTTCGATTTTAACGGTCTCTTCGTTCTGGATATGGCTAATAACCATCAGGGAAGCCTGGAACACGGTTCGCGCATCGTGCGGGAATTTGCCGCGGCGGTGCGGGAAGCCGGCGTCCGGGCCGGGATCAAGTTCCAGTTTCGCGAATTGAATTCTTTCATTCATCCCGATTTCCGGGAGTCAACCGAGAACAAACATATCCCGAGATTTTTATCAACCGCCTTTTCCAAAGAAGATTTTGCCATTTTGGCGGAAGAAGTGAGAAATCAAGGATTAATCACCATCGCTACCCCTTTTGATGAAAAATCAGTGGAGTTGGCGGAAAAACTGGGAATTGAGATTTTGAAAGTGGCCAGTTGTTCGGCCCTGGATTGGCCGTTGCTTCAGCGCATCGCCGAGTCCGGCAAACCGGTAATTTGTTCCACCGCCAATTTGCCTTTGGCGGAGGTTGATAAGATTGTCAGCTTCTTTGACCATCGCGGCGTGGATTACGCGCTCGCGCACTGCGTGGCGGTTTATCCGACCCCCAAAGACAAATTAAATCTTGAACGGATAAAAATTTTCCGCCATCGTTATCCGCATCTTTCAATCGGTTTTTCCACTCACGAAAGCCCGGACGATCTTGACGCGATCAAGGTGGCTTACGCCAGCGGGGCGCGCTTTTTCGAGCGCCATATCGGCGTGGAAACGGAAGATATTAAATTAAACGGTTATTCTTCCAGGCCCCACCAAATTCCCGGGTGGTTTGAAGCCTGGAAAGAAGCGGTTAAAATGCTGAATCTAAAAAACGCGGAAGACGATTTGGAAGAAAAAGAATCTTTGGAATCGCTGATGCGGGGCGTTTATTTCCGGGATAATATCATGGCCGGCGAAAAAATCGGCCGGGAACGAGTATTTTTTGCCATGCCCCTTTTGCCGGGTCAGTTGAAATCCGGTCAATGGAAGGATGATTTGACGGCCGATCGGGATTATTTCGCCGGCCAGCCCGCGCCCGCCTCCATCAAACCCGATATTTTTTCTCAAAGAGATGTTATTTATCAAACCATTCGCACGGTCAAAGGCATGCTCAATATGGCTCGAATTTTTCCCAATTATGATTCTTCGGTGGAAATCTCTCACCATTATGGTTTGGAAAATTTCTTTGCCGTTGGCGCGGTTATTATTGATTGTATCAACCGCGAATACTGCAAAAAACTGATTATCGTCTTGCCCGGCCAAAGCCACCCCTATCATTATCACAAAAAGAAAGAAGAGACCTTTCAGGTTTTGTCCGGTCAGATGGAAGTGGAGCTGGAAGGAAAAAAACGGATTGTTTATCCGGGCGATACGGTGCTGGTCCCTCGCGGCATTTGGCACAGTTTTTTTACGAACGAAGGCGTGATCTTTGAAGAGATTTCCACCACCCATTTTAATAACGACTCTTTTTACGCGGATAAATCAATTGATAAACTTCCCCGGGAAGCCCGCAAGACCAAATTGATCAATTGGGGCCGTCATCAATTTGATGAATTGAAAAATTGATTTTAATTCTATTTAAAAAAGACTCGGGAAACGGGTCTTTTTTAATTTCTTCCCGCTATTGAAAAAAATAACTTAATGTGCTATACTATTTTAAATTGAAGAAGCGGGGGAAAATTGGTAAAATTAAAAAATGAAAACCGTTTTTATCACAATTTTTTCGGGCAACGGGGCGAAATACATTCTGCGAAGCGATATTTACAGAATTATGATAAAGAACGAAGAAATTCGGTTGGTTTTTTTTGTCAAGAATCGAGAACGGGCGGAATATTATCGGCGGGAATTTGATCATCCTCGGATGATCTTTGAAGCGATTACCAATTATCAATTTTCTTTTACGGACAAATTATTCGGCTTTTTTAAAAAATATCTTTTGCGCTCCAAAACAATTGACTTGAAAAGATTAAAAAATTATGAAGAATCGGGTAATTGGCTTCGGTTTTCAGCAAGCTTTTTGGCCAACAGAATTTTCGCTCGGCCCCGAGTGAGAAAAATAATTCGTTTTTTGGATCAATGCTTGATCAAAGATTGCCAATTAGTTCCTTGTTTTGAAAAATATAATCCGCAGATGTTGCTTGTTACCGATGTTTTCGACGATCGGGAAGCCGGTTTCATCCGCGAGGCCAAAAAGAGAAAAATTACTTCCGTGGGTTTGATCCTTTCTTGGGACCGCGTGACCTCCCGTTGGATGATGAGGATCTTGGCCGATAAATACATTGTCCATAACGAAATTATGAAAGAAGAGATGGAGTTTTATTGCGACGTGAAAAAAGATAAAGTTTTTATTTCCGGCGCCATCCAGTTCGATTATTTGAAAATGCCGCTTCGCGCGACACGCGAGGAATTTTATCGCTGGAATAATATTCCATTGGATAATAAAATAATTTTATTCGGTCCGATCGGTCGGTCTTTCGATAGAACGAAGCAATTAGATTTTGGATTAATCGAAAAATTGAATTCTTGGATAGATGAAAAAAGATTCGGTGATCATAATTTGACATTGATCGTTCGTTTCCCTCCAAATGATTTTGTGGAGATTGATAAGCTGGTTTCTTTCCCTCACACAATTTATCAAATACCCGGAATAAGGTTTTCCCAAAAGCGGGGAGCGGACTGGGATATGACCGGCGAAGATTTGGAATTATTGAAAGAGACTCTTTATTATTCTTCTTTGGTTGTCTGTTTCTATTCCAGTTTGAGCATCGACGCGGCGTTCGTAGATAAGCCGATAATCAATATCAATTTCAATATCAAAGATAAAGAAATAATTTCTCGGCCGCATCATTATTATCAGTCCACTCATTACAGCCGGGCCTTGGCCACAGGGGGACTGAAATTGGTGGAAAGTGAACAGAAACTAATTGAAGTTTTAAAAAATTATCTTGAAAATCCTTCTCTGGATAGAGCCGGAAGAGAAGAATTGGTCAGAAGCCAATGTTTTAAGGCCGACGGTCAATCGGGCCGGCGCGCCGCCGAACTTTTGCTTTTCTGGTTAAATTAGCCCATGAATAAAAATCTGAAAAAAATCTGCATCGGTCCCAAAAACACCTTGAAAGAGGCGATGGATCTGATGAATTCCAATAAGCCCGAAGTTACGCTTTTGCCGCCGGGAATAATTTTAGTTGTGAATAAAAATCAAAAACTATTGGGCATTCTTACCGACGGCGACATCCGGCGGGCGCTG
The DNA here is from genome assembly GCA_964362775.1 of uncultured Candidatus Saccharibacteria bacterium. Lineage (GTDB taxonomy): Bacteria > Patescibacteriota > Minisyncoccia > Portnoybacterales > GWB1-42-6 > GWB1-42-6. Next base: position 28,185 of record CAYIFS010000001.1, read on the forward strand.
GCCAAAGAAATTAAAATTGAAGATTTGGTTGAAAGAGCGATGAATAAAAATCCTTTTTTTATTGAAACGGAAAATTTGAAATCTTCAGCCGATATTTTGCTTTTGATCTCCGACCAGATAAGAAAGGGCCAGTGGAGAAAAAACTATTTTGAAAGGATAATCGTGGTTGATAAAAAGCGTCGGGTGAAAAATCTCCTTTCTTTGCCTGATCTTTTGCGGAGCGGCGATGTTCGTTTTAAGCATATCGGGATTTTTGGATTGGGATATGTGGGTTTAACTTTGGGGTTGACTTTGGCGGATCTGGGGTTTGAGGTCAAGGGTTTTGATTCAAATCCTCGCGTGGCCAAAGCGATAAAAAAAGGCCGGCCTCATTTTTTTGAAATGGGACTGGAGCCGTTGTTTAAAGACCACTCGGGAAAAGGTTTTAAGGTTGTGGATAATTTTCAAGGCGAGAATGCTTGCGATGTTTATTTTATCACGGTCGGAACGCCTCTAAAGAAAAATAAAAAGCCGGATTTGGATCATTTGGGTCAATGCGTTCGGACTTTGGGCGGGATATTAAAACGGGGTAATGCCGTAATTGTCAGGTCAACCGTGCCCGTGGGCATCACCAGAAATTTTATTATTCCGCTTTTGGAAAAACATTCCAGTCTGAAAGCCGGCAATGATTTTTTGATTTCTTTCGCGCCGGAAAGGACCGTGGAAGGCCGGGCTTTGGAAGAATTGCGCAAGCTCCCGCAGGTAATCGGCGGATTCAACCGGGCCAGCGCCGATCTGACAGCCAGCATTTTCAGTTTTATGACGGATTCCATGTTTTTGGTGGATTCATTGGAAGAAGCCGAAATCGTAAAGCTGGTAAACAATACTTATCGCGATGTGATCTTCGCTTTCGCCAATGAAGTTTCTTTGATTTGCCAGAAATGGGGAATCAATACTCATCGGGTAATTGAAGCGGCCAACGCGGGTTATGAAAGAAGCAACGTTCCTCAGCCAAGTCCGGGAGTCGGCGGCTATTGTTTGGAAAAAGACCCCTTTATTTTTATTGAAAGCGCCAAAAGAAAATCTTATTCTCCTTTACTGGCCTTAAATGCCAGAGAAATCAGCAATCGAATTTTGAATTCAATTGCCGACAGTATTTTTGATTTTTTGAAAAAGAACAAAAAAACAACGAAGAATTCCAAGATCTTTATTTTGGGTTTAGCCTTTAAAGGGCAACCGCTTACTTCGGACACTCGGGGTTCAACAAGTTTGCTTTTGGCGCGAAAATTGCAAAAGAAGGGTTATCAAAATATCTGGGGTTTTGATCCTATGGTGGCCAAAGAAGCGGCGGTTCAAAGCAAGATAAAATATGCGGCGGATATTAGAAAGGGCTTTGACCGGGCGGACGTGATTTTGATTATGAACAACAATCCGGATTTTGAAAAAATAGAGATGCGTCGTTATTTAAATTTTTCTCGCTCGCCGATTTTGTTTTTTGACGCCTGGCATCTTTTCCATAAGGAAGAGATAGAAAAAGTTTCGGGGGTAATTTATAAAACCTTATAAGATGAAAGGAAAATTTTTAGTGACCAATTTCGCTTACGGCACGGGGCCCTATTTGCGGACCACGGATTTGGCCATCGCTTTTAACAATGAGCTGGAAAAGGTTGGCTCAAGAGGGCGCTTGGGAATAATCGTTCCTTGGGTCTATGGCGAAAAACAAAAAAGGGTGATGCGGGAAGAATTTTCCGGCCATTTGAAAAAATATCCCGACGAGATTCTTTTGGACGCTCAATTGGGTTCTTTTTTAAAAACTATTTTTTACGGCGATAATAATTATCAGGATGCGTTAAGCCAATGGATAAATTCGTTTGAGGGTATTTCTCTGAAAACTCGCGATTATTTGTCCGGAAATTTGGATCTGGAGACTTTTTCGGGAAAGAAGAAAAAAATTGCCGGCAAAAATATTGTCGTTGAATTAAATCGCTCTCCTCGCGTCTCTTATAAAATCGCGCCTTCCTATCTTACTTCCTTCGGCTATATCGAAGAGATATTGAAAAAATCGGCCGGGGTCGCCGAAATTGACGTGAAAAAAAATCTTTTGAGGCGGGGCGCGGAAACCGCTAAAAAAGCCGAGGCGGGTCATCAAATCCATTGCATCGCTTATCCGGGCACATTTTCTTTCAATAAAAATTATCAGCCTCGTTATAAAACCGAGATTTTAGTGCCGCCCATCGCCCCGCCGCCTTTGCCCAATAAAAAGAAGATCAAGAAAGGGATTTTCGTGACCATCACCGGTATCCCGGGCCTTGAAAGGCTATATCGTCAAGCCAAGGAGCTTGGTTTAAAACTTTACAGCAACGACACAGAGGCTGTGCCGGGCAGTATTCGGGCTTTGCCCTGGATCATTCCCAATAAGAACATCGTTTTTCAATTCGCGCGATCGGGCTGGAGCTCGGTTTGGATCTCAATGATCAGCGGCACGCCGCTCGTGGTTCCCGATTTTGATTCCAAAGACGACCCGGAAATTTATTTTAACAATCAGGCGATTGAAAAATTGGGCATTGGCATAATTTATCGGGGCCAGCCGTTGAAGGAAATTTTAAAGCAAGCGGAAAAAATCAGAAAAAACAGCCAAATTTTAAAAAATAAAATTTTGAAACGTTGGGGGACTTTGGATGGCAACAAATATTGCGCCAAATTATTCACCGAACATTTTTTGAAAAATTTTTCCAAATGATTTAAGATTGATACAACGCGTTAGATCAGCGGACTGGATTATTAATTGTTCAATATGGCTAAAATAATCGTGGAAATTTGCCAAAATCACAATGGCGACAGGGCTCTTCTAAAAGAGATGATTTGGGCCGCCAAAGAAAACGGCGCCGATATAGTGAAGGGCCAAATCATTTTTTCCGAGGATTTGACGAAAAGAGAGCGCTTTGAGGAAGGTTTTATGGAACCAAACGGCGTCAGAAAAACCATTAAGAGGCCCTATCAAGACGAATTTGAAAGGCTAAAAAAACTTGATTTAACCGAAGATGATTATATTTTTTTTACGGAAGAATGCCGACGCGCGGATATCATTCCGATGCTGACGGTTTTTTCCCGGAATCGGGTTTCGTTGGCCTCTCCAGTGCCCTATATCGGGAAAAAATGGGTGAAAGTAGCGAGTTACGATTGCGGCAGTCTCTCGTTGATTAAAGAACTGGCTGTTAATTTTGATAATTTGATTATTTCCACCGGCGCGAGCTTTGACGAAGAAATCCAAAAAACCGCGGAAATTTTGAAAAATAAAAACAAGGAATTTGTTTTTTTGCACTGTGTGACCAGCTATCCCAATTCTTTGGAAATGGCCAATTTGGCTCGGCTTGAATGGTTGAGAAAATTGACGCCGCAAGTCGGTTGGTCCGACCACACGCTCGTTTCGCGCGACGGCCTCAAGGCCTCAAAGGTGGCTTTAGCGCTGGGCGCGGATTATATTGAGCGGCATTTTACGGTGCTTCCTTCGGATAAAACCAAAGACGGTCCGGTTTCCATCAGCCCGGTTTTGCTTAAAGAATTGGCCGATTTCGCTAAATTGTCCAAAAAAGAGCAAAGATTGAGAGTGGAAAAAGAAATTCCCGAATGGAGAATTTTGATCGGTTTTCCCCAAAGAGAAATGACCCAAATTGAAATGCTGAATCGGGATTATTATCGGGGCCGTTTCGCCAGTTTTAAAAACAACGAATGGATCTTTAATTGGGAGGACAAAGATTTAAACATTTAATTTTATTATCAGACGATGATTAATAAAAAAAAGGTTTTGGCCATCATTCCGGCCCGAGGCGGTTCTAAAGGCATTCCGAAAAAAAATATTTTCCCGCTGGCGGGCAAGCCCTTAATTGCTTACAGTATTGAATCAGTTAAAGCGTCTAAATTGATTGACCGAGTGATAGTTTCCACCGACAGCGAAGAAATAAGAAAAATCGCCGAAAAGCTTGGCGCGGAAACGCCTTTTTTGCGGCCAGCAGAAATCGCTCAAGATATGACCCCTGATTTGCCGGTTTTTGAGCATTGCTTGGCTTGGCTGAAAAAAAGAGAAAATTATATCCCCGAAATTATTGTTCATTTAAGGCCCACCGGCCCCTTGCGCACCGGCAAAGAAATTGACGAAGCGATCCGTCTTTTGGAAAAATATCCCCAGGCCGATAGCGTGCGTTCGGTGGAAAAACCGCCCAAGCCTCCTTATAAAATGTGGAAGCCCGACGGCGTTTTTATCAAACCGTTTGTCAGCTATTTGCCGGGAATTAAGGATTTTCATACGGCGCCGAGACAATCTCTTCCTTTGGTTTTTCAAACGACCGCGGATATCGGGGTTTTTCGTTCAAAGATTGTTCAAGAGAAAAAATCCATTATTGGCGATAAAGTTTTGCCTTTTTTACTGCGACGGCCGACGGTGGATATTGACGACAAAACCGATTTTTTAATCGCCGAACTATTATTAAAGAAATCTAAAAGTTAAATTCCATGAATGTTTTAGGATTAAAAATTAAAAAGCACGACACGGGCGCCGCATTGATATCCGATGGCGAGGTCGTGGCGATCGCCGAAGAGCGCCTTTGTCGGATTAAACACTCTTTTGATATTTTTCCAAGGCTCGGTATTGATTATTGCTTGGATACCCTGAAAGTCAAGCCGGAAGAAATAGATCTTGTGGTGATAGATCAGGTTGATTTGCGGGAAAAAATTCCGATGAAAGAAATTTTTCTCCAAGAAACCAGAAACAGATTCAGCCGTGCTTCAATTGAAGTGATCAATCATCATGACGCCCACGCCGCTTCGGCTTTTTTCTGTTCGCCGTTTGAAGAAGCGGCGATTTTGGTCTACGACGGCTCGGGAGAAAAATTCAAATCGCATTTGGGAACGGCGGCGACCGAAACGGAAACTCTTTATCGGGGCAAGGGAAATAAATTTTTTCAACTTCAAAAAACAGCTCATTTAAGGGAAGCCAAGGCCTTCCCTTACACTTTTGGCATCGGCAAGCTTTATTCTTTTATCTCCAGTCTTTATCTTAATTTTGGCGCTTATAATGAAGGTAAAATGATGGGATTGGCGCCTTACGGCAACAATTCCATTCTTAAACAATTTCCTTTTGAAGATTGGTTTGCCGAAAAAGAAGGTCATTTGATCTGTAATGCCCGGATAACCTTTCCCGGATCTTCTAAATTGGAAAAGCTGGGCAAGATAAAAAGCATCGGCGAATTTATTAAGATCGCGCGCCATTATTTTAAAATCAAAGCCAGGGTTGCGGCTGGTCGGCTTTTTTGGAAACTATATAGATTTTCTCATTTTAAAGAATTATTCTTTGAGCCGTTGATCTTTCAAAAAGTTTTTCTGCCGCGGCCTCCTCGCGTTCAAGCCGACAAGCTGCCCGACGATTATTATTCCTCCGTGGCTTTTGCCATTCAAAAGGTAATGGAAGAAATCGCGGTCCGATGGGCTTTAAAAATCAAAAACATGACCGGCGCTCAAAATCTTTGCGTGGCGGGGGGATTGGGTTTGAATATTGACACCAATAAAAAGTTTTTAGATGAAGCGAGATACGAAGATATTTTTATTCAGCCGGCTTCGTCCGACACCGGCGTGGCGTTGGGTTGCGCGCTTTACGGGTGGCATATGATTTTAAATCAGCCTCGGTTTTGGCAAATGAAGAACGCCGAATTAGGCAAAAAATATAACGAAGAAGATATTCAACAGGCGCTGGAAGAAAGAAAAGAAGAGATTATTGTGAAAAAATCTTCCGCGATCGCTTCCGAAGCCGCCCAGCTGATCGCTCAAGGAAAAATTATCGGCTGGTTTCAGGGAGGAGCCGAATACGGTCCGCGGGCTTTGGGTCATCGTTCTATCCTTTGTAACGCCGGGGTGAAAGAGATGAAGGATATTTTGAATAATCGAGTAAAACATCGTGAGCCCTGGCGGCCCTTTGCCGCTTCGGTTTTAAAAGAAGAGGTGGCTCAATGGTTTGAATTGGAGAAAGAGAGTCCTTTTATGCTTTTGGTTGCTTCGGTCAAAAAAGAGAAACGGGAGCTTATTCCTTCTGTCGTGCATGTGGACGGCACTTGCCGGATCCAGTCGGTTGATAAAGAAAATAACCGGCCTTATTATGATTTAATCTCCGCTTTTTATAAATTGACCAAGATGCCGATGGTTTTAAACACTTCTTTTAATCTGGGGGGCGAACCTATTGTGGAAACGCCGCAAGACGCTTTGTCGTGTTTTCTAAGGACTGAGATGGATTATTTGGTGATAGAAGATTATCTGGTGACAAAAAAATAATGAAAATAGCCCCGCCGAAGCGGGGCTATTTTTGTAATAAAGAGAGGAATGAATTATATTCCTCCGCCGCTTAAAATGGTTTTGATGGTTTTTAGGATGATCGCAAGTTCCAGAATCAATGAGCGATTTTTGATATAATAAAGGTCAAATTGGAGTTTTTGGAGGGTATCTTCGATTGATGAGCCGTAGGGATATTTTATTTGCGCCCAGCCGGTCAGGCCGGGTTTAATAGTGTGGCGGATTTGGTAGAAGGGGATCTTTGCTAAAAGCTCATTGGAAAAAGCGAACTCGGGCCGTTCTGGCCTGGGTCCGACAAAAGACATATCGCCGCGCAAAACATTCCAAAGTTGGGGCAATTCATCAAGGCGAGTTTTGCGCAAAAATTTGCCCACGTGGGTAACGCGCTCGTCATTTTTTTGGGCCCATTGGGCGCCTTCTTTTTCGGCGTCGCGAACCATCGTCCGAAATTTTATCACTTCAAAAATCCGATTATCTTGGCCGACCCTTTTCTGGCGATAAAAAATCGGACCGGGCTTGTCTATTTTTATCAAAAAAGCGACAAGTGGCAGAATCACTAAAGTAAAAAACCCCAGAATTAAAGCGGCCAGAATATCAATAATCCTTTTTAGCATTTCAAAAAAAACTTTTCGGCCGGTCATCAAGTTTTCCAAAAACCAGACTTCTTCAATCGCCGAAACCGGGATTTTGCCGGTGATTTTTTCATAGAAGCTCGGCAGATCGGCCAGCATCACTTTTAAGGGGATACATTGATAAAGATTGCGGACAAGTTCCGCGTCTTTCCTGGGATCAACGCTCGTCACCACCACCTGGATCTTTTCCTGAACTATAGTATCTATCAAATCATAAAGGATTTTTACTTCCGCGGGATCAACGATTTTTTTGATGCGGTAGCCCAATTGCGGATTATCTTTAATATATTTTATTAATTCCTGGCTTTCTCGGCTTTGGCCGATAACCAGGACATTGTTTAAAAGAGCGGATGTTTTCACAAAATGATTATAGAACTGGCGCCAGAAGATAAAAAAGAGCGCGAAGAGCCCGAGGTCGATGAAAAGATTGGTTTTGGGAGTGATGTTAAAATAAGAAAAGAAATAGAAAAAAGCGATGGCCAAGAAAGCGTTGATTACCAAGGCTTTGGCCAGGGTCACGAAGAAATAGATATTGTTGCGCGCGACACTTAGATCGTAGAGGCCGATGATGTAAAAAACGAGCAGCCAGAGAAAATAGATGACGGAAAAAGCGGAGAAATGGTCCCCCCAAAAATTTTCCCAATTATCCCCATATCTTAAAAACAGCGTCAAAAAAAGCGCCAGATATAAGATTAGGATATCGCCGGCCACCAGCATGAAAGTTTTTATTTTATTGACTAGGGCGCTCATAAGACTTTCTTATTCTACATTTTTTTGGGCCTTTTGGCAATCTTTTAAAAAAACAAATTTTCTGTTATTATGAAATAATAAAATGTCAAAAAGAACCCAGACAGTATTAAAATTGTTTTTCAGTTTTTTGATCGGAACGGCGTTTCTGGGTTGGGGGTCTTGGGTTTCGGCTTTTACACTGGGAGAAACCAAGACATTTAAAATTTCCCCGGCTTATGACTCAATGGACCGTTCTCAGATTCGAGCGACATTGCGTTTTGTAGGCGACAAAGCGGTTTTTTATATTGACGATGATTATTGGGGAAAATTGACCGACTATAAGATCGTGAACGAAGTGGTCAGCGACCTGATGGTTGAATTTGATCAGAAGATCTATCCTCAATTGACCAAAATTCTCGGTTCGGAATGGAGCCCGGGGATTGATAATGAATTGCGGGTGGTGGTCTTGATATTTAAAATGAAAAGTACTGCCGGCGGATATTTTGACAGCACCGATGAATTTCCCAAAAGTGTTTTGCCTCTTTCAAATGAAAATGAGCTCATTTATTTAAATAGCTCTTTTTTGAATACGCCCAGAACGAAAATCTATTTAGCTCACGAATTTCAGCATCTGATTACTTTTTATCAAAAAGAAAAATTACGGAATGCGGTTGATGATATTTGGTTTAATGAAGCTCGTTCCGAATATGTTTCCACTTTTTTGGGTTATGACGATAATTTTATCGGCAGCAATTTGCAAAAAAGGATCGATGAATTTTCTCGCAATTCGTCCGATTCGCTCACTGAATGGCAAAATGAGAATGGGGATTACGGGTCGGTCAATCTTTTTCTCCAGTATTTGATTAGTCGTTACGGCCAAGGGCTTTTGAATAAAATTATGAAAAATGAATTGGCCGGCGCCTTGAGCATCAATCAGGCGATGGCCGAATCGGGTTTTGACGAAAAATTCAATAATGTTTTTTTGAATTGGGTCGTGGCCAATTTCTATAATGATTGTCTTTTGGGCGACGGGCGAAAATATTGTTATTTCAACCCTGCCTTATCAAATTTTAAAGTTTCACCAACTTTAACCAATATTTTGCCAAATCAGGGCGGGTTCACTTTTTCTTTTTCCGACAAAATCAAAGATTGGTCCGGGCACTGGTATAAAATTTCGGGTGGTGGAACAGATCTTAATCTGAATCTGGAATTTTCCGGAGAAGCAAGCGCCAATTTCCAAATACCGGTGGTGGCGGAAAATTTTAATAACGAAAGATCAATCCGTTTTTTGAAAATTGATGAAAAGGGCAAGGCCAAAGAAAATTTTTTGGGTTTCGGTTCTCAAATTAAAAATATTGTTTTAATGCCTTTCAGCCAAGGCAAAATTTCGGGTTTTTCCGCCAATGAACCCTTTCACTCTTTCTCTTTTTCTGTTTCTTTGGCCTCTTCTTCGGCCCCCGTCTTAACGCCCGCGCCCGCTACCAATAATTCGGCGACGCCGATTATTACGCCGGCGCCGGCTCCTGTTAATAATCCCTTGCCTCTCTCATCGGAGATCAAGCCAACGACTTACCCGGACGGTTCTTTGCTTCGCGCTAAAAACGATTTTAAGGTTTATGTTATAAAAGGAGAGTTTAAGCGTTGGTTAAAAACATGGGAAATTTTAGCGTCTTATCCGCATCTTTTGCGACAAGATATCATTGAAACGAATTCCGCGGGATTAGATCAATATAAAAATTCTTGGTTGGTTCGCGCCAATGGCGATTTCAGGGTCTATGAAATAAACGGCGATGGCACAAAGCATTGGCTTAATATGAGCGCTGAAAATTTTTCAAATTCGGGTCGGGATTGGAAGATGGTATATGAAATAAATAAAAAAGAACTGACGTATTACCAGACGGGGGCGAATGTGATAAGATAAATTTTTAATAAAATGTTTTTCTTTAATCAAAAACCGAATATCCAAGAAAATATTTCTCTGGCCGGCCATACGACTTTCCGCATCGGCGGGCCGGCGCGATATTTTCGCGAGGTTAAAAATAAAGAAGAATTGGTTGAGGCGATAAAATGGGCAAAAAAGAAGAACCTGCCGTTTTTTATTTTTGGCGGCGGTAGCAATTTGTTGGCGAGCGACGAGGGATTTAGTGGGCTGGCAATAAAAGTTAGAAGTGAAAAGTTAGAGGTGAAAAGCCGTGATGATAAAATTAAGCTTGTTGAAACGGAAGCCGGCGTGCCATTGATAAAGGTGGTTTTGGAATCAATCAAAGACGGTTATTCGGGACTGGAATGGGGATTTGGAATTCCGGGAACGGTCGGCGGGGCGATCTTTGGCAATGCCGGACGACTGGGGCAAAGTATTTCGCAAGTCGTGGAAAGCGTGAAAGTTTTTGATCTGGATTCTTTGAAAGAAAGAGAATTTAATCCCAAAGATTGTGATTTCAAATATCGCGGGAGCCGATTTAAAGAAGGAGGATGGATTATTTTAAGCGCGGTTTTAGAGTTTAAAAAAGCGGAGAAAGAAGAAATTGAGAAAGTTTTAGCCAAGGCCAAAGAAGTCATTAAAAATTCACCGCCTTGGCCCAGTGTTGGTTGCATTTTTAAGAACTATCAAGTGAAAGGCGAAAATGATATTTTGCTCAAAGATCATTCGGAGCTTGTCTCAAGAGTGCGGGGCGGAAAAATCGGCGTGGGATTTTTAATTGATCAATGTGGTTTGCGAGGCCGGCAAATTGGCGGCGCCAGAATTTGGGAGGGTCACGCTAATTACATCGTCAATATCGGCGGCGCCAAGGCTCGGGACGTTTTAGAAATCATTGGGATTGTCAAGGGGGCGGTTAAGGAAAAATTCGGAATGGAATTAGAAGAGGAAATTAGACGATTGAATTGTTGATTTTTTTAATTTACTCTTTACATTTAAAAATTAAGGCCTCATAATTAAATTAAGAAAGAAAATTTTTCAAAAATGAAAATCATTTTAAAAAATAAAAATATTTCTCCGGATCTGAAAACGGAAAAATATTTGGAGAAAAAATTGGAAAGCTTGAAAAAATTCTTGAAAAATTTCAATCAGGAACTTTTATTGGTGGAAGTGGAACTCGGCAAAGTCACCGGCCGCCAAAGAAAAGGCGATATTTTTCGCGCGGAGATCAATTTGTCCGTCGGGGGTGGGAAGATTTTTCGGGTGGAATCGGAGCAGTCCGACCTGTATTCGGCGATTGATGAAGTGAGAGACGATCTGGAGCGGGAAATCAAAAAATTTAAAACCAAGAACGAAACTATTTTCATCCGTGGTAGCCGGAGTTTGAAAAAGAAATTCAATATTTCTCCGTTGGCGCGTTTTCGCACTAAATAAATATTGGGGAAAAGCGAGGGTTCCTCTATTTAATGAAAAAAAAGAAAAAGTTCCGCGAATTCTGGAAGTTGGGCCAAGAAGACTTCAACACCCAATTTTTCAGTATTTCCAAAGACCACGAATTGGTGGTTCATGAGGGAAATTATCAGTATAATATTTACGACCTCGTTCAGAAATTCGGGTCGCCTCTGGAAATTGCCTTCCCTTTTATCGTAGAAAGGCGTTATTTTGATTTGGTCCAGACATTCAACTTTCATATTAAGGCGTTAAAATATAAGGGGCGGTTTTCTTACCATTATCCGATGAAGGTCAACCAGAATAAAGAATTTGTTCTGCCGTTGATTTCTGAAGGCGCTAATCTTGAAACCGGTTCTTATAATGAGCTTTGGCTGGTGCGCAAACTTTGGGAGCAAGATCAATTTCATTCTCGGATTAAAGTTATTTGCAACGGCCCTAAAACGGAAAAATATCTTGGCCTAGTGCAAGAGTTAAGAGAGAAGGGGCTTTCCATTGTTCCAATTATAGAAGACTTGAACGAATACGAAGCGTTAAAAAAATATTCGGGCGATGTAGGAATCAGGGTTAAACTTGATCTGCGAGTTAAATCCCATTGGGATAAAAGGAATGACCGCTATGGTCTGTCGGCGGAGGCGATTTATGAATTGAGCCGGATCCGCAATTTAAAAATACTTCACTACCATATCGGTTCCCAAACCATGGATTCTCATGATTTGATTGCGGCGGCGAAGAAGGCCGCGGGGATTTATTTGGAAATTAAAAAATTAAATCCTTCGCTTGATACTTTAGACATCGGCGGTGGTTACGCAATCCCTTATGAAAAACGGATACAATACAATTTGAATTCGGTCGTCAAAAGGATTGTTTCAATCATTGGCCATGCTTGCGATGAAGCGGGCGTGGCGCATCCCAACATCGTTTGTGAATGGGGCCGCTATATCATGGCGCCGACTCAAATCACAATATTTAAAATTTTATGCGAGAAGCCGATTGACAAGGGGTCGGCCAAAAAATGGTATATCATTGATGGCAGCTTCATGAATGATCTGATTGATACCTGGGCCATTCATCAGAAGTGGCACATTACGCCGGTTAATAATTTACGGGCAGAAAAATTAACGCGGGTTTGGTTGGCCGGTTCTTCCTGCGATTCGGATGACCGTTATAACGCCGGGGGTACTTATATTCTTTTACCGCGGCTGGAAAATATGGACAAAGGCGATTACCAATATATCGCGCTTTTTGATACCGGCGCTTATCAAGATTCTTTGGCTTCTCATCATTGTTTATTATCTTCGCCGGCTAAAATCATTGCCCAAAACGGCGTTTTAACCATCGCCCGGCGCCACGAATCTCCAGAGGAGGTAGGCAAGATGTTCGGCTGGTAAAAACGGGGTTTTAAAAAACTATTTTATGAAAAGAAAAATTGTCGGCAAAAGGGTTTTGAGCGAACCGATTACGGGTTCCGAATCCACCGCCGAGCTTTTTGAAAAGGCTTTCGGCACTTATGTCGGCCGCGAAGTGCGCACCGCCTATGAAATTATTAGGCGGATGATTGAAAAAGACCATACGATCGTTTTGACTATGTCCGGCGCCATGACGCCGGCGGATTTTGGCGTTTCTTGCATTATCCCGTTGATTAAAGCCGGTTATGTGGATATTATTACGACCACCGGCGCCAATCTTTACCACGATCTGCAGCGGTTGGAAAGCGATGATTGGTTTGAGGTAAATCCGAATCAGGGCGATATTAAGCTGAAAAAATCCGGTTGGACAAGGATTTATGACACGGCTTTTCACGAAGACGACTTATGGACCACGGACAATTTAGTGGTGGATCTGGTGCGGCGACCCGATTTTTCCCATCAGATGACCACGCCCGAATTCCATTATCTTTTAGGACGGCATTTGGCGCGTTTTGGGAAGAGAAGATATAAGCGCGCAGATTTAAACCGTAGTATTTTAGTGCAGGCTTATCGCCAAAAAATTCCGATTTTTTGCGGGGCGCCGCAGGATAGTTCCATTTTTCTGAATCTGGCATTTTTGAAAAGAAAACTCGGCCATCGTTATAAATTTGGCATAAATTTGGAAGACGATATCAATGAATTCGGCGCGTATCATTATTTTGCCAAGAATAAGTGGTCTAGAAAGCTTTCCATTATTATTTTGGGTGGAGGGGTGCCCAAAAACTATTCGCTACAGCCGGAACCCTACCTGACCCAAATTTGTAACATTGACGCGGGCGGCTATGATATGGATGTGCAAATTTGCGACAGCCATGTGCAAAACGGCGGACTTTCTTCCTGTACCGCGGGCGAAGCCTATACCTGGGGAAAGACCTCGGAAGACTGTCTTAAAAATTCGCAGTATGTTTTTGCCGATGTGACGGCGGTTTTTCCTTTTATTGTTCACGCTTTGTTGCAAGAAGGCGTGAAGCGTCCCGAGCCGCGGCATCTTTTGGATTATAAGGAAGAAGCAATCGCGTTCTTGGATAAGGCCTTGCGCAAATATACGCTCAAAGCATATTACGAAAAAGGCAAAAAGAATAATCATGGCTGAAAATTTGAAAAATAATTTTTTAGGCATTTCGCAAGATTTGGAAAAGGCGCGAATCCTCATTGCGTCTTTTGGCTTTGAAGCGACCACGACTTTCGGGCGCGGCGCGAGCAAGGGCCCGGCCGCGATCATCAAAGCTAGCAACCAAGTGGAGCTTTTTGACGAAGAACTTTGGCAGGAGACTTACAAAAAAATCGGCATCGCGACTTTGAAAACCGAAAAACCGGCCAAAACAGTTGACGGAGCGAAAAAACAAATTGCCAAAATAATTCTGCCGATCTTGGCAGATAAAAAATTTCCCGTGATTTTGGGTGGAGAACACAGTATTACGCCATTCATCATTGAGGCGTATAAAAACGCCGGTTATCAGGATTTTTCCATTTTGCAATTTGACGCGCACGCCGATTTGCGCGACGGATATTTGAACCAAAAATATTCGCACGCCGCGGCGATGCGGCGTTCCCTCGATTTTGCCGATTTGAATTTGGCGCAAATCGGCGTGCGCAATATCAGCAACGAAGATGATGAACTGATTTTTTGGGAAAAGAATCGGGACCGCATTAAAACTTTTTTTACCAAGGACAAAAAGAACTGGAAAACCGACGAAATAACCGGCGCGTTGAAAGAAAATGTTTATCTGACTTTTGATGTGGACGCTTTTGACTGCAGTCTGATGCCTTCAACCGGCACGCCCGAGCCCGGAGGACTTTTTTGGGACGAAACTCTGGAAATTTTGCGGGCGGTCTGCCAAAAGAAAAAAATCATCGGCGCGGATTTTGTGGAACTCGCGCCAATTAAAGGTTTTCACGCGCCGGATTTTCTGGCGGCGAAGTTGATCTATAAAATGATCGGGTATATAACTAAATAGTAGGTTTATAACTAATAAAACAAAAATATGAGCTTTGAAAATCCATCTTTTGGCCAAAAATCGGAAAAATCTCTGGTTGAACAATTGCAAGAACAAATGCGGAATATAACAAAGGAAATGGCGGAAAAATCGCAATATCGGCGCGAGCGTCTTTCCGATTTGAAAGAACAAATTGTTTCGCCCGAGGGTGAAAATTTTTTAATTGAACACGTCAAAGACGCCGAAAGTCCGGATGTCAAAAAGATTTTTAAGTTTATGGAGAAGTTTAATCCGGAGGAATGCGATACGATTGAGATTATTCAAGACGCCATTGAGAATCCGACCGATGCTTACGCTTATCATATTATTAAAGATGAAAAAGGCAAGGTAATTGCTCATTCGGAAAGTTCATATTTGGAAATTCCGCCGGAAAATCAGGGAGATAAACCAAAAGAAGCGGTTTTATTTATCGGCTGTAACATTGTTGATGATAAACATCAGCGAAAGGGATTGGGAACTGAAATTTGCCAAACATTTTTTGAAACCGGCGCCAAAAAAGCTAAAAATCATGAACAAAGTTTGAAAGGTATAATCGGCGAAGCGGTGGAAACTTCCGAAAAATTCTGGAATCAAGTGGGCATGAAGCGGATGTATTTTGAGGATGGAGAGGGGAATATTCAGGAAGTGCCGTATATCTGTCCGCCGATCCAATGGGATGAAAAAACCGGTTTGCCTTTGGACCCGGAAACCGAAGAAATCGGCGATAAAGATATTAAAGAATATTCCGCGCCGGAACACTTGATGGTGCGAATGATTGATGGCCGGCAGGAAATCAACGCGAGCGAACTTTTGGCGATGATTGGCCCGGTTTATACTGATAATTACACGCTTTATCGGAACGAAGGTGAAGAATATCCGACCGATGAAGCGATTGGATATTCCCGAAAAGCGGTGCGGGGGTTTCGGGATGAACTGGAAGCCGTTTTAAGAAAAGCCAAGGACGGGAAAATAATTCTGCTTGACGCCAAAGAACGGGAAGAAAAAATTAAGGAACTTCAGGCCAGCGGGAAGAACTTTAATGAATTAGTAATAGAGGAAAAAGATGGGGAATAGTTTTGAACAACCAATTCAGGCCGAATCGCCCGAGCAAAAAAATGCTCGTTTTGCCGAAGGTCTAATTACTGAAAATGAGATAAGGGAATGTTGGGAGAGGCCGGATAAGCCGATTTTTGAGCATACGGTTAAAAAAGGGGAAGAAGGAAAAGAACAAGAAATGAAGTTTAGAGTTCAAGTTCTTAGTGAAAATCTAAAGGATGATTTACTCGCGGAATTAAAAAATTCTTGGGATAAACCTACCTTTGAAGAATTAAAAGAAACTCTGGAATTGTTTTTTGAGCAAAAGAAGATTGGCCATCCGGCTTTATTGAACGTTGAATATTATGTGACTGTTGATTCTGAAAACAATCCTTTTGTGATAACGGGAATTTATACGGACGATATTTATGGCGGAGCCGGTTTCGCCACAAAAGATAAACTTGATTCACAAAATCATTATTTAGCTACTCGGCTGGGTTGGTTTTCGGTTAGTAAAGATTATCAAGGAGCCGGAGTCGGAGGTTTTTTATTTGATTGGGTTGAAAAAATGGCTAAGAGCCGAGGGAGTAAATTTATGGTAGCTGAAACAGATGATTTTGAAAAAGAAGAGACAGCTTTAAAATTATATAAGAACCGGGGATACAAAAATGGTCTTGATATTAAAGATTATTTTGGTCCGGGTCGCGATATGGTTAGTTATTTTGCTAAAGTTGAAGACGCCCAGCCTTTTATTATTGAGGAAAAAGTGGCAGCAGAAAACAAAGCCGAGTTGTTTAATTTGGCTAAAAAAATTTATTCCGCTGAAAGATACAAAGAGTTTGAGGTTTGTCTGAACCTTTTTTTGCAACAAAAAGACGGCGAGGAAACCATTATGGCGTCGCACAGTTTTGTTTTGAGAAATCAAGAAGGAAAAATAACGGGATTTTCAATGTTGATGAGCGGAATTTATGAAAACGTGATTTTTTCTTGTTGGGAAGGTGCTGATCCGGATATTGAAGGCGGCAAAAAGGGATTAGCCGAAGCATTGAGGGGATATGCTTTTTTGCAAGGAAAAGGAATTGTGGCAGTGACGCGAGAGGGAGAGGATAAAGAATTTTTGGAGTACGGTTTTCAGTCGGCCAACGACGGCATTCCTGAAGTCTTTGAAAAAGGCGACCCGACTAAATTTTTGTTGTATTCTAAAAGATTATAGGGAATACTAATATTAGATTATAGCTTGTAGCTTTCTCGCCATATATCTGCTATCGCAGTTATATGGCATTTGATAAAAATTGTGATAGAATTAAATTATGCCAAGAGGGCTAGGAGAAATTCAACGAAAAATATTGCTTTTGCTTTCAGGCGGTTTGGTTTTGGGATTTTCTAGATCCCCAAAGCAACATTTTCAAATTATTAAAAATATTAGCAATGAATGGAAAGAAATTGAAAATAGGGCGCTCAAGAGAGGAATCAGAAGTTTATATGAATCCAAGTTAATTAATAAAAAACAAAATAAAAATGGGTCAATAACAATTACTCTTACCCAAGAAGGCAAAAAGAAAATATTAACTTTTCAAATAGATGAAATAGAAATCAAACGGCCTCAAAAATGGGATAAAAAATGGCGCGTGGTGCTTTTTGATATTCCTGAAAACAGGAAAAAGATAAGAGAAGCCCTAAGATTCCATCTAAAGAAACTGGGATTTTATGAATTTCAAAAAAGTGTCTTTGTCCACCCTTATAACTGCCAAGACGAGATTGACTACATTATAGAATTTTATGATATAAGAAAATTTGTCAGATTTATTGTTGCTAATTCCGTGGACAACGCATTACATTTAAAACAATATTTTAAATTAAAATAAATCAAACAAAATAAGCCGACTTTTGATGCCATATATCTGCGATAGCAGATATATGGCATAATTTTTGGCTGGTTATTATTTAAGATTAAGTTATAAAAATCGGTTTATAAAAATTGATTTTTTATTGATTAAGCGTAGAATAAAAATAGACGAAAGTTAAAGATAGTTTATTATTATGTCATTCTTAACCAAAATTTTCGGCGATCCGAATAAGCGCGCGGTGGCGCGTTATTTGCCGCGGGTGGAAAAAATAAACAGCCTGGAAGCGGAATTTGAAAAGCTTTCCGACGAGGAACTGAAAGGAAAAACTCAAGAGTTCAAAGAACGATTGGAAGTGTCTGGCGGCGATTCGGCTACTAATAAAGAAACGCTGGACGATATTTTGCCCGAAGCTTTCGCCCTGGTGCGCGAAGCGGCCAAGCGCACCATCGGCCAGCGGCACTTTGACGTGCAGCTCGTGGGCGGCATGGTTTTGCACGAAGGCAAGATCGCCGAGATGAAAACCGGCGAAGGAAAAACTTTGGCCGCGACGCTCGCGGTCTATTTGAACGCCCTGGAAGGCCAAGGCGCGCACGTGGTCACGGTGAACGACTATTTGGCCAAGCGCGACGCCAACTGGATGGGCGCGATTTATCACAAGCTCGGGCTTTCGGTGGGCTGCATCCAGCATGACAAGTCTTTTCTCTTTGAGCCTAAAAAAATAGACCGTGACGAAGTGACGGTGGAAATGGAAAATTTGCGCGAAGTGAAACGCCGCGAGGCTTACGCCGCGGACATCACTTATGGCACGAACAACGAATTCGGTTTTGATTATTTGCGCGACAATATGGTGGGGAGTCTGGAAGAAATGTCCCAAAGAGGCCATAATTTTGCCATTGTGGACGAAGTAGATTCAATTTTAATTGACGAAGCGCGCACGCCGCTCATTATTTCCGCGCCGGACGAAGAATCAACCAAACTTTACGAAACTTTTTCGCGCATCGTGCCGCGCCTGGAAGAGAACGTTGATTTCAACATTGATGAAAAAATGCGCGCGGCCACTTTGACGGAAGAGGGTATTGAAAAAGTGGAAAAAATTCTGGGACTCGGCAATATCTACACCGAAGGCGGCGTGAGGTATGTCCATCATTTGGAACAGGCCCTGCGGGCGCACGCGCTTTTCAAGCTGGACCGGCATTACGTGGTCAAGGATGGCGAAATTGTCATTGTGGATGAGTTTACAGGGAGGTTGATGCCCGGCCGAAGGTATAGCGAAGGATTGCATCAGGCCTTGGAGGCCAAGGAGGGCGTGGACGTGCAGAAAGAGTCGCGGACGCTCGCTTCCATCACTTTTCAAAATTATTTTCGCTTGTACAAAAAACTGGCCGGTATGACCGGCACCGCCTTGACTTCTTCCGAGGAATTTTCCAAGGTTTACAAATTGGAAGTGGTTTCCGTTCCGACGAATCAGCCGCAGATGCGCGCGGACGAAGCCGACCAGGTTTTCCGCACCGAAATGGGGAAATTTCAGGCGGTGATCCGCGAGGTAAAAGAACGGCACAAAAAGGGCCAGCCGGTTTTGATCGGCACGGCCTCCATTGATAAAAACGAATTATTGGATAAACTTTTGACGCGTGAAGGGATTCCGCATGAAGTTTTGAACGCTAAGAACCACGAACGCGAAGCGCAGATCATCGCGCGCGCGGGCGAGCGCGGCGCGGTGACGGTGGCCACGAACATGGCGGGGAGAGGCGTGGACATAATTCTTGGCGGAAGGATGGAAAATTATATCTCACCCCAACCCTCTCTTAATTTAGGAGAGGGAGAAGATGAAATTCCCCCTCTTAATTTAAGAGGGGGGGCGAGGGAGTTAAAAAGCGATTGGCAAGAAAAGCACGAAGAAGTGACAGCGCTGGGCGGTTTGCATATTTTGGGCACGGAACGCCACGAGGCGCGGCGCATTGACGATCAGTTGCGGGGCCGCGCGGGGCGCCAAGGCGACCCGGGTTCTTCGCAATTTTTTGTTTCTTTGGAAGACGATTTAATGCGGATTTTCGCGCCGGACCGGGTCAAAAGAATGATGGAAATTTTGAAAGTGCCCGAAGACCAGCCCATAGAAAATAAGATGATCTCGCGCGCCATTGAATCGGCCCAGGCCAAGATAGAAGGTTTCAATTTTGATTCGCGCAAACATGTTTTGGAATACGACGATGTGATGAACGCGCAACGGGGAACGATCTATCGCAAACGGCGCGAAATTTTGACTTCGGAAAATTTGAAAGAGGAAGCCCTGGAAATGATAGAAGCGGAAATTGAGAAGATCGTTAAAATTCACGCGAGCGACGACTACCGCGAGAATTGGAATTTGGAAGAAATTCAGGAAGTTTTAAAAACCATTTTGCCTTTGCCGGCGAATTTGCGGCAAGAAATGGAAAATTTTAAGGAGACGGGGGAGTTGGTTGAATATCTGAAAAAACTTGCCAGAAACATTTATGAATTTAAAGAAAAAGAAGTCGGGGAGAAAAAAACGCGGGAAATTGAAAAACTCTTGATGTTGCGCACCATGGATATGCTTTGGATGGACCATTTGGAAGAAATGGAACATTTGCGCGATTCGGTGAGATTGCGAGCCTACGGCCAGAAAGACCCGCTGGTGGAATACAAAAACGAAGGCCATCAGCTTTTTGACCGGCTGCTCGGCGCCATCCAGTCAAATTTTACGGGCATGATCTATAAGGTTTCTCTGGACGCCCAGGCTCCGCGCCGCGCGCCCCAAAACCAGCCGTCAAACCAAAAAGAAGCAGGTCAACCCGTCTCTGCCAAAGCTTCGGTGGGTAGAAATGATCCATGCCCCTGCGGGTCAGGGAAAAAGTATAAGAAATGTCATGGAAAATAAAGAAATTATCAAAGAAAGATTGCTGAAAAAGGGTTATTCTAT
>CAYIFS010000002.1:0-2984 GCA_964362775.1 uncultured Candidatus Saccharibacteria bacterium
GAGCTGAAAAAATAATATTCTATGGATTTCTATGGAGGTTCAACCTCCATAGTGTCTTTAAAAACCGCCTCTTGATTTTGGGGCGGTTTTTGATTATAATAAAAACTGCAAAAGCAAGGGCGTGCCCCTCACTTGAAAAGGATATGTTTTATGTATATGTTTTAAAAAGCAAAAAAGACGACAAATTATATATCGGCTATACTGGTGATTTAAAAAGGCGAATTTTTGAACATAATACAAAAACAGAATTATCAACAAAAAATCGAGTTCCTTTTCAGTTAATTTATTATGAAGCATATTTATCCGAAAAAGACGCAAAATTAAGAGAACATAATTTAAAAAGATTTTCTGGTTCGTATATACACTTAAAGAGAAGGATTAAAAATTCGCTTATCCTTTTCAAGTGAGGGGCGTGTAGCTCAGTTGGTTAGAGCGCGCTGCGCCCCGCACCGAGCTTTGCTCTGGTGCTGGGGTCACTGACCCCGTACTAAAATTTTGGGCGTGTAGCTCAGTTGGTTAGAGCGTGTCACTGATAATGACAAGGTCTCTGGTTCGAATCCAGACACGCCCACCAAAATTTAGTACGGGGTAAATAATGACGAGGTCCCAAGTTCGACTCTTGGCACACCCACAATTTTAATTTTCCCCTCTTTAAGTAAAGAGGGGTTAGGCCGTTCAGGCTCTGATGAGCCTTCAGGCTCGAAGAGGGAGATTTTAAAATGCTAAAATACAACTCCCATCTGAAAAATTGCAGCCAACAATTAAGGAGAGAAATGACAGAGGCCGAAAGAAAAATTTGGACTAAAGTTAGGAGAAAACAATTAAAAGAATTCCAATTTTTCAGACAGAAACCGATTGGTAATTATATAGTTGATTTTTATTGCCCAAAGGCCAGACTAATTATTGAAATTGACGGCGGGCAACATTATGAAACTCATAATAAAATATCGGATAGAAAAAGAGATTTAGAGTTTAAAAACTTAGGATTTAAAGTTATTCGTTTTACGAATTTAGATATTCTTAGAAATATAAACGGCGTTATGGAAGAGATTTATAAAATCCTCCCTAACCCTCCTTTATTCAAAGGAGGGAACTTAATTTAAAAAGGGCCGGTAGCCCCTCACATGAAAAGAATATGTTTTATGTTTATGTATTAAAAAGCAATAAAGATGATAAATTATATATAGGATATACTAGAAATTTAAAGAGGCGAATTTTTGAACACAATACAGGAAAAAATAAATTAACAAAGATCAAAAATTCGCTGATTCTTTTCATGTGAGGGGCCGATAGCTCAGTTGGTAGAGCACCACATTTGTCCCGATTTTTCATCCCGCTTTGCAGGATAGAAAAATCGAGGATTCTCGATAACTTTGGTGGGCCTGTAATTTAATGGCAGAATAACGCATTTGCAATGCGTAAATGGGAGTCCGATTCTCCCCGGGTCCACCAAAGTTATCGGAACAATGTGGGGGTCTGGGGTTCAAATCCCCATCGGTCCACCAGAATCCACGATAAACTATTCCATATCTACGCATATCTATGAAAATAGGAATTGTATTACAATCAAATAAGTCAGAACATATTTGGAATACCTTCCGTTTCGGGATAACCGCCCTGAAAGCAGGTCATCAAGTAAAAGTCTTCTTGATGAACGAGGGGTCGGAACTTGATACTGTTCCCGACACAGATAATTTTGACATCTCTGATAAAGTTGCCGAATACAAAAATTTGAAGGGAGAAATTTATGCTTGCGGGACTTGTTTGAAAATTCGCCAGAAAGAAGAAACCAATATCTGCCCTGTGTCTACAATGGCAGATTTACTCAAGATGGTTGAAGAAAGCGATAAGGTGTTGGTGTTTGGTTAATCAATGCCTGCCATCTGCGCAATTCCTGAATAATCTGGTCCCAACTCACGCATCCGAAGTCCACCAAAGACGATTTGTCGCCTCGCCCAATCCCGACGGGGCTTTTGTTTGTCTTTTTTTGAAATTTCCTTTAAAATAGAAGCAACCAGTATGAAAAAAATCATTTTCTATCTGCCGAAGATTCTCTCAATTCTAATTGTTGTCTTTTTCGCCTTGTTCATTTTAGAAGGCTTCGGCCCTGATTTTGGCTGGCAAGCTTCAGTTATGCATGTGGTTCTCACAGTAATCGCGTTAGCCGCGACGATCGTCGCCTGGAAACGGCCCAAGATCGGTGGTTGGTTTTTTGTCGCTTTTGGAATCTATTATTTTTTAATGATTTTCAGATCCCAAGAATGGAACAGTTCGTTCGTCGGCGGAATCCCTCTTCTAACCGGCATTTTGTTTTTAATTGAGGGCTTTAAGAAAAAATAATAAACTTATGCCAGGTAGTGAAAATTCGGCAGTCTAGCCGAAACTTAATTACTTGGTAAAATAAATTAAAAATAACAAGTTCGGGAATTTAATAATTTAATTAAATTCAAACCCAGCCGAATTTCTACTACCTGGTATGCTACCCAAAACCATCCAAAACTTTTTGGAAAAGAATAAAATCAAATACGAATTGGCAAAACATAAAAAGGTCTTTACCGCCCTGGATAAAGCCGCCACGCTTCGAGTTAAGCCGGCGACCGTGGGAAAAACCGTAGTTTTAGCTTTTGATAATAAAGAACACGCCTTAGCACTTGTGCCAGCCAATAAAAATTTAGATAAGAAGAAACTGCTAAAAATAATTAATAACTCCCCCAATTCCCCCTCTTATTTTAAGAGGGGGAGAGGGGGCGTTAAAAATAAACGCGTCCATTTTTCGCATGCCGATTTTGCCAAGGAGCCATGGGTGAAAGCCAATATTAAAAATATAAAGATCGGCACCACTCCGCCTTTCGGCCCGCTTTACGGCCTGCCTCTTTTCTTGGATAATTCTCTGGCTAAACAAACAAAAATTATCGTGAACGGCGGAGATTACACGCTTTCACTGAAACTCGCGCCGACAAGTTTAATAAAATTAGAAAATACGG
>CAYIFS010000002.1:3084-12267 GCA_964362775.1 uncultured Candidatus Saccharibacteria bacterium
ACCAAAAAAACCGAATTTTTATCCTTCGCGGATTTTAAGCTACCGCTTTCAGAAAACGCTTTTTTGGCTTCCGGACTCCTCCTGCCTGTTTCGCCGCTCCGCGACTGGAACGTTGAAGAACCGAAGATTTTGGCGCGCGCCGCGCTGGTTTTTGATACCAAAAACCGCTCCGTGCTTTTCCAAAAAGACAATATTTTAGAAGCTCGTCCCATCGCCAGTCTGACTAAATTAATGACAGCAATCGTCGCCCTGGAAAACGCCAAAGAAACGGATATATTTACAATAAGTCAAAACGCCGTAGTCCAGAAAGGG
This sequence comes from uncultured Candidatus Saccharibacteria bacterium, assembly GCA_964362775.1. Taxonomy (GTDB): domain Bacteria; phylum Patescibacteriota; class Minisyncoccia; order Portnoybacterales; family GWB1-42-6; genus GWB1-42-6. Next base: position 3,397 of record CAYIFS010000002.1, read on the forward strand.
GAAATGGGAAATTTAGCGGTGGGCGAAAAAATCACTTTGAAAAATCTGCTTTATCTCATGCTGGTCGCTTCAAGCAACGACGCGGCCCAAGCCATCGCCGAAAATATTTCTTCTCCCGCCACGGACTCGGGGCAAATTTTTGTAGGTTTGATGAATCAAAAAGCCAAAGCCTTGGGTTTAAAAAATACTTCTTTTAAAGACAGTTCCGGTTTGGACCCATCTAATTTTTCCACCGCCTGGGAATTGACTAAAATTATGGAAGAGGTCTTAAAAAATCCGCTTCTTTCCAAAATTATGCAAACTCCTAAAATCACCATTTTCTCCGTGGATAAAAAATTTCGCCATCAGATTGAAAGCACGGATAAATTGCTCGACCGCGTGCCCGAAATCCTGGGCGGAAAAACCGGTTATATCCAGGAGGCGGGCAATTGTATGATTTTAGCAGTTAAATCGCCTCAAAATGGAGGAATAATTATTTCAGTAGTTATGGATTCGCCCGATCGTCTTCTGGAAACCGAGACCTTGATAAATTGGACTAAAAAGGCTTATTTATGGTAAAATTTTGACATGTCCGACCTATTTCAAATCTCGCGGATTTTGGGGTTGGCCGCTTTATCTTTCGGCGTAGCCATCATCCTAACTCCTCTTTGGACCCATTTTTTGATAAAATGGCGCCTGGGCAAGCAAATCAGGACCGAAGGAGCACCGGTTTTCTCCAAACTCCATAGGAAAAAAGAAGGGACGCCGACCATGGGCGGACTTTTGATCTGGTTGACGGTTTTTCTTTTGGCGATAATTTTCTGGGGACTTTCAAAATTAGGATTTGATTCTTTGATCTCCGATCTTAATTTTTTAAATCGTTCTCAAACTCTTCTGCCGCTCGGCGCTTTGGTGGCTTCGGCTTTGGTCGGCGTGGCCGACGACTTGCTCGGCATCCGGCGCATCGGACCCAACGGCGGCGGATTGAAAATGCGGCACCGCATTTTGGTTTATACTTTGATCGCGATCTTTGGCGCCTGGTGGTTTTTCACCAAGCTTGAATGGAGTACCGTCCATATCCCTTTCATCGGAAATTTTGACATCGGTCTTTGGTATATTTTAATTTTTATCTTCGTTTTGGTCGCCACCGCTTTCTCGGTCAACGAGACCGACGGCCTGGACGGCCTGGCCGGCGGCGTTCTGCTTTCTTGTTTTGGGGCTTATGGCGTCATCGCTTATTCCCAGGGGCACTATGACCTCGCGGCTTTTTGCGGAGTTATTTTGGGGGCTCTGCTGGCTTTTCTTTGGTTTAATATTTTCCCGGCCAGATTTTTTATGGGGGATACCGGGGCGATGTCGCTGGGCATCACTCTCGGCATAATCGCCATGCTGACAAATCAATTCTTGCTTCTGCCCATTATCGGATTGGTTTTGGTGGCCGAATCTTTTTCGGTTATTTTACAAATGATCAGCAAAAAATTGTTCGGCCGGAAAATTTTCGCTTCCACCCCCATTCATCACCATTTTGAAGCCAAGGGCTGGCCGGAGACCAAAATCACGATGAGATTTTGGATAATTTCAAGCATCGGAGCGATTTTAGGATTAATTCTGGCGTTTTTGGACAGATTTTATCTATGAAATTGACACAAAGTGTCATCCCGAATTTATTTCGGGATCCAGATGCCGAAACAAGTTCGGCATGACAATAAGAAAAAATCATTCTAAATTTTGAAGTTTGCATTTTACATTATTATGAATTTAGAAGACTTTAAAAATAAGCGCATTACCGTCATGGGCATTGGGCTCCACGGCGGGGGAGTGGGCGTGATAAAATTTTTAGCCGAACAAGGGGCTAAAATTTTAGCCACTGATTTGAGAACCAAGGAAGAATTAAAAGAATCCCTGGAATTATTAAAGGATCTGCCCGCTTCGCAGCGAGGCGAGCCTATTAATTTTATTTTGGGGAAACATCGCCTGGAAGATTTCACCAAAACGGATCTGGTGATAAAAAATCCCGGCGTGCCGGAAGATTCGAAATTTTTGGCCGCGGCCAAAAAACATAAAGTGCCTATAGAAAGCGATATCGGAATCTTTTTTGAATTATGTCCCGCGCCGATAATCGGCGTCACCGGCACCAAAGGCAAATCAACCACGGCCACGCTGATCGCCCATCTTCTAAAACAAAAATATCCCCAGGTGGTTTTGGCGGGCAATATCCGTTCTTCGGTCTTAGAAAATTTATCTAGAATTTCCAAAGATTCGGTAGTGGTTTTGGAACTTTCTTCCTGGCAACTGGCCGACGCCAAAAACCATAAAAAAAGCCCCCATATTTCCGTCATCACCAATATTTTCCCCGACCACCTGAACCGCTATTCAAGCTTTGAGGACTACGCGGGAGACAAAAAATTGGTTTTCAAATTCCAAGATGAAAAAGATTTTCTCTTTCTTAATTACAATGAAAAAAATCTGCGGGATTTGGCCAATGAAGCCAAATCGCGCGTTTATTTTTATTCTCCCCAAGGAGACGACCTGCTCTTGATGAAAGATTGGCCTTCACTGAACCAAGAACCCAGGCTCGGCGCTTATCAAAAAAGAAAAAAAATCTATTTTGGAATAAATCAAGAAGAAGTCTGCGATCTTAAAGAAATTAAACTGCTCGGCCGCCACGCGATCAATAATATTCTGGCCGCCGTTTCGGTCGCTAAACTTTTTGATCTGGAAAACAGCGACATTCGCCTCGCCTTGGCTGATTTTCGAGGGCTCGCGGGAAGACTGGAGCTGGTCGCGGAAAAGAAAGGCATAAAATTCTTCAATGACACCACCGCCACGGCTCCCGAAGCCGCCATGGCGGCGCTGGAAGCGCTTTCGGATCGCTGGCCGGATCTGAAAAAACGCCTTATCCTGATCGCCGGCGGCGCGGACAAAGATCTGGAATTTGAAAATTTCGCCAAAAAAATAGTCCATTCGTGCCTCGGCGTGATTCTGCTTGAAGGGACGGCGACGCCCAAGCTTGAAAAAGAAATAAAAAAGTTTCTGGGGCAAGAACCGGAAAAAAACTTCGCCCTCTTTGAAAGAACCCGCGACCTTGGAGAAGCGGTGAAAAAAGCGGCCGCCCTGGCTAAAAGAGGCGGAGTTGTCCTGCTTTCTCCCGGTTGCGCGAGTTTCGGACTTTTCAAACACGAATTTGACCGCGGAGAAAAATTCAACGAAGCGGTGAGAAATCTAAAATGATTCTGGCTTCTCCCTTGAGCCCAGCTTTTAACTTTAAACTTTTAACTTTAAACTTTTATGCGGCGCCGGCCCGATTACGCGCTTTTGGGGGTTATTGTTTTTTTGGTTGTTTTCGGTTTAATAATGATCGCTTCTTCTTCCATCAGCCTATCCCAGGAAAAATCCGGCGAAAATTATTACTACCTTAAATATCAAATCCTCCATGGCCTTTTGCCTGGTTTGATTCTTGGCTTAATCGCTTATTTTCTGCCTTTGTCTTTCTTTAAAAAAATCTCTCTGCCTCTTCTAGTTTTGAATTTAATTCTTTTGGGACTGGTTCTCGTGCCGGGAATCGGCCTTGAACACGGCGGCGCCCAGCGATGGATAAGCCTCGGCTCCTTTTCTTTCCAACCATCCGAATTCCTGAAATTCACTTCTATTTTATATCTGGCCGGCTGGTTCTCTTCAAAAAATAAAAACATCAAAAGTTTCTCGGAAACTTTTCTGCCTTTTTTGATGATTTTGGGCGCGACCGCTTTTCTTCTTTTAGCCCAACCGGATCTGGGCACGATGGGAATTATTGGATTAAGCGCCGTGGCGGTTTTCCTTTTGGCCGGCGGAAGTTTCCGGCACATCATTTTGATCTTTTCCGGCGCGGTGGCTCTTTTTTTTATCTTAATAAAAGTCTTCTCCCACGCTTCCAGCCGCTTCCAGATTTTTTTGCATCCGGAAATGGACCCCTTGGGGAAAGGCTACCAAATAAATCAAGCTTTTCTGGCGCTGGGCTCGGGAGGATTTTTAGGGCTCGGCCTTGGCCAGGGACTTCAAAAATTCCGCTATTTGCCCGAACCCGCCACGGATTCCATCCTGGCGGTCATCGGAGAGGAACTCGGATTTATCGGTATTATTTCTTTGATCCTGCTTTTTCTTTTTTTTGTTTCGCGAGGCCTGAAAATCGCCGCCAAAGCGCCGGATGAATTTTCAAAACTTCTGGCCGGCGGCATTACCATTTCCATCGCCCTGCAAGTTTTAATCAATATGGCTTCCGTTTGCGGACTTTTTCCCTTGACCGGCATCCCTTTGCCTTTTATTTCGCTAGGCGGGTCGTCTTTGACCGTCTCCCTGGCGGCCATGGGAATTTTGTTGAACATTTCTAAATATTCTAAAATCTAAACTTTATGAGAATTATTTTAACCGGTGGCGGCACGGGCGGACATTTTTTCCCGGTCTTAGCCGTTGCCCGAGAACTAAAAAACATCGTTCAAAACAATCTTTTTGAGATTCCGCCGGGCGAGGGGTCTTCTTTGGAATTATTATTTTTAGGACCCGAGACCGTCGGCGAAGAATTATTGGCCCAAGAAGGAATTCGACATAAAAAGATCCTAGCCGGCAAGATTAGACGCTACGCTTCGCTGAAAAACATTTTTGATATTTTGAAATTTCCTTACGGCCTAATCCAATCTCTTTGGCATCTTTTTTGGTTTATGCCAAACGCCGTCTTTTCAAAAGGTGGATTCGGTTCGGCGCCAGTGGTTTTAGCCGCTTGGCTTTACCGCCTGCCGATCCTTGTCCATGAATCCGATTCCGTACCGGGCCTCGCCAACAGATTCGGCGCTAAATTCTCCAAAAGAGTCGCGATCTCTTTCTCTTCGGCCGCTTCTTTTTTCCCGTCCTCTAAAACCGCTCTGACCGGCAATCCGGTGCGCCAAGAGCTCCTTGGCGGCACGAAAGAAGACGCCAAAAGCGCTTTTCCGGGTTTTACCGGTTCAAAACCCGTAATTTTAGTTCTTGGCGGCAGCCAGGGGGCACAAGCAATAAACCAGATCGTCTTTGATTCTCTGCCAAAATTGCTTTCCCGTTGCGAAATGATCCATCAATGCGGTCAGGAAAATTTTGAAGAATTTAAATCGCTTTTCAACCAGGGCCTACCCGCGGGTTATTTTCTAACCCCGTTTTTGGACGAGAAACAACTTCGCGCCGCGTTCGGCGCCGCGGACATTGTAATTTCCCGCGCCGGCGCCACTTCGATTGCCGAGATCTCTGTTTTGAAAAAACCGAGCATTCTGATCCCTCTTCCCTCGGCCGCCGCGGACCACCAAAACAAGAACGCGGGGGAATACGCTTCCACCGGCGCGGCCGTGGTTATCAACCAAATTAATCTGATCCCCAATATTTTCACCGATCAAATTTTCAATTTATTTGACAGTCCCGAAACAATGAAAAAAATGAGCGACGCGTCCGGCGCTTTCAATCCGCCGGACGCGGCTCGTAAAATTTCGCATGAACTTTTAAATATCGCGAAGTGGTGAAATAAAAAAGCCGCAGGTAAGGTTTTACCTGCGGGAAAGAAAAGATAGAACATTCTTAAAGAGTCCGCCAAACGATAAAAGAGGCGAATCCGGCGGCCAAAGACGCAGCCAGTGTAGCGAGTATTCCCCAGCCGAAAGCGGAGCAGATTACGAAAAACCCCGCCGCTATTAAGGCCATAGCGACCATCTCTCTGCGATTCGGCCTGGACCCCAGCAAGCAATCATGAAGTTCGCCTCCCGTCCAATGCCGAGAGCAACCTTCCGGGGAACAAAAAATAGTCATAACGCCTCCTTTTTAAAAATTATGTTTAAGAACTTCCTAAAATATATCAGTTTCTCCCCAGAAAGTCCAGTCCGGACGCGGTTTGCGCCGAGCCCCACCGGCTTTTTGCATATCGGCGGCTTGCGCACCGCGCTTTATTCCTATCTTCTGGCCAAACAGCATCACGGCCAATTTATTTTGCGCTTGGAAGACACGGATAGAGAAAGATATGTTGAAGGCGCGACCGAGGCGATTTATAAGAGCCTAAAATGGGCGGACATAAATTATGACGAGGGTCCGGATATCGGAGGGCCTTTCGGACCATATATCCAATCGCAACGTCTGAATATTTATAAAAAATACGCCAATGAACTTTTGGAAAAAGGCCTTGCTTATCCTTGTTTTTGCGACGGAAAAACCCTGGAAGAAACGAGGAAAGAGCAAATAGCGCAAAATCAAGCGACCAAATACGACCGCCGATGCTTGAAACTTTCAAAAAAAGAAATTGAGGAAAAATTAAAAAATAACGCGCCTTATGTCGTCCGGATGAAAATTCCCGAAAATCGAAAGATTGAATTTGAAGACTTGGTGCGCGGCCGAATCGTTTATGATTCCGATGAATTGGACGACCAAGTGTTGCTTAAATCCGACGGCTATCCGACCTACCATTTGGCCGTGGTTGTGGACGACCACTTAATGGAAATTTCTCACGTGACGCGCACCGAGGAATGGCTGCCTTCAACCCCAAAGCATATTTTGCTTTATGAATATTTCGGCTGGAAAACGCCGAAATTCGCCCATCTGCCCCTGCTTCTCAACGCCGACAAAACCAAAATGTCCAAACGCAAAGGCGACGTCGCGGTTGAAGATTATATCAAAAAGGGCTATCTAGCCGAAGCCCTGGTCAATTATCTGGCATTTTTGGGCTGGAATCCCGGAACACCCTCCTCCGCTAAGGCTTCGGCGGGCAAGGAGAAAGAAATTTATTCAATGGAAGAATTGCTCCGGGATTTCGATCTGAAAAAAGTCCACAAAGCCGGCGCGGTTTTTAATATTGAAAAACTGAATTGGTATAATTCTTACTATATAAAACAATTACCATTAGATAAACTGACTAAATTATGTCTCCCTTATTTGACCACCTTGCCCGGTCATCCTGAGCATATTCGCTCCGCTCAGCCTAAACTCCGCGAAGGATCTAAACTAAAAAAAATCATCGCCCTGGAACAAGAACGACTACAAACTTTATCCGAGATAGGGGAGCATATTGCCTTCTTTTTTGAGTTGCCCAAATACGACAAAACCCTGCTCAAATGGAAAGAAATGACCGATGAAGAGATTAAAAAATCCCTGGAAATTTCTCAAAAAATCATTTCGGAAATTTCCGACGAACGTTTCACGCTGGAAGATTTGAGATCCGCGCTGATGCTTGAAGCGGAAAAATTCAAAAACAGGGGAGAGCTGCTCTGGCCTTTGAGGGTCTCGCTTTCCGGCCAAAAAAACTCCCCGCCGCCGTTCGAGATCGCGGAGATCCTGGGCAAAGAACAAAGCTTAGAAAGAATAAAAAAAGCCATCTCTTTATTTTAAAAAATGCTTTTACGTAAAATAATAATTCTGCCAATTATTGCCTACTCATTATTTATTCTCCCCGCCATCGTCCGGGCTGATTTGACCGATGACTTGAAAAATCAGATCCAACAGAAACAAACCCAGATTCAGGAGCTGGAAAAACAAATCGCCGCCTACAAAGATACTTTAAAAAGCCAACGAAACCAAAGCGCCACGCTTAAATCTCAGGTCTCGCGCTTGGAAACCCAAATTAAGCAGATAGAAGCCGAGGTCAGAATGACCCAAATAAAAATATCCGGCGCCTCACTCAAAATTCAAGGATTATCCTCGGAAATTGAAACTCAAAACGTGGAGCTGACCAAAAACAAAAATGGTTTGAGCCAGGTCCTTTTAGCGATTGACGAGGCCGACCAGGAAACGCCCTTTGAGATCATTTTCAAAAATAGAAGCCTTTCCGACTTTTTGAATCAGATCCAATATTCCGAAAATCTCCAAAAGGATGTTCAAGAAAAGGTCCGCGCGATCAAAGACCTAAAAAATCTTCTGGAAGGCCAAAAAAGCGATTATGAGGGCCAAAAAAACGAGCTGGAAGGTCTGAAAAAACAACTCTCCGGCAAAACCGCGGTCTTGGACAACCAAAAAGGCGAGAAACAAGACCTGCTGGCCACCAGCAAAAATCAAGAAAAACAATACCAAACGACTCTGACCGAATTGCAAAAAAAACAAGAACAAATTGAGAATGAAATTTACGAAGCCGAAGAAAAGTTGCGTCTCGCCATCAATCCGAATTCCTTGCCCGGCGCCAAAAATGGTCTTCTCCTTTGGCCAAAGGCGGGAACCGTCACCCAGGGCTACGGTTGCATCCAAACCAGTTTCGCGCGGCGTTCTTATCCCGCTTGTAATAATAGAAAAGGCGGTTATCACAATGGAATTGATCTTGACGCGGATCTGGGCGATCCGATCCGCGCGGCGCACGACGGCGTGATCTCGGGGATAGGAAACTTGGGCCGTTATTCTTACGGGAAATGGATCACCATTAATCATCAAAACGGCCTGACCACGCTCTACGGCCATCTTTCGGCGCAATCGGTGGCTGTCGGCCAAACGGTTAAGGCGGGCGACATTATCGGCTACGCCGGCTCAACGGGTTATTCCACCGGCGCCCATCTGCATTTCACGCTTTATGCCACCAACACTTTTCGGATAGAACAAAAATCTTACGGTCCGGTGCCGCTCGGCGGTGATCTGAATCCTTTGCTTTATTTATAAAATTCCAAATTTAAATCCCTCCCGCAGCTGCGGGAGGGATTTTTTGTTGTCGCACGAGAGAGTCCGAAAAAAACCGCGGAAAGAAAAGAAATAACGAAAAAATATTTTGTTCCTCTCTCCATGGCTCCTTCCTCGGGCACATAGACGCCAAAAGTCGAACCGATGAGTTGGAGCGAAAGGGAAGCAAAAATTATTAATGCCAGGGCACCGCAAACTGCGGCCAAAGCGCAAAGAGAATCCCTAACCATTTTGGACCTCCCGTTGTTATGTTGT
>CAYIFS010000002.1:12367-42208 GCA_964362775.1 uncultured Candidatus Saccharibacteria bacterium
AAGGCAACGTCGCAAAAGGTATCTTGTGCGACGTTCTAGCTTGCTCTCCCCCAAAGTTATCCACAGCTCCGTGGAACAGCATTGACAAAACCTTAATAAATAATTATTTAAAAAATATTCAAGGAAATATTTATTTTTATATTTTTCTCAATTTATAAAATCAAAAAGGGAGATTTCTTCCTCCCCCCTCCTCTCTTCCGTTTGCCCCTCCTCTGCCCGCCATGATAAAATTAACCAATATGCGCCTTTCTTATTCGGCTCTGGAAAGTTTTCAGCGCTGTCCGCTCAAATTCAAATTTCAATATATAGACCGCCTCAAAACCAAAAAATCAAAAGAGGCTCTTTTTGGCACTCTTTTACATAATGTCTTAAAGACCCTGCACGAACCAGGCCTCCTTATCCCTTCCGAAGAAGAGATCCTTAAATATCTTTCCGACAATTGGGATTCTTCCATTTATGAAGATGAAAGAGAAAATGTGGCCGCTTTGACGCAAGCGGTAAAAATTCTCAAAGATTACTACGCCAAGAACTATCCGGCAAAATTCAATATCCTGGCCCTGGAAACTCCGTTTGAAGCGCCCATCCAAGCGGGCAATGACCTTCACCTTATCACCGGGAAAATTGACCGCGTTGATAAAACCGAGGATGGGATCTTTGAGGTGATTGATTACAAAACCGCCAAAAAAATGCCTTCCCAGCAAAACGTGGACGAGAATCTCCAACTTTCGGTCTATCACCTGGGCCTGGCCAACCGCTGGCCTTCAATCATTAAAGAAAAACATCCCATAAAAGTCAGCCTTTATTTTCTAAAGCACGGTGAGAAACTTTCCAGCCTTCGCTCTCCCGAAGATTTGGAAGCCACCAAAGAGAAAATTATAAAAAGCCTTGAAAAGATAAAACAATCTAAAGAGCAGGAAAAATTCCAGCCCACGCCTTCGCCTCTCTGCGACTGGTGCGAGTACCAGCGCTTCTGCCCGCTTTTTAAACATAAATTCGTTGAAGAAAAAATATTTTTTAACGACCAGGACATCAAGGCGCTGATCAATGGATATATTTCTTTAAAGAATGAAGTTGACGAACGGGATAAGAGAATGGACGAAATAAAATCCGACCTCGCCAAATTCATGGAACAGGAAAATATGGAACGGCTTTTTTCCGAAGACGGCTATATTTCGAGGCAGCTTATCCAGCGCTTTAAATACAATAGTGAAACATTAAAAGCGATCCTGGAACCGCTGGGAAAATGGCAGGAGATCCTTAAACCTGACGAAACAAAATTAAAAAAGATTTTAAAAGAAGTTCCCCTCTCCGTCAAAGAAAAAATTGAAAGCGCCAAAAAAATAGACAAAGAATATAAAACTTTTTCTTTCAAAAAAGAGAAAAAAATCAAGCCCAAGATCACTGGCTAACATAGCCTGCCGGAGCGGAATTTTCAATACAAGCGCAAGGCGAATAGCCGGCCGTTTTGGCTTCACTTTCGGAATTAAACCAGATTTGGTTTTCAATCTTGATGCTCTTCCCCCAAGAACACCACGGCCAATGATATTTTTTTCCGCCTCGGCTGGCCACCAAAAGTCCTTTTTCTTGCTGGGCCGCCGCGCTCCCCGCGGCGGCGGATTGATTAAAGAAACCGGTTGATGAGGCGTTGGGCTCTTCAATTATCACCGAATTTTTAACGCTTTCCGGCGCGGAAAGATAACCGGCGCCAAACGACAAAAGAGCCACTAAAACAAAGCCAAAAATCAAAGCCAGATCCGCTTGATTTTCCTTTATCCGCTCCCCTATCTTCAACCAAAAATCCGTTGACATAAGATTTTTTATTTGCTATACTCTTTTTATTGATTTCTTAATTTAATTCTAACTCAAATATGGCGCATACAAAAGCGGCGGGTTCAACCCATTTAGGCCGCGACTCCCAACCAAAATATCTCGGCATTAAGCTTTTTTCCGGCCAGAAAGCCAAAATCGGCAGTATTTTGGTTCGCCAGCGCGGCACCAAAATTTTTCCCGGGAAAAACGTTCGGCGCGGCAATGACGACACTCTTTATTCTCTCGCGGAGGGCATCGTAAAATTCACCGCGAGAAGCATGAAAAAATTCAACGGTTCAAAAAGAATTTGCAAAATAGCGAATGTGGTTTCGGTAAAATAGATTTTCTATATTGCGAAAACACCCCCGCGTTTTGTGGGAGTGTTTTTATTTTACCCCTCACCTATGAAGGAATGCGAGCTCCGCTCGCGAATAAATACCAGATGGATAAATTGTGATTATTAAAAAATAAAAGTTAGTTGCCATAAATAATTTTTTAAAAAAATCCTTCATAGGTGAGGGGTTTTTTCAAACAAGCCTTGATGAATTCCCTGAACAAAGGATGCGGGGCGAGCGGCGCGGATTTGAATTCCGGATGGAATTGCACGCCCACAAAAAATGGATGAAGATTTTTTGGTAATTCCGCAATTTCCATCAGCCGGCCATCGGGCGATTTGCCCGAAAATACCAAACCTTTTTCTTCCAATAATTCTTGGTAATCTGGATTCACTTCCCAACGATGGCGATGGCGTTCGGAGATCAGATGTTTTTTATAGGCCGCGAAAGCAAGCGTTTTTTCCCTGATGGCCGCCGGATACGCGCCGAGCCTCATGGTCGCGCCGAAATTTTTGTCCGCCAGATTTTTTTTCTGGTCGGGCATGATGTCAATCACCGGATTTTTAGTTTCCCTGTCTATCTCGGTCGTGTGGGCGTCTTTCAGGCCGCAGATATGACGGCTGAATTCAACCACCATCAGTTGCATGCCGTAGCATAAGCCAAAATAAGGAATTCTGTTTTTGCGGCAAAATTCGATCGCCTTGATCTTCCCTTCTATCCCCCGCGAACCAAACCCTCCGGGCACGATTATGCCATTGTATTTTTTTAAATTAGCCAAAGTTTTTGGATTTTTCTCGTATTCCTCGGCATTCAGCCAACTGATCTGCGGCCGACGCTTGAAATAAAAAGCGGCGTGCTTAACCGCCTCAATCACCGAAATATAGGCGTCGGAAAGCGTGAAGTCGCCGGTGCCGAAATATTTGCCCACGATGCCGATCTTGACCGGATTCTTCGCCGACTTTAAAATCTTCACGAAATCTCGCCATTCTTTCAAATCCGATGTCTTCCCTTCCATTTTCAATTTTTCCAAGATCAATTCGCTCAAATTATCTTTCTCAAAATTCGGCGGCACTTCGTAGATACTTTCAATGTCGGGCGCGGAAATCACGTCCTGTTCTCGCATATTGCAATTCAAAGCGATCTTCTCTTTGCGTTTTTTATCCAAAGCCACCGAGGACCTCGCAATAATGACATCGGGCTGGATGCCGGCCGAATTCAATGTTCGCACGGCGTATTGCGTGGGCTTGGTTTTCATCTCGCCGATCTTGGCCGGTATCGGCAAATAGCTGACGAGCACGAACAGAACATCACCGGGTTTTTTCAATTTCATCATTCTGGCCGCTTCCAGGAACAGAACATTTTGATATTCGCCGACCGTCCCGCCGATCTCCACTGTGACAAAATCAGCCTTGGCGTGCCGACCCGCTTTTTCAATTCTTTCAATGACCTCCAGGGGAATGTGCGGCACCACTTCCACGCATCGGCCGCCATATTCCAAATTCCGCTCGCGCCGGATCACCGCCTGATAAACGCTCCCCGTGGTCATGTAATTTATCGCCGGCAAAGAAAGGCCCAGAAACCTTTCATAATTCCCCATATCCTGGTCGCATTCCGTGCCCTCGTCCAAAACAAAAACCTCACCGTGTTCGGTGGGGTTCATGGTGCCGGCGTCCACATTGACGTACGGGTCAATTTTTATGGAAGTGACGCCAAAACCTCTCGCTTGCAAAATTTTGGCGATTGAAGCCGTCGCGATGCCCTTGCCGACGCCGGACATGACGCCGCCGGCCACAAAGATATATTTTGCCATAAAAACCGACCCGGTAAAAAACTGAATTCAGCGGAGGCGGCCCCGCCCCGCATTTTGCGGGGCGAAACCAGGGCTAAATTCAGATTTCTACTCTAAGTCTTCCTTTTTTACTTCTTCTTTTAATTGTTCTGAAACAATCAATCTTATTTTCGCTTCCAGCCCGTGTTCCATTTCCAGCATTATTTCGTGTTCGCCGACCGTTTTGATCGGCTCGGAAATTTTTATCTGATTCTTCTTGGCTTCAAAGCCTTTTTCTTTCAAAACCTTAGCGATCTTGAGTGGCGTAATCGCGCCGAAAAGCTTGCCGCTTTCGTCCGCCTTGGCGAAAATCTCAATTTCCTGTCCATCCAACTGGGAAACGGTTTGTTCGGCCACTTTCAATTCTTCCTCGGCTTTCTTGGCCGCCGCCGCTCTTTCGGCTTCCAGAGTTTTTAACGCTTCTTCGGTCGCCGGTTTGATCAAACCCTCCGGCAATAAAAAATTACGGGCGTAGCCGTCAGCTACTTCTTTAACTTCAAATTTCTTGCCGATCTTTGGAATATCCTGAAGCAAAATTACTTTCATAGTTCAATTGATTTTCTGATTAAAAGTTCAAATCCTTCCTTTTAATTTTACCTTATCTTTTTGAATTTTGGCAAATCCCGCCGTCTTTATTCATTTTAACATTTCCAGCGCTTTGACCAATTGCGGATCGCGGCCATTATCAATATCTTCAGAGATCAATTCCACTTTTTCGTCTGCCTCCAGCCCCGCGTCCATAATGGAGTGGCCTGAGGGCGTCAGCCATTTGGCCACCGTGATCTTTACGGCTGTTCCTTGGCCCAGTTGGTTTAATTCCTGCACCGACCCCTTTCCATAGCTTTTTTGGCCGACTAATTTTGTTCCTAAATGGTCTTTCAAGGCGCCAGCCAGAATTTCCGAAGCTGAAGCCGAGCCTTCGTTGATCAAAATGACCAACGGATATTTTGAAAGCTCGTTAATACCATCGCTGTAATGAATAATCTTTTTATCGTCGCCGTAATCTTCCGTCACCACCACTTTTCCTTCCGGCAAAAACCAACCGGCGATTTCCACGGCCGAGTCCAGATAGCCGCCGGGGTTATTGCGCAGATCAAGAATAATGCCTAAATTTTTGGACGCCAGGATCTTTTGAGCCGCTTTTTTGAATTCGGCGGCGGAATTTTCCGTGAATTGACTTAAGGTTATTTTGGCTATTTCTTTGCCCGAAGACGTTTTTTCGGTTTCAAGCTTGACTATCGGCACAATGATTTTGTCACGGACGATCTTAAAATCTTTAGTTTCTTTCCAACCTTCCCTGAAGATTGCCAGCCTGACTTCCGTTCCCTTCTCTCCTCTAATCAAACTAACGGCTTCGTCCACGCTTAAACCGTCCGAGGATTTATCATTAATTTTCAAAATTTTATCACCGGCCTTCAACCCCGCTCTTTCGGCCGGTGAATCCACGATGGGGGCCAAGATCGTTAAAACATTTTTTCTGATACCGATCTCCGCGCCGATCCCTTCAAAATTTCCTTTCATGGACTGGGAAAAATCTTTCTTTTCTTGCGGCGTCATAAAAACGGTGTAAGGATCGTCCAAAGCCGAGAGCATGCCGGAGATCGCGCCATAAACCATTTTTTGATAATCCAGTTTTGAACGATTGACGAATTTTTCTTGAACCTTTGCCCAGGCGTCCCAAAAAAGAGTAAAATCAACGTCAGCAGGCTTATTTATTTCCAAATTTGAAATCCCCCCTATCTTTTCAATGGAAGGGCGATGGTTCTGGCCGTACCAAAAACCCGAGTAAAAAACGGCGCCGATCAAGATTATCGCAAAAAACGAATTGATTATTTTTCTTCCCATGAATTTTAGTCCCGATATTTTAAAAAATATTTTAAAGCGCTGAAAATATGGATCCAGGCGTATCTATTGAAAAACAAATCCGCCAATCCGCCTTTTTTCTTGCTTTGGCGGCCGTGGTAATGGTTCATCACCGCCTCGGGAAAATAGATAACCTGCCAATTTTTTTCCTTGAAGCGCCGGCACCAATCAACATCCTCAAAATAAAGGAAAAATCTTTCGTCCATCGGCCCGATATCCTGCGCCGCTTGCCGCCTGACCATTAAAGCGGCGCCCAGCAACCAATCCGCTTCATGGGTTTTATTATCATCAAGATCTTTCATCAGGAAGCGCTCCAGTTCTCTTCTCCCCCAAGGGGTCTTTTTCCAGAAAGTGCGCCGGGAAAAGATCGTGCTCAATTTGTAAAATCGAAAACAAGAAGGCTGAGTTGAACCGTTGAAATTCAGGAGCTTCGGTCCTAAGATTCCCGCCGCCGGATTCTTTTCCAGATATCCGATCGTTCTTTCCAAGGAATCTTTTTCCAGAACGATATCCGCGTTAAGGATCAAAATGTATTCTCCTTTAACTTCCGAAAGTCCCTTGTTAACCAATTTAGCATAACCGACATTTTTTTCAAAGGGGAAATATTTTATTCCCTCCGAATTCTTTCCCGCCCAGCCGTCTTCGTCAGGACTGATTTCCGAATCTATAACCAAGACCTCAAATTCAAAACCGCTGGCCGCGTTTTGGACGGATTTTAAACAAAGATCCAAAAGTTCCGGGGTTTTATGGTTGGTGATAATGACCGACAATTTCATACTCAATTGAAGATATTCTGACAAACTTCCTGGATTTTTTTAAAATCGTCTCCGACAGGCAACAGAATATAAGCGCCGCTTTCGGTTTTGGAAGCGTAAAGCAATCCTTCCTCGGTGGTGTCAAAAACTTTATGGACTATTTTTTGATCGCCGAAATTTTCAGCCATCACTATCAGATTTTTGATTTGGGAAAGAGGCAGGTCCAAGCGCACATTTTTTCCGAGCGAATTCAGAATTTGAAAGATCTTGACCGGATTGGATATCACTCCGAGAGAAAAAGCTTTGTCTTTTATGGCCAGCGCCACTTGCTGCTGGCGCCTGGCGCGATCAAAATCGCTCGTCGTAAAACGCGACCGGACGAAATAAAGAGTGCTGGTTCCGTTCAAGTGATTCTGGCCGGCCGGCAGATCAATTATCATTTCTTTTGAAAATTGCTGGTCTTCGCGAAAAGGTTTGTCCAGGATGATATCAATGCCCCCCAAAATGTCCACAATTTCCTTGAAAGCCTGATGATTCACCGCGATGGCGTAATTAATATAAAGACCTGTTGTTTTAGACACGGCGGTCTTACTGTAAAGCAAAGCGCCGGCCGAACCTTTTTTCTCAAAACCCAAAGCGTAGGCAAAATTTATTTTTTCTTTGTAATTTTCGCCGGGCATTTTAATATACAAATCTCTCGGAATGGAAATTAAAGCCGCCTGGCCGGTTGATTTTTTCAAACTCAAAACCATAATGGAGTCCGTCAATAAACCGCCGTTCGGATCCTCTTCTCCCCGCAGGCCCAAAAGCAGAATGTTTATCCTATCCAAGTCCGGCTGGGGAGTTGATTCGGAAAGAGGTAAAAGGCCCTTGGTGTCGCCGATCTTCATCTGTGAATAGGTAAAACTTGTCTTCCAGACCAACGCGCCGCCCAGCGCCACAAAAATAGCGGCCAAAGCGAAAACCCAAACGGCGAAAACATAACGCCGCCAGCGCGGTTTTTGTTCTTCCAAAAACCCAACCTCTAAATTTTCTTCTTTTGTTTCAAAATCGGCCATATTCAAAAATAATTTATAACAAAATCAATCAAACCATCTCTCCATTTCTTTGGCGCTTATTTTTTTCCGCGCCATGATTATTTTTCTTTTTTGCCAAGCCAACGGCGCCAACTTAAATAATTCCGCTATGGCATTCCAGGTAAATTTTTCAAAGACCACCACATAGGCCCAAGAACTTATTTCTTTTGGTAAAAACCATAGAAGATGCCTAAATAAAATCCGAGGCTGTTCATTCTTTATCTGCATCAAACGTTGATTTTTGAAAGCATGATACTTGCCAAATTTATTTATTTTCAATCTTTCTCTTATTATTTCAAAATAATTTATAGCGGCGCTGTCGCCGGCGGTACGGACGTGCCAGGCAACGGCTTTTGGCTCATAAAAAGACTTCCATCCGGCCAATCTTGTTCGCCAAGCCAGATCCACATCTTCTTTATACATAAAAAAACTTTCGTCAAAATATTCGCAATGTTCTCTAATACAGATTTTTGTATCTTCCAAGGTTGCTCGACGATAAACTGGCGCGGCTCCATCGGTTCCAAAAATTTCTTCCCCTTTTTCAAACTGCCCCTTATCTTTATGCCCTTGCCCTCGCGCGATAATTCTTCTATTTTTTAAAATCGTTAAACCCGCGCTATCTATTAAATCGCTTTTCTCTAAATTTTTCCCTTCCGCTTTCAGGCGCAAAAACTTTCCCTGAACCGCGCCGATCTTTTGATCATTTTTGAAAACTTCAATAATGTTCTTTAAAAAATCTTTTTCCAAAACTATATCTTGGTTCAATAAAAGAATTAAATCTCCTTTTGACTCGCGAATGCCCTGGTTTTGGCCGGCGGCGAAACCGAAATTTTTTTTATTAGGTATCAGACGCCAATTTATTCCGTTCGCCTCCGATCTTAAAATTTCCTCCGCTTTTTGCGCCGTGCCGTCGGCAGAATCATTATCAATCACCAAAAGCTCAAAATCTCGAAAACTTTGCCCGAAAACCGATTCCAGACACGGCTTTAAATAAAAACCGGGCTTATAAAGAAGAAGGGAGATGGAAACCAAAGGATTCATTTTTTTGAAAATTCAAAGCTGTAAAGCGCTCCGACGCTCACCATAAATAATAAAAGCACCTTATCATTAAGGAGCACCACATCAAAGAAACTGTATCCCAAAACCCACAAAAAGTAAATCCCGAAGGCCAAGCCGAAAAACTTGAAATATTCCTCCTTTGAACGCCTAAAAACAAACCAGGCCCTTTTCAAGATTAAGCCAAAAACCGCGACCAAGGCAACGGCGCCCGCCAGGCCAATCTCGCTTGCAAAATCAAGATAAAGGTTGTGCGCGGAAGCGCCTTTTTTAGCCGCGGAAACTTTTTCATCCAAAACCCTGACATAATTACCCAGTCCCACTCCCAAAATCGGATTTTTTTCAATTGAAATGAGTGAAGCCCGCCAAATCTGAAGCCGACCCTTGTTGGAAAGTTCATCGGCGTCGGAAATGGATTTGGCGCGTTCAAAAAAAGAAAATTTTCCGGAAAATCCTTCTCCTTTTTGCCAGGCCTGAAATTGATAAAAAACCGGCGGCCAAATAGTGGAAAAAACGAAAAGAACTACAAATAAGATTAGAGTCCAGGCAACCTTGGCGGTCAAAAAATATTCTATTTTCCGACGCAAAAGAAAGAGGATCAGAAGAAATGCTGGCACGACGTTCAGCCAGGCGCCGCGCGAACCGGAGAAAGCCACCGAAAGCAGAGCCAGCGCCGTCAGAATTCCGAAAAATCTTTTTTTCGTTTTTTCGTTTTTAAAAAATAACGCCAGACTTAAAAAAATCGGCAGCATCAACAAATTGAACATGGCAAAAGAATGGGAATCGGGGAAAACGGAAAAAAGGCGCAAGGTCGGCGGAGCGGAAGAATAATAAGCGAACCAAGTATTGGAGTAAGAAAGCAAATGAGCCAGATCGGCGCCGTAAAAAACGCTAATCACTCTACCGGCCCAAAATTGCCAGAAATCAAAAAGCGGCACGAAGATCACCGCTAAAAACTGGATCAAAGCCACAAAAATCACCGTTCCCCCGCCCACAGCCAAAGCTTGCCAAATTTCCAAAACCGATCTTTCGTCCCGCGCCAGTTTTTTAACAACCAGAAGCAACAAGAAAGCATTGATAATGAAGATCAATTTTTTGATCGCCAGAATTTTAAAGGTGGCGACTAAAATGGAAGACGCGGCCAACAAGAAAAAAAGAAGCAAAAAGAAAATTTCCGGCCGACGCCAATTTTTCAAATATCCCTTTATTTCGGCCAAAGATTCCCGACGCCAAAAAACTTTCAAAAACAAAACCAATGTTAAAATTCGCCAGTTGGCCAAAGTGTCAAAAGAATCGGAAATAGAAAGAGCGGCGAAGAGCGGAATTGAAGCCAAAACTAACCAAAGTCCTTCTTTGGGCGGCGAAAAGATGATGAAAAAGACCGCAAGCCCCGTCCAAATCAAAATTATTTCGCGCGGCGCGACGCCCAAAACCGCCAGAAAAACAGCGATGATTTCTATGGCAAAAATGATATTGAGGGAAGTAAAATATTTTTTCATATTTTTATCAACACTTCTAAAGTAATTTTGGCACATTCTTTCCAGGAAAACTTTACCGCTTGTTCTTTGCCTCTAATACTCAATTCTTCACGCCAAGCGCTGTCGCGCGCCAATTTATGCATGGCGCGATAAATTTCTTCAACGTCGGTATTCTCTTTAATAAACATCCCCGCCTCTCCCGCCACCTCTTTAAGAGAAGATCCGCCGGTGGTGATCACCGGCGCGCCCAGACTCATCGCTTCCAGAGGCGGAAAACCAAAACCCTCATAGTCGGAAAGCCAAATAAAAAACGCGCAGGCGCCATATAATAATTTTAGATCTTCATCGCTGACAAAATCAACCCGCAAAACCGCTTTTCGGCCAAATTCCTGATTGATCTTTTCGGCTAACTTATTTACGGCTTGGCCTTCGGTGGAATCCTTGCCGGCCAGCAATAACTGATAATTTTCGTCAGCGCGCGCCAGCCGCTCAAACGCGCTGATAATTTCCGGCAGATGGCGACGGGTAAAAATGGAACCGACATAAAAAATGAATTTATCTTCTAGGCCATATTTTTCTTTTATCGCAACTGTTCCATTATTTATAGCGTTAAATAAAGACGGATCCGCGGCTAAAAGCGTGGTAATAACCTTAGCCGGAGGCAGGCCATAATATTTAATGACTTCTTGTCGGGAAAATTCTGATGACGCGAATATCACAGCGGCCTTTTTGGCGGAGCGGCGCGAAACCCATTTAAGCAATATTCTATCGGCTAAGCTCGGCCAATTGAATTCTTTCGGCCGAGCTTCATAGCTGATATCGTGTAAAGTCAAAGCGATTTTGCCCTTATAGCAAAACGGCGCGACGTACGCCGGACAAAATAGAATATCTATTTTATCTTTTCTGGCCGCCCGCGGCAAATTCCAATGAACGAATTTGGCGTTGCTTCTAACGTTTAAAAGTTTAAATTCAAAAAAATCCGCGGCCGGCAAATCACTCGGAATTTTATCTTTGAAATATAAAATGAATCTAGCGGAGGACGGTAGGCAGTGGTCAGTAGACCAAATTTTGAGCAAATTCAAAAGATACCGGCCCACGCCGGTGCGATTTCCTTCAAGGCTTCTTGAATCAACGCCAATTAACATAATTTTATTATAAAATTTCTAATAATATCCCTCTAATTTCCCTCTTTTCCCCCGCCAAAAATCAATCACGCCTCTCAAAACGGGCCGAGTCCAATTTCTTTTGTAGCCAATGGCCAGTTTGATCATCTGCTTTAAAAAAATCCAGAGACTGAAAATAACGACAAAAAATTTCGGGCCGTTCTTCCAACCGCAGATGAGCCCGTTGCGCGAATGATAATAAATATAGGGATAAGAAAATTCGCCGGCGCTTCGCGATTGTTTATGATAGATTTTCGCTTCGCGCGCCAGGACGCATTCATAGCCCGCTTTTTTGGCTTGCAAACACCAATCCGCGTCTTCGTAATATAAAAAATAATCTTCGCTCAAGAGGCCGATTTTTTCAATAACTTCGCGCTTTATTAAAAGGCAACAACCGGTGATGTAGTCAACGAGGTATAACTCCCCCGCTCCCCCTCTTAATTTAAGAGGGGGCTGGAGGGCGTTAATCACGGTAAGATGTTCCCCTTTTGTTTTTAACCAATTTATTTTCCCGCCAGCGAATTGAATTTTTTTCGGCTCATCGTGATAATGGATCACCGGACCGACGATGCCTGTTTTTTCATCGTCTTGCGCCGCATCAATTAACTTTTCCAAAAAATCCACCTCCACCGTCGTGTCATTGTTTAAAAGCAAAATATAATTGGCGTTCTGTTCCAAGGCGATTTTTATTCCCTGATTATTGCCCGTGGCAAAACCCAAATTTTCTTGATTGTAAATTGCCGTTATTTTAAAGCGGTAATCGGTAGTTGGCAGCCGATAATCGCCCTTTGACGCGTTATCAATCAAAACCACTTCAAAATTTTCGTAATTTATTTTTTCCAGCGACGCCAAACATTCCCGCGTGTCGGGCCAACCATTCCAATTCAAGATAATAATAAAAACTTTTGGCATAATTTTATACCCTGAGCTTGTCGAAGGGTATAAAATTAGCCTTCGACTACGCTTCGCTTCGCTCAGGCAATAAATAGTACTAATAAATCTTCCTTATTTCCACTCCCAAATAATAATTTCTCAAAATTTCCTGATAAGTTTTTCCTTGCCGCGCCAATTCCCGGGAACCGGCCGCCGAAAGCCCGACGCAATGATTGGCGCTGGAACACGAAGAATAATTGTATGGGGTGTTAACCGGGTCTTTTGCCCCTCCATTTAAATAAGAATAAGCGCTTTCGCAAAATTTCTGGCCCCAGACGGCGCAAGCATTTTTGGTGCCGGTTTTCTGAATTTCCGACGCGCCGGAAGAATAAGCCGCCACAATGGGTTCGTTGTTAAAAACGATTATCTCGCCCCGCGTCGCCGTCGCCGCCGCCGCGATCTTTGGCGCGAGCTTCTCGCGGCCATAGCCCTTATAAAGCTGGTCGGCGGTCGTATTTTTCAAATGGAAAACTTCATCCGCGCCGTATTTCCCGCCTTTCAAAAGATAAGAGTAAGCGTAGGTGCGAGAAGCTAAAACCATCGCCTTCAGATGGCCTTCGGGGTCGTCATCAAGCATTTCCGACACGCCCCGAACATAATCTTCCAGTTCCAATTCGTTGACCAACCAAACCTGGCCGCTTTTTGAAGAATAAACAATTTCCAGGCTACCCCTAAATTCATTATAATTCAAGCTCGGTTTCCAAGCGGGGTGGTCTTCAAAAGAACTGGCCGTTATTATTCCGTTTTCAATTTTTGGAACGATTTTGACGAATGCCTCCGCTTTTTGCGCGGGAATTTGATAAGAAAATTTTTCATTGGCTTTCTTGGAAACGATTATCTGGCCGGCTTTGTTCAAAACGTCAAAATCGGCGCCGGAAGTGAATTCAAAAACATTGCCGGGAATTTCCGCCAGCGCCACGCGCAATTTTTTCATGGAAGATTGGGGCGAGGGCGAACTTGAAGGCAAAATAGACGGCAGGGCAGTAGGGGTTGGAGTAAGTATGGGTGTTAATGTTGGCGTCAAAGCCGGAGACGGTGAGGCTGAAGGTGAGAGCGAAGAAACAGCCGAGGCCGGCGAAACAACGTTCGTTTTGACACCGTAAATCGCTTCAAAATCAGCTGTGGGAAGCGTCAGCACCTTTAACCAAGAATATTTTTTCTTTTTGAAAGTGGCGGCATCCACGTGCTGGAGTAAACTATTTTTTACAAGATAAACGTCCGATCCGCCCTCAACGCGCAAAAGCGCGCCTTCAGGATAAGACAACGGCGCGCCTTCCAGAAAATTATCCATTTCCGCGGATTTTTTCACCACGGACCATTTAAAACCGAGGTTTTTAAAAAGGTTCAAAGAAGCCACCCAGCGTTTTTTCCCGTCTTTCAGCTGATAAACTTTTTGGCCGTCGCTCAAAAGTTTATTTTGGGGCGAAGCGAATTTTATGGCCAATCCCGGCGGATATTTATCCAATTCCCCCGCTTCCACTTCGCGAACTCTTTTGAAATCAAAACCCAATTTGGAAAATTCGTTGGCTGAAACCTGAAAAACCCGTTTTTTTCCTTCTTCAATCAGATAAATTTCGTTTTGGTTTTTGGTGCGCAAAAGCGAGCCGTCGGGAAATTTCAAAAATCTCGCTTCCGAAAAAAGACCGAGCTGGGAATCGGATAAAGAGACCAAAAAGGAATAACTTTGCCCCGTCGCCAGAAAACTGCTTAAAGAATCGTAAATTTTCCGGCTTCCGTTCAAGACTTTGTAAACTTTGGCGGAATTGGCGGAACGATAAATATAATTTTCAAATTTTGTTTTATATTGGGCCGCCGCCTCGCGAACTTTTTTTAAATTGATAACGCCCGGATCGGTTTTGGTGGCGTCCAGATCATGGTGGCCCAAAACAACGGGAGCGGAAAGCTGTGAGCCGAAACTCAACGATTCCGAATTCCAAATCAAGCTGGTTTTATTCATCTGGCCCGCTTCAAGGCCGTTCAAAGCGCCAAGCCAACCGATCAATCTTTCCAATGAATCATACATTTGCGGCGTAATGTCGCGAGTATCGTAGGTGCCAAGGAGAGAAATTCCGATTGAACCATAATTATAATTGCTTTTTTGTTTGCTGTTATAAGCGTGAGCGGCTCGAACGCCGTTGCCGCCGAATCTTCCTTCGTAAATATTCCCTTGCTGATCTATCAAATAATTATAACCAATGTCGCCCCAGCCGTTTAAAACCGCGTGATATCGATAGATGCTTTGAATCCGCTCAATGGCCGGCAAAGGATCGGCGCTGGGCGTGGCCGTGTAGTGAACAACGATCCTTTCCACCGGTTGCCAATCGGAGGTCGTTGTGGCGGAAATCAAAGCCTCGGGAATCCAGGTCATCAGCTTATTTAAAGCCGGCGAGTTATCCCAAATGGAACGAGGCAAGATCAAGGGCGCGCCCGAATCTTCGTAAAAATACGTTTGAGCTTGGACGGAAAAACCGAAAACCGCGCTGGCTGTCGCCAAAAAAACAACGCCGGAGACGATTTTCCCGACTCTTTGATTCATTTTTTTATACTTTCAATATAACACAAAAAACAAAAACCCCGAAAAAACGGGGTTTTGTCTTGGCGGGATTTTGTTTTTCCCTGTTAGCCGTGATTTTCTCCCCTAGTTTGGAGAAAATTTCGTTTCTATGGCCGATTATACCACCCTGAAAACCGAGCGCAATACCCAAAAGCTGTGGATAACCTTTAAATAAGATTTTGGGTAAGTTTATAAACATCGCCCGCGCCCATAATTACGCAAATATCGCCGGGTTGGAGATTTTTTTTCAAATACTCCGCTGTTTTGTCAAAATTTTCCAGATAAATAATATTCTCTGGTTTCCCTTGAGCCTGCAGGCAAAGGGCCAGCTTCTCCGAACTCACTTTCTTTTTTATTTCCTCGTCTTCCCGACCCGCCACACTGTAAATAGGCAATAAAATCACTTTATCAGCCGCACCGAACGCGCCAACGAATTTATCAAACAGATCATAGGTCCGGTGATATTGGTGAGGCTGGAAAACGCACCACAGTTTTCCTCCCCCCTTTAAAAAGGGGGGCTGGGGGGGATTTTTTTCCAATAATTCTCTCGCCGCCTCCAGCGTCGCTTTGATCTCCGTCGGATGATGGCCATAGTCATCATAAATTTTCGTGCCGTTGATCTCTCCCTTATATTCCAAACGCCGCCAAGTGCCGGAAAAATCATTCAGGGCCTCAATCGCCGTTTTTTCATCAATCCCCAGAATTTCCGCCAACGCCAACGCGGCGTTAGCGTTGCTCAAATTGTGTCGGCCGGGAATTTTTAGATTAAGTCCTTCCACTACGTTTGAATTATAATTTTGAATTTTAAATTGTAATTTTGATTTTTGATCTTTGATTTTTGATATATTTATATCTTCTTCATTTGCGATTAACGTTCCATCTTCCGGTAAATGCGAAATATATTCGCTAAAAGTTTCCATAATATCCGGCAAACCGCCCGGATAAGTGTCTAAGTGATCCTCTTCTATATTAGTCAAAATAATGATCTTGGGCCAATAATTCAAAAAAGAACGGTCATATTCGTCCGCTTCAATCACTAAATACTTGCTCTGGCCGGCGCGAAAATTGCTGTTATCCCATTCGCGCACTTTCGTTCCCACTATCACCGTCGGGTCCAACCCCGCTCTTTCCATCATTAACCCGACCATCGCGGTCACGGTGCTTTTTCCGTGAGTGCCGGAAATCGCGATGGTGAACTTTTCGCGAGTCAACTTTTCCAACGCCTCGGCGTATTTTTGCGTTTTTATATTCAACCGCCGCGCTTCAACCAATTCTAAATTTTCCTCTTTCACCGCCGCGCTGTAGATTACCCTGCTGTCATTCCCGCGCAGGCGGGAATCCAGGTTTTCCGCCCTGTGGCCGATAAAAATTTCCACGTCTAAATTACGAAGTTCTTCCACTATCTCGCTTTCCGCCGCGTCCGACCCGCTGACCTCAAAACCGCGCGCCAAAAAATACCGCGCGAGCGCGCTGACGCCAATCCCGCCGATGCCGATAAAATGGATATGCATAATCTTTATTTTTGTTATTCGCCTATTCGCGCGAATTAGACCAAACAAATTTATCTTTTATCACCAACCATAAAAATATTGCTATTGACCTAAAAATTCTTTTGATTCTCCGAGGTTGAATAATTAACCGCCAAAGCCATTCCAGTCCTATTTTTTGAAAGATTCCTGGCGCGCGCTTAACCCGGCCGGAAATAAAATCAAACGCCCCGCCCACGCCAATCGCCACTTTTACCGCCGGCATTTTCTTCAAATTATCATAAATCCATTTTTCCTGTTTGGGCATACCGAGCCCCACCAATAGAACTTCCGCGCCGCTGGCGTTTATTGCCGCAATTGCTTCCGCGTCGCCGACATAGCCGTTCAATGTGCCAACAATTTGGGCTTGGGGCGCTTTTTGCCGAATTTTTTCGGCCGCTTCTTGTGCCACGCCTTCGCGCGCCCCGAATAGAAATACGCGGGATTGAACGCCCGATTCGACAAAAAGCGCCCAAACCAAGTCTATTCCCATTATCCGCCCCCGAAGCGCCTCTTGACCGATTATACGAGACGCCCACACCGGTCCCACGCCGTCAGACAAGCTCAAATCCGCCTGATTTAAAATATTCCGGAACTCTTCGTCCTTTTGCGCTTCCACCAAAAATTCCGCGTAGGGTAAAACGATATAATGTTGCTGGCCATCAACCAAAAAACCAGCTATTTTTTGCAAAACCTCCGCCAAATTCAAATTGTCAAAACGAACGCCGAGAATTTTCATTGAGAATTATTTTCCCCCAATTCCGCCGATTCCATTATCGCGTATTCGGCGCCATCGCCTTTCAGATCGCTTTCCATCAATTCAATGCTTTGCACCGGAACCTCAAAATTAAAATCTTCTTCTATTTGGGGCGGCGACTCCAAATTTTGCCAACGGCCGATCTTTAAGCGAGCCAAAGTGATATGAGGCTTTGTCGGCCTTGATTCCTTGCGGCTGAAAGCCGCGCTTTCCGCCAATAGCTTTTCTTCCAATTTATTTTTCAATTTGCTGAATTTCTCGTTTAGTTCGCCTTCCGCCCAGATCAATCGCGGCGGTTTTCCGGGCGGCCCCAAAACTATTTTTTTGAATTTGATTGAAAAGGGATCGGTTTCAGCCGCTGTTTCTTTTAAAAGGCGACAAATTTCCAATATTTGTTCGTCGGAGGCATAGCCGATAAAAACCAGCGTCAAATGAAGGCTATTTTCTTTCGTCCAGCGAACGGGCAAATAGTCGTATTTTTCGCGAAAACTTTTGGCCTGTTTTTTGAGCCTTTCGGGCAGATTTACGGCGATAAAAACTCTTTTTTTCATTGTTTACATTTTATCATACGGGATGATAAAATGACAACGAAATCATTAAAAACATGTATCTCCTAGAAATCATTCCTCTCGCCAAAATTCCCCTGGCCCAGCCTCAAATCTTCACTTATTTTTCCGCGAAGGCCCTCGCGCCGGGCGCCTTAGTTTTTATTCCTCTAAACCGAAGAAAAGAAAAGGGCCTGGTTTTGACCTGCGAACCCCTGGAAAAGAAAAAAATGGAAATTAAAAAAGCCGGTTTTGAATTGCGCAATATTTCCGGAATTATTTCCAGCCAGCCGGTTCTAACCCAAGAACAGATTGAACTCGCCTTGTGGCTCGGCCAATATTATTTCGCTTCGCCGGGAATCTTTCTGAAAATGGCCCTGCCGAAATCAGTTAAAAGTTTAAAATTAAAAGTTAAAAATTACAGTTCAAAATTTAAAGTTAAAGGAAATCAAAAATTAATAATCGCGCCGACGATTGCTTGGGCGGAAAATTTAGTTAAAAACGAAAAAGGCGCCGTTTTATGGCATTCGGGAATTCCTTCCAAAAAAAGCAATGAAATCCGGCAAAAGATCAGAAGGGGGGAAATAAAAACCGTTATTGGCACCCGCTCGGCTGTTTTTTTGCCTTTTATTAATCTTAAAAAGATCGTTATTGAAGACGAAACAGACCCAAGCCATCAATCCTGGGACATGTGGCCGCACTGGCACGCGAGGCGCGCGGCCGAGAAACTCGCGGAAATTTTCCAGGCCGAATTAATTTTTAAAAACGGCCCGCCCTCAATTGAATCCTATTTTTTTAACCCAAGATCGTTTTCCAATTCCAAGCATCAAATCGATCCCAAGATCATTGATTTGAAAGAAGAACGCAAAAACGGCAATTTTTCCCTTTTCAGTCGGGAGCTTCAAAAACTGATAAAAGAAGCCCTGGCAAACAAAAAACAATCGATCTTATTTCTTAACCGGCGCGGCGCGGCCAATTTTGTTTTCTGCCAAGATTGCGGCGAAGTTTTAAAATGCCGAAATTGTTCCGCGCCGCCGGCTTTCCACCTTTTGAACGGCCGACCTTCGCTTTTCTGCCATCATTGCGGCTTAAAACAGGCGCCGCCCCAAGTTTGTCCCGCCTGCCAAAGCTGGCGGCTTAAAAACGCGGGCGGCGGCGCTCAAAAAGCGGAGACGGAACTGGCCAAAATATATTCCGAAGCGAAGATCCTTCGACTTGATTCCGACAGCGCGCCGACCGCGGATCAGCAAGAAAAAATCATTGAATCTTTTTTGAAAAAAGAAGCCGATATTTTGATCGCGACGCCGGTCTTTCTTTCTTGGCAAGAAAAATTGAGCCGGGCGGAAACAGAACTTTCCGCCCTGATTTCGGCGGAAACGATCTTTCACTTGCCTGATTTTCGCGCCGGCGAAAAGGCTTTTCGAATAATAGAAGCCTTGGGCGCTCTGACAAAAAAACATTTTTTGATCCAAACTTACAATCCCGAAAACCAGATCCTGGAATTCGCCGCCAAGAACCGATGGGAAGAATTTTTCAAAGAAGAGTTAGAAACGCGAAAAATCTTGAAATATCCTCCATTCTCGCAACTGGTAAAAATCACCTTCCGCCACAAAAATCCCCAAAAAGCGGGGCAAGAAGCCAAAATTCTCAAATTAAAATTGGATCGGGCCAATAAAAATCCCGAAGTTGAGATCAGCGAAGCTCTGCCCGCTTTTATTTCCAAAGAGAAAGGGAAATACATTTGGAACATCATCCTCAAATTTCCGATCGCGGATCCAAAATCCCGAAAGATTGACCGAGAATTTCTGACTGCCAGAGATTCATTGCTTAAATTCACGCCCTCAAATTTTGAAATAGATGCTGACCCAATCAATCTTCTCTAATTTTTCAATTTTTATTATCCGGAGTATATTAAAAGTATGGGAAAAGATCTAAAAATTATCTTTTTGGGTACGCCCCAGTTCGCGGTGCCGACCCTGGAAAAATTGGCTCAAAGCGAATTTGGGCCGGAATTGGTCGTTTGCGCGCCCGATAAGCCGACGGGCCGGGCGCAAATTTTAACGCCGCCGCCGATCAAGATCGCGGCCGAAAAGCTCGGCCTAAAAATTTTCCAGACCGAAAAAAAAGAAGAATTGGAAAAACTGATTTTGGAAGAAAAACCCGATCTAATAATTTGCGCGGCCTTTTCTTTGATTTTAACCCCGCCGATTTTGGCCGAACCAAGACTGGGTTGCCTGAATGTCCATCCCTCGCTTCTACCTCGCTGGCGGGGCGCTTCGCCCTTGCAAAGCGCGATCCTGGCCGGCGAGAAAAAAACCGGCGTTACTATTATAAAGATGGCTGAAAAAGTTGACGCCGGCCCGATCGTCGCCCAAAAAGAGATTGGAATCAACGATAAAATTTCCGCCCCCGAACTTTCAATAGTCTTGGCGCGCGAAGGAGCCGATCTTCTTCTTAAAATTCTTCCCGATTGGGTTGAGGAAAAAATAGAATCCAAACCACAAAATGAAAATGAAGCGACTTTTTCTCAAATTATAAAAAAAGATGATGGGAAAATAAACTGGTCAAAGAGCGCGGCGGAAATTGAACGGCAGATCCGCGCTTTTCATCCTTGGCCCGGAAGTTTTGGCGAGATTAACGGCCGAAAAATAAAAATTATGGAAGCCGACGCGAAAGACGAAATTGAATCGGCTAAAAATACGGGAGAAATATTTTTGGACAAAGAAAACGAACTTTGCGTTAAAACTGAAGAAGGTTGTCTGGTTTTAAAAGTTCTTCAAAGCGAGGGAGGCAAAATCCTAAAAACCGCCGATTTTCTGCGCGGCCACCAAGAAATAATCGGCCAAATTTTCAATTAAAAGTCCAAACTAAAAACCCTCGCATCTCGCGGGGTTTTTAGTTTGTTTGCAAGAAAACAAAGAATCAATCAGTGATCTCTCGTTTCAGATTTTTCAAAAAATCAGCCGCCGCTTCTTTGCCGCCCAAACCGAAAGACAAGCCTCCGGCTATGGCCAACATGGCGATAATCCCCATAACCAACGTCTGAACCACCGCCGGCGCGATGCCGAGCTGGATCAAAACGCCGAAAACCGCGAAAACCATGATGGACCATGATGTCACGGCTCCCAAAAACGCCGCCGCTCTGATACTGGAAGCGGAAACGCTGGCCTGAACGATTTTCTTCAAAACGTTAGCCAACCAAACCGCCACAAGCAAGATTAATACTGAAACGATAACATTGGGGATGTAGAATAGAACTTCTTTCAAGAAAGAAGTTACTTCGGACAATCCCAAAATATCGGTGGCCGCCATCAAAAACACCAAAACCAAGAACCATTTGACAAGCGATCCAAGCCAACCGGCGAAATCCATTTTAATGCCCGCCCGTTCAAAGAATTTGCCCGCGCCCATTTTTTCCAGAGCCGGATCAATTCTCAAAACTCGCAGAATTTGAACCACGAGCTTTTGAAGTCCCACAGCAATTGCGAGACCCACCAAAAAGACGATTAAAGCGCCAAGGATATTGGGCAAAAAACCGATAAATCCTTCCCAGAGGGACTGGAAAGAATTCACCGTCACTTCCGTCCAAGATTCTAAAACCATTCTTTTCACCTCCTTTCAAACAAAAAAACCGTTTTCCCTGAGGAAAGGGAGCCCGGAATTAAAAATATAAACTTAAGCCGAATATAGCCATTAATTTAAGTATAACAAACGAGTCAACCCCGTCCACCTCCTTGTTGTGGATAACTAAAACCCCGCCAAAGGCGGGGTTGGTTGAAAGATCAAGATTTTAGAGGTAACTAAACCCTATCGACAAAATCAATAGAGCATAAACTCCAATCAACAAAGAAAGAGGAAGAGTAGGGAACCACGTTCCAATCAAACGATAAGAATGGAGCGCCCCAACTATTCCTACAAATAGACCCGTCGTGATGACGCCCATCATCGCCTTCCAGGAAACTCCCTCAGAAAGTACCAATGGAAAAAGAATAAAAAGAAGGAGAACAGAAACGACGATAATCGCCTTAGTGGAAAACCTTCCCCGCCAAATTGCGCAAATCAGATTGGGCCAGTGACGCGTAAAGAGAGAGGTATTGCAGACGGCGTAAAGGACAAGAAGAAAAAATAACAACGCCGCGGAAGAAGAAAGCCCTTCACAGAAATTTCCGGTTAACATACTAACCTCCTGGTTTGAAGTTTATTTGGGCTATTTTTAAAGGACATCTGAAAGAATAAACTGATTATAGATCATCCAAATAAATTCTTCAAGAAAATAAAAAACCGCGGATAGCTCCTTCTACCCGCGGTTGAATCATTGTTTTTTATCAATGGGAAATATGAAAGAACACACCCTGCCAC
This sequence comes from uncultured Candidatus Saccharibacteria bacterium, assembly GCA_964362775.1. Taxonomy (GTDB): domain Bacteria; phylum Patescibacteriota; class Minisyncoccia; order Portnoybacterales; family GWB1-42-6; genus GWB1-42-6. Next base: position 34,405 of record CAYIFS010000002.1, read on the forward strand.
TTCTTGCCTCCTCTTTTGATCCGGCGCTTTTTGATTTCAACGCGCTCTACTTCTTCCCCGTTCCGCGTGAGGCGTTGAGTGACAAGTTGCACAATATCGGGATTTTCGTCCGTGGGTTTGAAATCGTTGACCCACCCCTCTTGTATCCTTCCCCCTTTAAAATGAACGGCGATGAGATAATCACCTTCGGGGCAAGAAACGCGGCATTTTGGTCTCACCAATCTCCCGACGAATTTAAAGCCGTCGGTGAAATCAATGGCAAATTCCGTGCTTTGGCCGGAAAGAAACTTCCGGAATTGTTGAACCGCTTCCGCGATCCACATTTCGCCATCTTCGGCCGGACGAGGCAAATCGCCGCGATTGTTGCTTTCATTCCAGACACTTCCGTCGTCCCAGTAGACGAGTCGATAGACGCCCTTTTCCAAATAACCGTCTGGCTGTTTCTGGCCGATTAAACGCGTCCCCATGCAGGTTTTTACGGACGGGACGCCGTCATTGTCAAAGACGACAAATTTTTGTCCGAAACGAAACACCGCATCATCCTGCAACCCGTCGGGGAAAGTGTAATCGCCGATAAGCTCTTCATCGCCGATGGCATAAAACCAGGGCGTCAGAAGGCCGCAGACGACCCGACGTTTGAAGCCAGGAAGGCTGGAAAAATCCTCCGCGACAACACGATTGGCAAAGGCGGCCAAAGCGTTTTCAATTGTTTCCCATTCGGTGAAGTTTGAGCCCTTATAATTTGTGTGTTCATGAAATACAATCCCCCAGCGGCCGTCCGGCGGATTTTTGATTTCCAAAACTTCAATAAAGCCGCAACAGCCTCCGGACCCGCCCCCGGCATAATCGTGTTGGACGACATCATAACGCGTGTACCGGCCATATCCGCCATGGGCAACATTAACCCGATGGGTGGTTGGAGTGTTGATTGTGCGGATTTTTTCCCGCAAAAAAGCGCGGACTTCCTCTGCCGCGTCGGAAGGGCAAGTGAATTCAACCGCCTGACCAATCCCCGTTCTTCCTTCGCCGTGTTGATACAGATCTGTTGGTTCCATGACTGCGTCTCCTTTTATGTGCTTCGGTTTTTAAAGTGCTGGGCTTATAACTCTTCCAATACAAATTATAATAAATCAAAGCGAAAAGCAAGAATAAAATAAAAAACAGCTCCGCATCGCGCGAAGCCGTTTTTATAAATAATGGTGCGCCGGGAGGGAATCGGCCTCGGCTCTCGTCGCGCCGTCGCGCTCCTCGGCCTGGCCACCGCCTCGCGGTTTCGCCTGTTGGCGAAACATCGCTCCGGCGTTCGATTCCCCGCGCGAGCCGATTGTTTGGCTCGCACCAAACAAAAAATCAGCTTCATCAAAAAATTGACAGAGCTGATATTTTCAAAAGTGCGCCGGGAGGGAATCGAACCCACGACCGTCTCCTTAAAAGGGAGCTGCTCTACCGACTGAGCTACCGGCGCCCAAGATTTTTCATTTTAAACTATTTTAAAAAAACGGTCAATCCACATCGTAGTGACCGCGGGAACGCAAAAACATCAAAACCAGAATCGGCAAAAGGAACCAAAGAAATTTTGGCCAATCCCCGGAAAAAACCGTCTTGGCCAAAGGATTCAAATTGTTCAAAGATTTGACCGAGAGAAAAGTCATCACCATTTCCAGAATCAGGCCTATTTGCAAAATGCTTAACAGAAGCGCCTGCCACCAATTTCCCTTGTTTTTCCCACCAAGCCGGAAGGTATGCCGAAGCGAAGAATGCGGGATCAAAAAATAAAAGCCCAAGATTAAAGCCAAGAAAATAAAGATCTGGACGGAATTTGAGGGCGCCTCCTTAAAGCCCAAAATATCAAGCTCTTTCCAAGGAATATTTTTGGCCAGAAGATACGAAAAATAAGTGCCGAGTATCACCACGACCAGCCGGTTACGGCCCATGGAGAGACCGTAAAGAAAAGCCACGGCCAGAAAAATAAAAATGGCGGTCCAATTCAAGGAATTGGCCAAATCCAGATTTTGAAAAAAAGAAAAATTCATAACCCTCCTGAAATAAAAGGTTTAATCTTCAAATTACGGTCAAATTTCTTTTTCAAGCTCCTCCAATAGTTCTTTGGCGCGACGAGATAATTTTTTTGGAGTTTTTACCTTTACTCTCACTATCATATCACCCCAGGCTCGGCGATGTAAACGCGACATTCCCCTTCCTTCAAGCAGAATCTGCGCGCCGTTTTCAACTCCCGCGGGAATTTTGAGGCTAACCTGGCCGCTTAATGTCGGCACTTCCACTTTCCCGCCGAGCGCCGCTTGCGAAAAATTTAAAGAAAGATCATGGATCAAATTATCGCCTTCCCGCCTGAATCTTGGATCATTTTTAATATGGATCGTAATATACAAATCGCCCGCCTGGTCGGAAACGCGTCCCGCTTCGCCCTGACCGGCCAAACTCATCACTTGTCCATCCTGAATTCCGGCCGGGATTTTAACGCGCAGATTTTTATTTTCTTTCAAACGGCCTTCGCCGCGGCATTTTGCGCATTCTTTCTCCGGCTTCCTGCCCTTCCCTTCGCAGACCGAACAATTTCTGATCTGGGAAAAAGTGAAAAAACCGCCGCTGCGTTTTTCTTCTATTTTTCCCCGGCCGCGGCAAGCGCCGCATTCTTTCATTTTTGACCCGGAGAAAGCGCCCGTCCCTTGGCATTCCGCACAAACTACGTTTTTAAAAAGGCTGACCTCTTTTTCCACACCAGAAAATGCCTCCGCCAGGGCTATTTCCAGGTCCAGACCGATATCCTGGCCGCCGCCGCGATTTGAAGCCCGGCCGCCCTGTCCAAAAACTCCTTCAAAAATATCTTCAAAGCCGAAATTCCCGCTCTTGCGTCCGCCGCGGCCCGAGGCGCGCTCAGCGCGGCCCCCGAAGAAATCAAAAGCGTCGGCAAAAGATGAAAAATCCCGAAAGCCCTCAAAACCGGAAAAACCGCCGCCCGAACGGGCCTGTTCAAAAGTCGTGCCGAATTGGTCGTACTGGGAACGCTTCTGCGGGTCGGAAAGAATCTGATAAGCTTCATTTATCTCTTTGAATTTTTCCGCGTCTCCTCCCTTATCCGGATGGAATTCCTGGGCCAGCTTCCGATAGGCGCGTTTTATTTCGTCGGCCGAAGCGTTCTTTGACAAACCTAAAATTTTGTAATAATCCTTTGACATAACTTACAGATTTACAGATTTTTACAGATATACAGATAGATATCCATTATTATATTTCAATTATCTCTTTATCAACCTTAATGGTTTTTATCCTCAAAACGCCGAAAAATCTTAAAATTTTCCACAAGACCCAAACGCCCAAGATCATCAGCTGTAAAAACAATCCTTCAAAAATCTTTAAAGCAAAAAAGAAGCTTAAGGTTATGCCAAGCGGGATATATTTTTTGAACGGCTTGCCGGAATTTGAGATCACTTGATTTATCATCCCATAGACCTGTTCGGATAGATTTTTTTTCTGCGATTCTAATTGTAGAGAAACTTCCGATGATAAAGTGTCCGAGCTCGTAGTTGAACCGTTTTTTAATAAACTTACATCCATCGCCTTGATGACGGGACTGAAAATCGCGTCAAAAAAGGGCCGCGGCAGGGAAAATTCTTTTGAATCAAGCTGGGCCAAGGGCGAAAAATAGAAACCGATTGACGCCAAAAAGATTATGGCCGTGACCGCGTGTTTTAAAGCCGGCGAGACGATGGCCGACAATGAAATTTTGAATCTTGACTCTTTTTCCCCGCGCAGACTTCTTATCCCCCACCAAAAAAGCAAGATCACGAAAGCCAAAGCAACCGTCAGGGTTAAATTCCAGGGCGATGGCAATTTTATCCACGAAAGAGAAAAAATAAAAAGAAAGGGGACAAAAATAGAAATCGGCCCCGCCCAAACGATCCATTTTTCATCTTCCGCCAAAAACCAAAGACCCGTCAAAATTCCCAAAACAAGGAAAGAAATCAAGGGCAATAATATTCTCCAAAAATAATCCTGGCTGTCGCGCCAAAAAGAATCATAAACGGAAAACCAGGTCAAAAAAGAAAATAGAACGATCAAAAAGACAAGAACCGCCCGAAAAATCGTTTTTTTGGACATTTTTGGTTGGAGGGATTAATTTTACCTCTATCTTACTTCTTATTTCCGCCTTCTTCAAATTCGCCCTTGATGGGCCCTTGGCCGCCTTTCTCAATTTCCGGCTCTTCGGTCACTTCTTTTTCCGCGGCTTTTTGCTGGCTGTACAAAGCGGAACCGATCTTCTGGACCTCTTGCGAAAGAGCGTCCAATTCTTTTTTCAAAGATTCGGCGTCCTGGCCGTCTTTGACCTTTTTCACCGCTTCAATTCTTTCTTGGATGCTGTTCTTTATGTCCGCGGAAACTTTATCGCCCGCTTCTCTCAAAGTTTTTTCCACGCTGTAAACCAAAGCGTCGGCTTGATTGCGCAGGTCAATCAGCTCTTTTTGCTTCCGGTCTTCAACTGAATGCATTTCCGCTTCTTTTTTCATTCGTTCAATTTCTTCTTTGGAAAGAGCCGCGGTGTCTTTGATCGTGATATTCTGCGATTTGCCGGTGGCCTTATCTTTGGCCGTCACGGTCAGAATACCGTTGGCGTCAATGTCAAAAACCACTTCAATTTGCGGCACGCCTCGAGACGAAGGCGGAATTCCGTCCAAAAGGAATCGGCCGAGCGTCCGATTATCACGCGCCATGGGGCGTTCGCCTTGTAAAATATGGATCTCTACCCCCGGCTGGTTGTCGGAAGCCGTGGAAAATATTTGGGATTTGGAGGTCGGAATCGTGGTGTTGCGTTCAATCAAAGGAGTCGCCACCGCGCCCATGGTTTCAATGCCGAGGGTCAAAGGAGTCACGTCCAAAAGCAGAACATCTTTCATTTCGCCCGTCAGGACCGCTCCCTGGATCGCGGCGCCAAGCGCCACGCATTCCATCGGGTCCACGCCGCGTTCAATTTTCTTGCCCACGAAATCCTCCACGAATTTTTGAATTATCGGCATGCGCGTCGGCCCGCCTACCATAATGACGCGGGAGATATTTTGCGGGGCAATTTTTGAATCGCTTAAAGCCCGCTCCACCGGCCCGCGGCATTTTTCCACGATCGGCCGAACAAGTTCTTCCAACTTGGCTCGCGTAATTTTCTGCTGTAAATGTTTCGGTCCTTCTTGATTGGCGGTAATAAACGGCAAATTGATCTCGGTTTCAAAAACCGAGGAAAGCTCTATTTTGGCCTTTTCCGCCGCTTCTCTCAAGCGAACCAAAGCCATGTTGTCTTTTTTCAAATCAAGGCCCGTCTCTTTTTTAAACTCATCCAAAAGATAATTGGCCAGAAATTCATCCATGTCCGTGCCGCCCAACTCTGTATCGCCGGAAGTGGAGATCACTTCAAACACGCCTCCGCCAAAATCCATAATTGTGACATCCAAAGTTCCGCCGCCCAGATCAAAAACCAAAATTTTCTCTTCGCGGCCGGATTTATCAATGCCGAAAGCCAAGGCCGCGGCCGTCGGTTCGTTAATAATTCGCACGACCTCCAGCCCCGCGATCGCGCCCGCGTCTTTGGTGGCTTGGCGCTGGCTGTCGTTAAAATAGGCCGGCACCGTGATCACCGCTTTTTCAATGCGCTCGCCAAGATACGCTTCGGCGTCTTTTTTAATCTTTTGCAGAATGAACGCGGAAATCTGCTGGGGCGTATATTCTTTAGCTTGCCCCGCAGCCGCGGGGTTTTCTATTTTTACTTTATACGAGGTGCCCATTTTGCGCTTGATGGCTTGCACCGTGCGGTCGGGATTGGTGACCGCCTGGCGCCGGGCCGGCTCGCCCACGAGCAACTGGCCGTCCTTGGCAAAAGCGACATAAGAAGGAAAGGCCTTGCCGCCCACGGTCGTACCTTCAGCCGAAGGAATAATCATGGCTTTGCCGCCCTCCACCACCGCGGCCGCCGAATTAGATGTGCCCAAATCTATACCGATGATTTTTGACATATTTTTTTAATTTTCAATAATCAATTTACAATGAATTTTCAATATTTGAAAATTGAGATTTGAAAATTGAAAATTTATTATTTTAATCTTTTACTTATTCACCCTCACCTTTGCTACTCTTAAAATTTTCCCATTCAACAAATATCCTTTCTGCATTTCTTCCGCCACTTCTCCGACTTTGCCTTCGCTTTTTATTTCTTCCACCGCCTCGTGGCGTTCGGGATCAAATTTTTCGCCGACAGACTTCATTTCTTCCAAGCCATGTTTTTTTAGGATCGCCAATAATTGTTTTCTAACGCCCGCGAGTCCCCCTAATTCTTGTTCTTTTATTCCTGGCCCCTGATTTTTTATCCCGGCTTCCAGACTGTCCAAAACCGGCAAAATATCACGCATCAGCCCCTCGCCGAACATTTTCAGCCACTCGCCCATTTGTTCCTCCTGGCGCCGTTTGAAATTGATAAAGTCCGCCTGCGCCCTCTGCCAGCCGGCGAGGTACTCTTGTTTTTCTTTCTGACATTCTTTCAATTTTTCTTTCAGTTTTCCTATTTTATTTTCTTCGTCCAGCGAAGCATTTCCTTCTTTCTCTTCTTCATAACTCATTTCGCCGTCTTTTTCTTTTTTATCTTCTCTCATATCATTAATCCCATTAAATTATTAATTATTTTGTTTGCCGATGCGCTTGCGCGCTTCTTCCAAAACAAACTTGTTTTTTTGATAATTCATTCTTTTCGGCCCCAAAATTCCCAAAATCCTTTTTCCCTCTTCATCCTCAAAACCGGTGATTAAAAGACTGCAACGGCGCAGATATTTTATCGGATTTTCCCGGCCGATAAAAATTTCCACCCGCTCGTCCAGATCGCCGAAAAATCGATTAAAATCTTCTTCCAGCGAATCAAATTTTTTTAAAATATCGTTGAATTCTCCGCTCTTGAACTCCGGCTCTTCCGTGAGCCATTTCAAGCCGACGCCGTGAAAATCGGCCATTCGGCCGGAAAAACCAGAAAAGCCGGAATACCCCGTACATTCGGCCAAAAAACGAGCCATCTCTTTCATTGATTCCTCGTGGAAGGCCTCCAGGCGCCGCCAAACTTCTTCCTGTTCGTTTCCGGCCCAATCTTCTTGTCCTTTTTCCGTCTCATCAATAAAAAACCTCAAAGCCTTGTCCGTGGGCACGCGGCCGGCGGAAGTGTAAGGCTGTTCCAAAAAGCCGTCTTTGTCTAAAGTCAACATTTCCGAGCGGACCGTGGCGGGACTGAAATGAAAGCGGAATTTCCTGGTTAAAACCCCCGAAGCCACGGGTTGGCCCGTCCGCTGGTATTCTTTCACCGCCGCTCTTAAAATTTGTTTTTGGCGTTCCTTCATAGATGATGAGTTAGCAGTCTAAAAGAGAGAGTGCTAAATACATTCTAATCCAACCCGCGATTTTGTCAAGCCGAAGAACCCGCTTGATCATTCTTTATTTAAAGAATTAAAAAGAGCCATCCATTTTTTTGGATAGCTCTCGTTTTTTGAATTCAAGGGTCAACAAATCAAAAGACCCAAGATAGACAAGATTTCCCGCCTACGCCAAGGCTTCGGCGGGCAGGCAAGATTCAATTACTGCGGAAGGAATGCCGAGACAGAACCATAGACGACGAGGGCATTGTCAACCCGGTTCGCATTGAACTTGACCCCGTCATCATCGAAGTCGAAGATCGGCGCACCCGAGAAATCGCCATCGGCATCCAGAACGAACTCGTCGCCCGGGCAGTCCATGTCCAGTTCCTCCCAGCGGACGAGCCGTTCGG
>CAYIFS010000003.1:0-12044 GCA_964362775.1 uncultured Candidatus Saccharibacteria bacterium
CGTTTTCCGGACCGACAATCAATTTATCAACCAGTTCGGAAAAATAAAAAGCGTAAGAGAGAGAATGCAAGCTTGAATGCAAAAAATTAAAACTGTCTATTGACTCCGCGTCCGTTAAAATATCGATCGTTTTGCTTTTGGCCAGTAAAAAATTGGCCCGGGTGAAATTCTGGACCAAGCCTTTAAGCTTTGATTCTTTTTTGCGGACCGAGATCGCCCGCGCCAAGATCTTTCCGTAGCCCTTGGTGTAAATAACGAACAGCCGATCCAGTTCCCCCAGATCGGCTGTCTTTAAAATTATTCCTTCGGTTTTATAGACGGGGAGCTTGTTCATACGGAAAAATCGCGAAGATGAGGCATTAGATTTTAAATTATTCCCCTCCTTTCAGGAGGGGTTAGGGGAGATTTTTACATTTAATTTATATAAAAAATCCCCCTTAATCCCCCTTTATAAAGGGGGAATCCGCCCAACCCTAGCTTCCAATTAACGTCCCCTCAAAATTTCCGCCGTTTAAATAATTTTCTAAATTCTTCAAATTCCGGCCGTTCATGATCGCGACCGTAAAATCGTTTTTTTGAGCGATTCCCGAGGCCACCGGATCAAAAATCGCGTTCAGGCCTGGCTGCCATTTGAACCCGATAATCTTTCGGAACTCGCGCCAGGAAATTTTTTCTATTTTTTTAGCGTCTTTAAATTTGTTCGGGTCTTTATCGTAAACGTAATCAACATTGGAAAGGTTGATTACTTCTTTGGCGCCCAGATTTTTGGCCAATACCACCGCGTCATAATCAGTGGAAAAGCCCGGCTTCCAACCCGCCGCCACCAAAATCGGCTCTTTGAAATTTTCGGGCTGCTGGGGATTGATATTAACCTCAAAATGGGCTTTTTTTTGAAAAACGGTCTTCACCAAAAAAGCGTTCAATCTGGTGGACTGGATGCCGAGCCAGTCATTTTCCGCGGAAGAAGCCTTGCACACCTGTTGCGCGGCGGCTTGATATCTCCGAGCGAGTTTTCCGCCACCCACGATCAGCACAAACCGCCGGCCTTTTTTGATCTGCCGTTCAATCAATTTTTTGAAATCTTTTAAAAATTGCCGGTCAATTTCTCCTGGCACGATTAAGGAACCGCCCAAAGAAATGATAAATATTTTTTTCATGCTTTTAAGATCCCGATCTTAATTTTTCCTTCTTCCGGCGCCAGCTCTTTTTCCAAAAGATATTTGGCGTCTCTTGAAAAAGGCTCAATTTCCCGCGCCAAATTCTCTTCTTTGACGAAACTCCCCCACTTTTCAATTATCTTTTTCCAAACAGGCGAAGCGCTCCGCCAGGCGATCACGATTTCGTCGTCTTTGGACAAGCCCGCTTCCTTGCGCGCTTCCTGGATCTGCCGTACCAGTTCCCGCGCCAGTCCCTCTTCCTTGAGTTCCTTGGTAATCTTTGTATCCAGCCAAATTTCAGCCTTCAGAGTTTCGTCAAAATTTATTTCTTTCACGTTAATTTCCTCCGCCAAGAGCTCCAAAAGCTCTCTTTCTCCTTCTAATTCCCGGCTCCTAATTCCTAATTCCTGTAATGGTTGCCGGATCTTAATTCCCTTTGAGGCGCGCTCGGCCAGAGCCAAAGTGACCAATTCTCGGATCTTGGTCATTTTTTCTTCCAAATCTTTGTTTATCAGGTCTTTTTGTGCTTCCGGAAAATCGCAAAGATGGACGGATTCGGGCATCCGCGGTTTTTTCAGACCCAAATAAATTTCTTCACACAAAAAAGGAATGAACGGCGCGCCGAGCTTGGCCGTGTTGATCAAAACATAATAAAGCGCTTGGCTGGCTTCGTTTCTCTCCCGCGAATTTTTCGGCTTCTGGAGCCGCCGGCGCGAACGGCGCACATACCAGTTGGAAAGGTCTTCAATAAAATTTCCCCAGAGCCGGCCGGCGTCCGTCAATTGGTAATCCTCCATTTTTTCAATCATTTTCTCGGCCGTCTCGTTCAGGCGCGAAACCGCCCAACGATCCAAGGCGCTTTTGGGCTGAAAATTCTTTTTGGGTTTGAACTTCTTTTCAATATAAGTCCTCAAAAAAACGAAAGTGTGCCAGAAAGTGGAAATGGTTTTGCGGTAGGTTTCTTCAATGCGCTTGTCCGAAACAGTTTGGTCGTCGCCCACAGGCGTTCCCGTCAGAAGGAAAAAACGCAAAGTGTCCGCGCCGAATTTTTCCATGATCTCTTCGGGCGGCGTGTAATTGCGGAGTTTTTTGGAAAGTTTTTTGCCGTCTTCGGCCAGCAAAAGCCCATTGACAATGACATTTTTGAAAGCCGGCTTCCCTTCGCCCAGGCCCAAATCCTTCAGCGTGAGCGCGCCGGCCAAAACGTGCAAAGTGTAAAACCAGCCCCGCGTCTGATCCACGCCTTCGCCGATGAAATCGGCCGGGAAATTTTCTTCCACCAGTTTTTTATTTTCAAAAGGATAATGCCATTGGGCGTAAGGCATCGCGCCGGATTCAAACCAGCAATCAAAAACTTCTTCCACCCGTTTCATCTCGCCCTCGCAAGAAGCGCATTTTAATTTTATCTCGTCAATGTGCGGCCGGTGGAAATTGATGATCTTGCGGTCCAATTCTTTGAAACTGCCGACCACTTTCATCTGCCCGCATTTTTGGCAAATCCAAATTGGCAAGGGCGCGCCCCAATAGCGATTGCGTGAAACCGCCCAGTCCCTGGCGCCTTCCAGCCATTTGCCAAATCGCCCGTGTTTTAAATGATCGGGCACCCAATGGATCCGCTCGTTGTTTTTCAAAAGCTCGTCTTTGAATTTGGAAACCGCGATGTACCAGGTGTCAACCGGATAATACAAAAGCAAAGTGTCGCACCGCCAGCAGAAAGGATAAGCGTGCGTTATCTTTTCTTCTTTAAAAAGCAGTTTTCGCTTTTTCAAATCCGCCCGGATCTCTTCTTCCGCGTCTTTGACGAATTTTCCTTCGCCCGGAATTTCCAATCCTTTTTTAATTTTTCCGTCCGCTTCCACGGTCACCAAAATCGGCAAATTTTCTTTCTGCGCGACCGCCATGTCATCTTCGCCGAAAGCCGGCGCCAAATGCACGATGCCGCTGCCATCCTGCGTGGAAACAAAATCAGCGGCCACGACTTTGTAACCCTGTTTTTCCAATCTTTGCGGAAAGACCGGCTCGTATTCCCGACCGATCAACGCCCCGCCCAAAAATTCGGTTTCAATTTCATAATCTTTGCCCAAAACTTCCTCCAACCGTTCTTTGGCCAAAATATATTTTTCATCGCCGACCTTCACTTTGACGTAATTAATGTTTTCGCCGACGGCCAAAGCGATGTTACCGGGCAGAGTCCAAGGAGTCGTGGTCCAGGCCAAGAAAAAATTATTGGTTTCGCCCTTGACGGGAAACTTTAAATAAACCGAAACATCTTCCACGTCTTTGTAGGCGCCCGGCTGATTCATTTCAAAATTGGAAAGCGGTGTCCCGCATCGCGGGCAATACGGCGCGACTTTCCAGGCCTTATAGACCAACCCTTGCTCAAAAAGTTTTTTAAAAACCCACCAGACCGATTCGGTGTAATTCCGATCCATCGTGGTGTAGGCCTTGGAATAATCCGCCCAACGGCCCACGCGGTACAACGTGGTTTCCCAATCTTTCACGCACCGGAAAACCGACGCTTGGCAAGCCTGATTGAATTTTTTGACGCCGTATTTTTCAATTTCTTTTTTTGATTTGATGCCCAGTTCCTTCTCAATCATGTTTTCCACGGGCAAACCATGGCAATCCCAGCCCACACGTCGTTCCACTCGAAAACCGCGCATGGCAAAAAACCGCGTCACCGTGTCTTTAATGGCCGTGGCTAAAATATGTCCATAATGCGGCAGACCCGTGGCAAAAGGCGGCCCATCGTAGAAAGTAAAAAAACGGCCCTTCTTGCGCTGGGTGACGGACTTGCGAAAAATCTTCTTTTTATCCCAAAGTTTGAGAATTTTACGCTCGGTTTCGGGAAAATTCATACCAGGTAGTAGAAATTTGACCTATTAATTAAATCTTCAGTATTTATTTAGCTTTTTCTATTAGCCGAGGTTGTAAAAATTTGGTTATTTCCTTAAACAAACAATAACCGGTCAAATTTTCACTACCCGGCATATGTTTTGATTGTATCTAAAATCCGTTAAAAAGTCAAAAACGAGTATTGACAAAAACCAAAAAAGACTGAATAAAATTAATCTTCCTCAATTTCTCCCAAAAATAAGAACCCCTCTTTTGGGGAGGGGTTCGGGGCGAGAATCTTGCCGCCGCAGACTACCCCGCATGAGTCTACGCCGTGGCAAAGATTGCCGCAAAGGTGGAAACTTTGGACTTCATTCTGGGTGCCTCCATTTTCTGCCGGCCGCCGAAGCGAACCGACACCGGGTCCCCGAATTGCGGGAAAGAACATTGGGGCAGCCGAAATCTATTCAGACCTCAGCCACATCCAAATTTGTTATAGACAAAGATAAAAAAAATAAGCCAGTGCTTGTTGAAAATTATTTTTTGTATTTACCTATTCGCGCGAATTAGACCATAAAGTCGAATTTCTACAGATTTTAAATCCTCCCTAACCCTCCTTTAAAAAGGAGGGGGTAATTCTACATCTTCTCCGGCGCGGAGATTCCCATCAGATCAAAAGTATTTTTAAGGACAATGCGAGTGGCCTCGCAAAGAGCCAGGCGGGCTTGGGAAGTAGCAAAATCGACTTCTTCTTTATTTTTATCCCTTTGCCCCTCACTACTGTTCGGGGTCTCGAGGACTCGACACTCTTCATAAAATTTATGAAAACTCCGCACCAAATCCAACGCGTATTGGGGCAAACGTTGAACGCCGAAATCTTGCGCGGTGTCTTCAACAATTTCGGGCAAGCGGATAAGTTGCTTGACTAGAGAGAGTTCGGAGGGATGTTCTAATAATTTTAAATTTTCAATTTTAAATTTTAAATTTTCCCCGGATTTTCTAAGTATGCTGGAAATACGCGCATGCGCGTATTGCGCGTAGTAGACCGGGTTTTTGGGCGATTGCTCGCGCGCCAGGTTCATATCAAAATCCATATGCGTTTCGGGCGCCCGCGCCAAAAAGAACCAACGCGCCGCGTCCAACGGAATTTCTTCCAAAAGTTCGTCCAGCGTCACAAAATTTCCGGCGCGCTTGGACATTTTAACTTCCTGGCCGTCTTTGATGAGCCGGACCAATTGCATAATGATGATCTTCAATTTCGTTTCATTCCACGCGCCGAGCGCCTTACCCGCCGCTTGCAAACGCGAAATGTAGCCGTGATGATCCGCGCCCCAGATATCTATCACCAGATCAAATTTATCTTCCTTGAATTTTTTATAATGATACGCGGCATCCGGCAAAAGATAGGTCGCTTCCCCTTCCCGTTCGCTTTCTTTTGAAGTGATCAAAACGCGATCTTTGTCGTCGCCAAACTCCATGGAGCGGAACCAAACCGCCCCGTCTTTTTCAAAAATCAAATTTTTCTTTTTTAAAATTTCCAGAATTTTTTGAGGCTTGCCCGAATCTTTGATCTCTTTTTCCGAAACGAAAGAATCAAATTCTATCTTCATTCTCTTCTCGATCGTAGGCTGGATCAAATTTTTTAAAATATCCGCCGCGGCTTTCTGCCCGATCTTTTTGGGATCTCTGGAACTGAACCAGCCGACAAGCTTTTTATTAAGCTCATTGATATATTCGCCCTTGTATTGGCCTTTATCGTCTTTTAAAACCGAGTGGCCCAAAACTTCCACCTGGTAGCCCGCGTCGTTCACAAAATATTCCTTTTTGGCTTCAAAACCCGCTTTTTTCAAAACATTGGCCAGCGCGTCGCCAAAAAAACCGCCCCGCCCGTTGCCGAGCGTCAAGGGCCCCGTGGGATTGGCGGAAATAAACTCCACCTGAACTTTCGCGCCCTTCCCAAAATCAACTTCGCCATATTTTTCCCCTTGTTCCAGAATGTTCTTCAGTTCTTTTTGCAAAACATCTTCGGCCAGAAAAAAATTCAAAAAACCCGCGCCGGCGATTTCTATCTTTGAAAAAAGACGGGAATTTTTCGCTTCAATTTCCGTTTTTATCCTCTGCGCTTCTTCCAAAGGATTTTTCCCGGAAGCTTTGGCCGTTTTCAAAGCCACGGACGAAAAATAGTCGCCGAATTTTTCATTCTCGGTTTTCGCCACTTCGGCTTCCGGAATATTTAAAATTTGTTTGATTTGTTGACGAATCATTTATTCTGTCTCTCATCTGTCATTCCCGCAAAAGCGGGAATCCAGGATTCTGGATCCCGGGTCAAGCCCGGGATGACAATCAAAATTGTCACCTTCATTTTATCCAAATTAGATGGTAAAGTAAATAAAGAATCATGGATTACGCTTTCCACCGCCAAGCCCTGTATGACTACGAAATTCTCGAAAAATATGAGGCGGGTTTGGCGTTAACGGGCGCGGAAGTCAAATCCGTGAAACTCGGCCGACTATCGCTCCAAGGCGCCTTTGTCATATTGAAAAGCAACGAAGCCTGGCTTTTAAACGCCCATATTTCCCAATATCAACCCCAAAATCCGACCGCCTTTTTTGAACCGTTGCGCTCCCGAAAACTCCTGCTCCACAAACGCGAAATAAGGGAAATTTCCCAAAGGCTCAAGGGCAAAGGGTTGACTTTGGTGCCGCTTCGGGTTTACAATAAGAAGAACAAAATAAAGCTGGAATTCGGCTTGGGCCGCGGCAAAAAGGCTTTTGATAAAAGAGAAGCTATCAAGAAACGGGAATCAAAACGCCAGATCGGCCGTGCGCTCCGCCAAAAACCGGACGCCGAAGAATAGATTGGGGGCGCAAGTTTCGACGGTTAATTTCTTTAAAATACGCAAACCGAGTTTGCTAGAACCTCGCAAAACCCCGAAAAAATGCTTTGCATTATACGGGGTCTAAACTTCCAGCAAAACAATAAGTGCCAACTTATTGAACAAAGTGAAAGCGGCCTTTGCGCCGACTTTCGCTCCGGCCTTAGCCTAACAAGGCTCAAGGCCCATCCTCTCCGCTAAAGCTTGTAGGGCGGAAAAAGGGTGTCATTTTTTCAAGCTGCATTTCGCTCCGCCGGGAAGCGAAACTAAGAAAACCGGCTGGGATCTGAAATATTTTGTTCGGCTTTCAGTTTCAGGTCCAAGATATAAAACCGAACTAAGTTTGTAGAAATATTTTAAAGTCATTTTCTGGACGGGAGTTCAATCTCCCCGCTTCCACACCAATCCAATAACTTGAACCAAAATCCCAGAGTTAACAACCAAATAAGAACGCCGGAGGTCCGGGTGATTGATGAAACCGGAAAGCAGCTCGGCGTGATGGCGACCAGCGAAGCTTTGATTTTGGCGCGCCAAAAAAATCTTGACTTGATAGAAGTGGCGGGCAAAGTCTTGCCGCCGGTCTGCAAAATATCCGATTTTGGCAAATTTCTGTATCAGAAAGAAAAGCAGGCCCGAGGCCACAAGCCCAAAAGAGTGGAAGTCAAAGAAATTCGCTTGAGCTTTAATATCGCCAAACACGACCTGGAAATGAAAGCGGCCCAGGCGCAAAAATTTTTGACCAAAGGCGATCGCGCCAAGATCCAAATAATTTTACGGGGCCGGGAAAAAGCTTTCGCGAGCCTGGCCAAAGAAAAACTTCAGGAATTTTTAAAAGTTCTAACGATCCCCTTTAACCTTGACCAGCCGATCATAAAAGAACCGCGAGGCTTCTCGCTGGTCATCAGCAAAGGGAAATAGCTTACAGATTTACAGATTTTTACAGATATACAGATAATTTATTTATTCGTACTGATTCGCGAGACGGCCCACCATAAACAAGGAATACCATCCAAAGCACCAACGGCCGTCAAGATTTGTATAAATTCGTAACCCAAGAAGGAACACCGCCTTATATGATGAAAACCATTAAATTCGCCACCAAGAGATTGAAGCTGACGCGCCAAGGCAAGGTGCTTTTTCGGCCGGCCCGCCAGAATCATTTCAACGCCAAACAGACGGGCAACCAGAGAAGGCAAAAACGAGGGCTCAATTCCCTGCCCAAAGCGCCGGCGAAAGTTTTTAAAGATATTCTAAGCCGCTAAACTAATTATATGACCCGAGTCAAACGCGCCGTTGGCGCTCACAAAAAAAAGAGGAAGATCCTGAAACTCGCCAAGGGCTACATGTGGAACCGCAAGAACCGCTATAAGGTCGCCAAAGACGCGGTGCGCCACGCCTTGGCGCACGCTTATTTTGACCGCCGAAAAAAGAAAGGCAATTTCCGGCAGCTTTGGAATTTAAAGATCAATGCCGCGACCCGCGCCGAAGGCATGACCTACAGCCGATTTATTGAAGCGCTCACCAAAAAGAACATCCAGCTTGACCGAAAAATTCTCGCTGACCTCGCCCAAAACAACAAAGAAATTTTCAAGCAAATCATGGAAGAAGCGAAAAGATAAGAATTCAAAGATATAAAAACCTCCCTGTCTGAATGGGGAGGTTTTTTGGTTGAAGTTAGAATCACTTCTTCCTTAATTTGAAAAACAAAACTGCGGCCCCGCCAAACAAAACTCCCAGGCTATCCACAAAAACATCAAATAATTTTCCCTGACGGTCGGGCACGAAAAGCTGATGAAATTCATCGGAGAAAGCAAAGAGAACCGCCAAGATTAAGCTCAAAAACCAAGCCGGCCAAAATTTAAAATCCGAGCCGCGCCAGGCGCGGAAAAGCAAAAGGAAAAGTACGCCAAATTCCGCGGCGTGCGCAATTTTCCGCAAAAAAACGTCCCAAAAAGCGACGAAGCCCGAATTCAAATTCGGCACGCCCGAAAGCGAAAAAATCAAGGCCGCCCACAAAATCGGCGGCAGCCAATAATTTAAAAACTTGCTGATTTTCATATTTTGTTAAATTTTGACGCCTTCTTTTTTTAAAAGCCGAGCCTTGTTCAAAGAACCGCGATTGTAGCCACCAACCTTTCCGTCCGCGCGGATCACTCGGTGGCAAGGAATTTCCGGATCAAAATTCTTATTCAAAGCGTTGCCCACGGCTCGCGCCAGTTTTCTGTTTCCAAGCCCGGAGGCAATTTCCCGATAAGTCGCTGTTTGACCCCGCGGAATTTTTTTAACCGCGGCGAAAACCTTTTTTTGAAATTCGGTCATGGTCGTTTTCGCAAAAACTCATCCGCTTTTTTCAAAACCTGCCGGTCGTTGTCGGTCTTTAATCTTTTCTGCGCCTCTTCAAAAGAAAGCCAAACAAAATCCGAATGCTCAAAAGAAATTTTGACTTCTTCTTTTTCATCCGCCTCCGCCAAAAAATGGGTCACGAATTTCAAAACTCCTTCCCCTATTTTCAATCCTCTTTTTATCTGATAATCGTATTTCACCTTGAAAAAATATTTGACGGTTTCTCTAAAACCGTCAAGAAAAGAAAATTTTTTCAGGCCGGTCTCCTCCTGAACTTCACGCCTGGCCGCTTCTTCTAATTTTTCGCCTTCTTCAACCAAGCCTTTAGGAAAACACCAAGTTTTTTCGGGGCGTTCCAGTAATAGATATTCAATTTTGCCGGCGGCGTTTTTTTTAAAAACCACCGCGCCGGCTGATTTTTCGAGAGGCATAAACACTTTATAGCGTCTGGTTGTCATTCCCGCGAAAGCGGGAATCCAGATTTTTAAATCCTGGATCCCGGGTCAGGCCCGGGATGACAGATTAATAATTATTTCTTCAAAAATTCCCGCAATTTTTTATAACTCATCGTATTGATAATATCTTTTTTCTCCGCCCAGCCGCGGCGGGCCTCCGAAACGCCCAGTTCCAAATATTCCAATTGAGGGACTGAATGAGCGTCGGTGCCGATGGAAAGCAAAACGCCCGCTTCCTTGGCTTTTTTGATATTTTGATTATTCAAATCCAAGCGTTCCGGATACGCGTTAATTTCCAAAACCGTTCCGCTTTCTTTGGCCGCCTTCAAAATTTCTTCGAGATCCATCGCCATTTCTTCGCGACGCCCCAGAATCCGGCCGGTCGGATGAGCCAAAATATCAACCAAAGGATTTTTGGCCGCCGCGACCAGGCGCTTGGTCATTTCTTCTTTCGGCATCCTTAATTTTGAATGGATGGAACCCAACACCAGATCAAATTTCGCCAAAATTTCTTCCGGCAATTCCGGCCGGCCAAAATCGTCCAAATCAACTTCAATGCCTTTCAAGATCTTTATGCCTTTCAAATCCTTGTTCAATTTGTCGATCTCCTGCCATTGTTTTTTGATGTCGCTTGGCGAAAGCGCGTGGGCGATATGTAAATGGCCGGCGTGGTCGGTAATCGCGATGTATTCACGGCCCAATTTTTTGGCCGCCAGCGCCATTTCTTTGATAGAATAAGCGCCGTCCGACCAAGTAGAATGCATCTGCAAATCGCCTTTGATGTCTTTTAATTCCACGAGTTTCGGCAATTTTCCTTTCAAAGATAATTCAATTTCTCCTTGATCTTCCCGCATTTCCGGCTCAATATATTCCATTCCCAGCGCCGCGTAAACTTCTTTTTCGGTTTCGCCCGCGAGGCGTTTTTCACGACGGAAAACGCCGTATTCGTTGAGCTTCAATTTTTTATCCTGGGCGATCTGGCGGGTTTTAATATTGTGGTCTTTGGAACCGGTAAAATATTGCAGAGCCGAGCCGAAGCTTTCCGGCCTGACCACCCGCAAATCGGCGTCCAGCCCCAGATGCAAACGGACCGAAGAACGCGTTTCGCCTTTGGCCAGAATTTTTTCCACTTCCGGCATTGAACAAAAATAGTCCATCACTCTTTCCGGATCTTTTGAAACGACCAAAATGTCAAAATCGCCGACGGTTTCTTTTCGCCGACGCAAAGAACCGGCTAACGCCGCTTCGCTAACTCCTTTCAATTCTTTAAGCCTTTTTTCTATTTTTCGGGCCAGCGGCAAAGCGAAGCCGAGCAATAGCCGTCCCTGCCCGCCCTTTAAAAATTCAATTCCCCGCAAAATATTTTCCTGGATCTTTGGTCCAAATCTCGGCAATTTTTCCACCTTCCCGCCTTTGGCCGCCTTTTCCAGATCCGCCAAATTTTTCACGCCAAGCTTCTTGTATAAAACTTTGATGGATTTTGGGCCGACGCCTTCCACCGCGGTCAAATGTTCCAAGTCCACCGGACATTTCTTTTTGAGCTCCGCGTGATATTTTATTTTGCCGGTTTTAATGAATTCTTCAATTTTTTCGGCCAGGCTCTCCCCGATCCCGGGAATTTCTTTCAGCGCCTTAAGTCCCCCACGGGCATAAATTTCGGCCGCGTCCTCGCTCAAATTTTCCAAGATCCGGGCCGCTTTTTCAAAAGCCTGGGGTTTGAAAGCCACCTCATTCATGGCGAGGTACTCGGAAATTTCGTAAAAAATTTTGGCGAGCGATAAATTAATCATTGCTCTTGGGCAATTCAACTTGCTTTGGAATAATTCCGGGAAGAATGGGAACTGTTCCCTTATCCTTTTTTTTCATCTCTTTGGAGATTAAAAAAAGCAGAATGGCGCTGGCCAAAACAATGACCGCGGCAGCGATAAAAAGGACATTAAAGCCAAATCGATGGGCGATGATCCCGCCGACTCCTTCGGCGATACCGATAACGATTCCCGTCGCCGCGCCGCGAAAACCCCAAACGTAAGCTTCTTTTCCTTTGTCTAGGTGCCGGGAAAAGATCGCGGTGTAGGCGGGGATGTTAAGCGCCATGCCAAAACCGTAAACCGCCTGCAGAAAATAAATGTGCCAAGTCTCGCGCGAAAAAATATAACCGAGTGCCACCAAAGCGGTCAGAATGTTTCCCCAAATCACCGCCAATAGGTCATCCCTTTCCCCTTCTTTTTTGTCCAAATATTTACCGATGGGAATCATGGCCAAAGAATTCACCACCCAATAAATGCCCGCGGCCAAACCGGCCGTCTGGATGGTGGCGCCTTGAATGTTTTGGGTTAAAAAAATGGCAAAGATCGGCGTTAAAAAACCCATGCCGGCCAA
>CAYIFS010000003.1:12144-21598 GCA_964362775.1 uncultured Candidatus Saccharibacteria bacterium
CGAGAATTCCAAAATTAATTCTTTGGCGCGCGAAATTATCTCTTCGTTCGGACGATCTTTCAAAAGCGCCACGGGCGAAGGAATATCTTTTAATTCCAAAACCGCGTCATTTTTTTCCGCCAAATTTTTTAAGATCTCATTCTCCGTTTCGTTCCGGCCCAGAACCAGCCAAAAGCCGTTTTCAAAAAAATGCCGGCCGATTCGGCAAAGGTCCAGATCGTGAGTGGAAAAATCAGACTTAAAATCCATTATTTTTTTCAAGCGGCCCGCAAACCCTTCCTGCGTCAGGGCGCAGCCGCCCGCGGGCGAGGGATATTTTCCAATCCCGTATTTTTTGGCCAGCGCCATCTGCGGCTGACGAGAGCGGCCGGAAATTCCCAAAAGCTTTTCTCGGTCAACCAAACCTTCTTTTTCCGGAACAGTTTCCGCCAATAATTTGGCCGAAAGCGGCCGCAAAAGATAACCTTCAAGCCCGGCTTCTTTTTCCACGATCTCCAGAGCTTTTTTGTGTTGGGACATGGGCCGTTCACCCAAAACTTCGCCCGTAGCCACAAGATCAAATCCTTCTTTTTTCATTATCTCCCCGGCTTTTTTTAACATCAAAGCGTGGCAATCAATGCAGGGATTAAGTCCCGCGCCATAGCCGTGTTTGGGATTTTTCAAAACCGCCAAAAAATCTTCCCTGATATCAACTTCGCGCAAAGGCACACCCAGTTGCTCCGCCGCCGGCCGCGCTTTGGACGGACCGCAAAAATTGGTCCGGAAATTCACCGCTTCAACTTCAATTCCCTGTTCCAACAACAATTTCACGGCCAGGATGGAATCCAACCCGCCGGAAAGCAAAACCAAAGCCCTTACATTTCTTTTAAGCATAACACTATTATCATATATTTATCGCAAATAAAGCAATGAATATTAACTCAATTCATCATCACATAAGTTAATCAGAGAACAAAAATAATTTTTGTAATTTCCGAACTAAGATGATAAGCATTGCCGTGCTTTAACAATCCGAAATAAGAATTAATTGTCGCCAAAGACAGGCTTTCTCTAATTTTTGCGAACATTCTTTTTTTGGTAGCGGTTCGCAAAACCCGATGGCCGCCAAAGTTCACCCAACCGAGAAAATCAACGCCGGAAGCTAAGGTTTTGATAAATAGTTTGTCGGGGTGCAATTCAAGCTTTAAACGATCAAATAAAAAATCTTTAATCAGTAAAATCCGCTGTTCAAGCCAGCCATGATCTTGTGAAAAAATCACGAAATCATCGGCGTAGCGGATATAATATTTGATTTTCAGTTTATGCTTAATAAACTGGTCAAATTTATTCATATAAATATTTACCAAAAGCTGGCTGGTTAAATTTCCGAGCGGCAAACCCCTGCCTAAAGTCGTGCTTGAAAAACTTTTGATTACCCGCTCCAGAAGCCAGATAATATTTTCGTCCGGAATATATTGTTTCAAAATTTCAAGCAGAATTTCTTGATCAATGCTGGCAAAGAATTTTTTAATATCGCATTTTAAAATCCAGCAAGTGCGAGTATTGTTTTTACTGACAATACAGGAAAATCGCCTAAAACGAGCCAACGCTTTGTGTGTACCCTTGCCCAGCTGGCAGGAAAAAGAATCGGCGATAAATGTTTTAGCAAAAAACGGATAAATGACGCGATAAATGGCGTGATGCAAAAGCCTATCGCGGACAGCGGCTTTATGAATATCTCTTGGTTTGGGATCATTAATTTTAAACGCTTGATACCCGCCATGTTTATAGGTATGATTGAACAAATCGTTGTGAAGAGAAAAAATATTGTCCATTAGCCGCATGGAAAATTCGCTAACATCGCGCTTGTGTCTTTTTCCTTTGACAAATTCTTTCCACGCTTCCAATAAATTTTTAACACTGATTATATCCTCAAATTTATGGCTCAATTGAATTTTCATAAAAATTTGGCTATTAACGCCCCCCCCCCAGCCGGCCAGCTAATTGTGATTAGCAAAGAAAAAGAAGCTTATCAATACTGGCAATCCCTGCATCGGAATTTTCCCAGAACTGAGCGTTTTAGCATCGGACAAAAAATTTCTCAAACATTTATTGAACTCCTTGAATTAACTTTTACCGCTTCATATCTATCACCTGAACAGAAAATAGTATTATTAACCAAAGCTTCGTCGCGTCTTGATATTTTAAAATTTTTTATTCAGCTCGCCTGGGAAAACAAGCTTGTGCCAACCGAAAAATATATAGAGTTCTCAAAGAAACTTGAAGAAATCGGGCGTATGATTGGCGGCTGGAAAAAAGGACTTCTTCAAAAGAAAACTCTCGCCCGATAACGAACGAGAGGAACAGCAAATTTCGGAACAACCACGTGATGACGGTTCCCGGCGTTCCAAACGTTCGAGTTCTCGAACCGGTTGACGTTCACGTTAAGCGAATCATCCGAGTTGAAGTTCACGTTGGCAACGAAGAAATGTGTAATAAGTCATCTGTGCCACTATCCCTTGAATACTCTCGGGATTGTATCTTATTTGGAACTTATAAGTTCGCCAACTCACCACACCAACTGGCTGTTTTTTATTTTGAAAAATGCATCTTCTCTTTCGCAAGATGTATCCGGCGAAATTCTCAGATAACAATTTTCAGCAATCTTGATTCGAAGCCGTAGCCGCGAATTTCCCCAAGTTGCCTTATCATTATATAAAAAAATCCCCCGGATTCCAAGTGTTAAAGAATCCGAGGGATAAAGAGTCCAAAGGGCGAAAGGACAAAGCATCAAGCCAGTTGCGGAACAACCACGCGACGACGGCTCCCGGCGTCCCAAACGCCCGAGCGCCCGAACCGGCCGACGTACACGCTAAGCGAACCACCCGAGCAGAAGAGCACGTAGGCAACGAAGAAATTATCATTTGACTTAAACAGAAAGAATGTCGCGTATCCTTCTGTCCGGAGCCATCCGCGGTGCTTTTTCACAAAATTCTTGATCTGATGCTGGGTGAGGCAAAGCTTGCTTACATCGGAGTTCAGTTCGCCGAACATTTGTGAAAAGGTCGCGTCTTTGGTCATCTCATACACGTCCACCGTCGTTTCTTCTGTGGCCGACCCTTTTTCATCGGCGCCCCAATTTTTGAAATCTGGGTCGATAAAGGCAAACACGTCTTTCGCATCCGCCAGGGTTTCGGTTCCGTCAACGGCGCCAAGAATGAGAGATTCATTGCCGGAGATAAGGTTGAGAATAGTTTCTACAACAACATCTATCCAGCAATTCTCCTTACGAAGAAACTTTTTAAGTTCAGCAAACCATTTCTGGCCCGCTTCACCTGACAGCTTCTCCACCAGATCGCAGATCACCCCAAGCATTTCCAAGGGAAGATCCACAATCTTCCGAATCAACGCGCCGAGCATGTCTTTTGACATGGTCAGCTCCTTTCTTTTATTTGGCTCGCCTTTAACTCCGGCTATTTGCCAGAATATCGGGATTGCCAATGTTTGTGATGCAAATAGGCTGTTTTAAGGTACTTTATTAGCATACACCCAAAAAATATTTTTGTCAAGCACGGCACTCAACAACGGCCCAGTCCAGGGGTGAATTTCAAAACAGCGCTTTCTGGCGGGAAAAATTATCCCGTTCGCTCTTTTCAAAGATCTTGATTTTCCCGTATTCTCCGTCATAACCCGGCTCAATTTTAACTTTTCCTTCCCGCACGCGTTTCACCGCTTCGCCGATCTGCGCGTTGCCCGCCGCGATCTCGGAAATTTCCGTTTCCAGCAATATTTTGAATTCCGAACCGAAACGGTTGATCAGATCCTGATATTCCTGCTCCACGGTTTTCGTGCCAACGCCCATGTCAAAAGTTTCGGCGATAATTTCTTCCAACGGGATCAACTGCCGGAACGGCGCGGCTTTTTCCAAAACGAATCCTTCGGGCCGATCGGCCAATTTCATCACGCGGTTCAAAACGCCCACGGTCAACGGCCGACCGCATTTGGGGCAAATATTTTTATGTTTTTTGGTTTCTTCCGGCGCCAAAACCACTTGGCAATTGCGGTGGCCGTCGTAATGGTATTTCCCTTCTTCCGGAAAAAATTCAATGGTTTCCACCAGGCGGTTGGCGATGGAGACGGGCGCTTTTTTGCCAAGCCGCAAAGCTTCCATCAAGGCTTTATAACCAACAACTTTTCCCTCAAAGATATTCGCTTCCCGGCCGATGCGGTGCGGGCTGTGGGAATCGGAATTGGAGATCAGGGTGATATTATCCAGGGCCGAAAGCCGCCAGTTCATGGCCGGGTCCGAAGACAAGCCGGTTTCAATCACATAAATATATTTTGTCAGGCTGTTAAAACATTCCTCCAAAGAATCAAAGCCGGATTCGGAACCGAAAACCGAAAAATGCGGCGTCCAGGCGTGCGCCGGCACCACCAAAACTTCGGGCGAAGCGTCCAGCGCGATCTTCAAAAGATCCCTGGCGTCCAACCCCAAAATGGGCCGGCCATCCGCTTTCAAATTCCCGATCCAACCCAAATGAGCATTGATCTTGTCCACCACCTCAAACGAGGGCGCGAAGATCATCATGTGGACTTTGCGCGTCCGGTTGTTTTTGGAATAAATGCAACTAATTTCGGAAGTTAAAAGATAACGCAAATCTTCGCCGTTTTCTTTATTCGAATCTTGAGGCGGATGCCAACCGTTGTTTTGCGCCAGCTTATTTTGTCGGCGCAACCGAAAAAGGCCGGGCTCGGCCTCCTCTAATTTTGATTTCAGTTCTTTGAGCCATAAGGGATGAGTGAAGTCGCCCGTGCCGAGCACTTTAATTCCCTTGATGCGGGCCCATTTGTCCAAATGCTCCAGGTCCATGTCGGGCGAAGTCGCCCGGGAATATTTTGAATGAAGATGAAAATCGGCGAAAAAACGCATAAAAAATAATGGATTAAAAAATAAAAGCTTATTTCTTGGCCACCGCCAAAAGATTTTTTTCTCCGCTCTTTCTTTTCAAAAAAGCCAAATTTTCCACCAAAAAATCAACTTCTTCCAAAGCGCTTCTTAATTCTTTACGATTGAATTTGTGCAAAAAACGAACGCCTCTCCCGCTCCATTTTTCATAAACATCGCCCCAATCAAGTTTTGATCGGCCGGAAATTTTAAGCCAGGAATATTTTAGAAACAGCCCCCAATATTTCCAGCGGGATTTCAAAAACCAAACTGTCAGAATCAGTCGGCCTTCGGGCTTCAAAACCCGGAAAATTTCCCGCAAAAATTCCCGCCGCAGTTCAAAGCTCGGCAAATGGTGAAAAACCGAAAAACACAGCGCCTTGTCAAAAAAATTATCCGCGAAAGGAATTTTCAAGCCGTCGGTCAAAACGAATTGGCCCTGGGAGTATTTTCCTTTGGCCAGGCCAATAAGTTTGGCGGAATTATCCACGCCAAAATATTGGATATTTTTGCCGCCTCGCGTCAGCATTTCAAAAAATTGGCCGCTCCCGCAGCCCAGATCCAGCACTTTTTCGCCGCTTTGAAAATAATCGCCCAGAAAACCGAATTCTTCCCAGAGCGCGGCGCGGGTGCTGGAAAATTCGCCGGCCAGCAGATCGTAAAATTGCTGGTTCAGCTTCATTATTTTTATCGCTTCATTGAGGTCCATAAGTTGATTCTAGTTTATCACGATTCAAGAAAATAAAAAAAGCCCCAAGTGGTTTTAGCACTCGGGGCCGGGAATAAAAAGATCAACTGGCCAACCGCTTGTAGAGAAAGAACGGCAGATGCCGAAGAATGAATTCCCGCCTCATGAAGGCCCAATACGAACGGGTGCGGGGCTGCGTTGAGTTCGCGCAGAACCACGAGGTCTTCTTATATTGAAAGATCCTCTCGCAGACGCGAATCACGACTTTCGCCCCCGCCTCGCGCGAAACGAAGCTGTTTTTGAATGGTGCCCTCGGCAGGCCTCCTCCGCTCCGCCGCTGCGGGGCTACGGAAGGCCGACAAAATTAGTTTTGGTGCGCCCGTAGGGAATCGAACCCTAATCTCAAGCTCCGGAGGCTTGCGCGGCACTTGCCCCGCATTAAAAATCCAATGTGCCCTCGGCAGGAATTGAACCTGCATCTCCTCCTTCGGAGGGAGGTGTTCTATCCGTTGGACTACGAGGGCAAATTTAAAGATTCTTCGCTTCAACCCGCTAAGCGGATCTTCGCTCAGAATGACCAACTGAAACAAATATTCCTAAAAACATCCAAAACAGCAACTGGCCCTGTTGCAAATCCCAAAGAAAATGATCGGTCAGACCAATTAACAATAAACAATAAAGAAGAAACAATAAAGAAAAAACGAACAAATCATTCCTTTTTTGCCAGGCGCTTTTTAAAGTTAAGAACAAAAACGCCAAAAAAGCAAGCAAACCCAAGAGGCCGGTTTCAGCTGCAATTAAAAGATAGATATTATGAACGGGTTGGAATTGCCACGCGGGCAAATCGGGAAATTTTTGGCTCAAAGTGAAAACAAAATTTCCTTGGCCCGCGCCCAAAATCGGGTTTTGTTTTAGAATATCCAGACCGGCTTCGTTTAAAAACAGCCGTAAGTCCACCGCTTGTTCGCCGGTTTTAAGGTCGGAAAAACGGACGGAAAGAAAAGGCCAAAAACAGACAACAAAAAACATATAACATATAACAAAAATCCCAAAAAGAATTTTTAGCGGCTTTTTAAGTTCGGAGATCCGCCAAAGAAAAATAAGCCAGAGAAGAAAAAAGAAAAATTCCAGAACCAAGATCGCGCGCGAAAAAGTTAAAAACAAGGCAAAGATTAAAAAGAAAAGGACAAGAATAAAAAGAGCTAATCTCTTCTTTTCTGTCATCCCGGGCTTGACCCGCCCCGCAACTGCGGGGTGGATTCCCGCTTCCAGTTTACCTCGCACTTGATGCGGGGCGGGAATGACAAATAATCGATAATTCCTCAAAAACAAATATCCCATTCCAAAAATTGCCGCGGCCAAGATCGCGGCCAAGATATTGGGATGCGGCGTCAGACCGTAAGCGCGGATCATTTTTTCGTTGTCCAGAACGATCTTGGCCGCGCCCGCAAGGTCGGGTGCCAATGGACTTTCGGTTAAAAATTTCAATCCCAGACTTCCCTGTTTCAAAAATTGCGCTATCGCTATCAAGCTCTGCAAAACCGCGCCGGCGCCAAAGACCAACCAGAATCTCTGCGCGTCAAAAATTTTTGGGAAATTGCGCTTCAAATACAAAAACAAAAAAGCGAATTCAAGCAACTTTCCAAAACTGTAAAATCCCAGCCAGAAATTTTGAGCGGCAAAAAGCGACAACGCGCTAAAAAATAAAAACACCAAAAGCGCTTTTTCCGAATTGTCCGGCTTCAATAATTTTCGGCTTCGCCAAGCCCATAAAACCAAAAGGACCAGAACCAAAATATCGGTCGCGTAAAGATAAATTCCTTGCCATTCATTAAAGCCGTTGCCCCAGACAAAAAAAATGTGCCTCAATTGCCAAGGCACGGAAAAAACCAAAAGGTAGAAAACGAATTTTTCCAGCTTTTCCAAGTATTTTTTCATCCCCGATAGTAGAAATTTGACTTAATAATTAAACCTCCAAATGTTTATTAAACTCTTCTCGTTAGCAGAGGTTGTAAAAAGCTGGCAAGTTTTTTTAAGAAAAGATAACCTGTCAAATTTTCACTACCGGGCATCTTAGCCGACCCAATAAACGAACTGATAAATTATGCCGAGAGAAAAAAGCAAAATAGCCAGGCCCGCCCAAAGCCTTCCCCATTTGAGAGAAAATTCCGGCCGGCGGTCGCCCTGTTTTTTGGCTCGCAGATAGATCAAAACCGTCAAAATTGAATCCAACCCGCCGGCTACCACGCCTAAAAAACCAATGATCAAAATAAAATTTTTAAGGCCGGCCAGAAACAAGACCAGTGGCACGGCGCAAGCCAGCAAAAAAGAAATGTTTTTTTTCAAACGCCAATCAAGCTGATAAACCCGTTTCAAATTCAAGCCCAGGACGGTGAACGAGGTGAAGATCGCCAGGATCCCGAAAACCGCCCCGATCAAAATCACTTCCGGCCCCAAAAAAGGAATCAATCCCTTGATCGCTTCCCGTGAGGTTTCCGCGCCCGAAACGCCAAGGACAACCCAGGCAAAAACAAAATAAATGACGGCCGGAATTATCGTTCCCCAAACCACCGCTTTCTTTATTTTTCGTTCTTCGCCGATCATAATTTGCCGAACTTCCGGCACCGCGACCGAACCCGCCAAAGAGAACAAAATTATGCCGTAGGGCAAGAAAAATTTTGAAGCGTCAAAGGTTAAAAGATTTTCCAGCGCCACTCCGCTTCCCCCTTTAAAAGCCAAAAGACCCATGACAAAAAGCAAAAGAGCCGTCATAAAAAACTCGCTTCTGGCCACGGTTTTCAAACCGAGAAAGATCGCCGCTGCCCCCAAAGCGAAAAATAAAAGAGACCAGAAAAAATCCGGCAAATTCAACCAACGGGAAAAAATCAAGCCTAAGAATTCGCCGCCGATGATCACGTAAGCGAGCAACGAACCGTAATATTCCACCAGAACGACCAAAGTTGCCAATTTCTTGGCTCCCCGGCCAAGATATTTTGAGGCGTAGCCCACAAGCCGATGCGATTCATTGGTCCGTAAAATTATTTCCAAATACGCCAAATGAATGAACAGAACAAAAAGCCCGATAAAAACCAGATAAAAAACGCCGACAAAAAATCCCGATTGAGATAGGGCGAAAGGAATGCCGAAAATTCCCACCCCTACGACCGTGCCGACCATCGTCGCCAAAGCGAACAAAAATTTGTGGTTTTTAATGACCATAAAAGATTAAACTCCCTAAAAATTGGCGCTAACACTCCAGTATTTTTGGATCAAAAAATAAGAAACCACGCCCCAAGCGATTGAGATTACCGTCACGACCGCGCCAAGTTTTTTCAATTTTGGCTCAGTCAAAAGAAGCGCCCCAAAGATCAATCCCGCGAAAACCGGATTTAAGACCGCGATCAAAATTCCCGCCAACCCCCACTTTTTCAAAGAGAACTCGCCTATTTCTTTTTCCGGCACCACGATTTCAACCACGACCGGCGGCGCAGGAACGGGCGTGGGTGCGGACGCGGAACTTTCCGCCTCTTTTTGAGGAAAAATATTTTGGTTATTTTCTTCCATTTTTTTAATGATTATTCCATTTTAAAAACTTCATCGCCTTCCCGAACCTTGGTTGAAACTTTGATACCTACCTCCTGCCCCGGCCGGCCTTCTTCCACGGGCTGCCGATCAACTTGCATGGAACTGACAGTTTCTTCAACTTCATGATTCGCTCCTTTGATCTTGATCTTGTCCCCGACCTTCAAGTTTTTGGAAAGCTCAACGATGCCGACGCCGACGCCGCCAAAATAATGAGTGATCTTGCCGATTTTTTCTTCCGCCATCTTTATCACCTCCTT
>CAYIFS010000003.1:21698-38181 GCA_964362775.1 uncultured Candidatus Saccharibacteria bacterium
TTCACTATTTCCAATAACTTTTTTACTAAGCTTTCCGGATCCGAATCATAAACGATCTTTCCGGGCCCCCGATTGCCTTTTCCCACGATCCCTTTGATCTCGTCCGCCATGCCGCCCGTGTCCGTCAAAATGCCAATGGGTTTTTGATCTTCAAAGGCGACGGTAAACTCGTTAAGCGTGCCGAGCCGCCCACAAACGATGATCACCGCGTCCGAAGCCCGCGTCAAGATCAAATTACGGCCCGCGTATTCAAAACCGGTGTAGATCAAAACATCGTAATAGTCCACGGGCAAGTGATAGGTTTTGATATGTGCGGCTTCCGACGAAGCCGGCGAAAAACCGATGGAAATTCCGCCGCTTTCCTTGGCGCCGATCACCGCCCAATAAGGCACGCCGGTGGTGGCGCCGGTCAGCACCACGCCGTTTTGCGCCACGATCTGCCGGCCCAGCTCCTTGGTCTTTTCCATTGTTCCGGGCTCGCAACAATCAGTGCGGGCCGCTCCCGAAACGCAAATTTTGTATTTTTGGTAGCTTTTTGAAGCTTCTTCCATATTTTTAAAATTAAATTATTATTTCTTCGCCGATCTTCGGTGTTTGGGATTCAATGCCTATTTCGTCGCGGATCAAACTCGCGAGGGTCATTGACGATTTTTCTTCGCCGTGAACCACAAAAACTTTTTTCAAACAGCCTGATTTTTTTTCATCTTTCAAACAAGTTCCTTTTTGAAAATTTCTGACCCAATCCATCAAAAACCGCTGGTCCGCGTGCGAAGAATAGCCGGAGATTTTTTCCACCCGCGCCAAAACTTCTGTTTCTTGGTCCAAAATTTCCACCGTCTTTTTACCGTCCGCCAGTTCCCGGCCGAGCGTCCCCGGCGCTTGATACGTCACGAGCAATAAAATGTTGTTCTTGCCCGAAAGGTATCTTACTTCGTGGTGCAAGATCCGCCCGCCCTGCGACATGCCCGAACCCGCAATGATAATTTTGGGCGGTTCAATTTCGTTGATCTTTTTTGATTCTTTGCCCGAACTCGTAAAACGCAAACCCGGAAAAGCGAAAATATCGTCGCCGGAAGTTTTCTTTTCTTTCGCTTCCTGGCTCCAATATTTGGAATAACGCCGATAAATTTCCGTGGCGGCGTTGGCCAGAGGACTATCCACGAAAACCGGTAAAGCAGGGATTTTATGCCTTTCGGCCAGATCGTTTAAATGATAAATAACTTGTTGAGCTCTTTCCAAGGCGAAGCTTGGGATCAAAAGCACGCCTTTTTGCGCCACGGCGTCTTCCACGGCGTTTTCAATGATCCCCCGGCTTTCCGAAATGGCTTCATGGTTCCGGTCGCCGTAAGTTGATTCCAAAAAAACAAAATCCGCTTCGCTCAAAACCGCCGGAGGCGGAGTCAGCGGCATCACCCCGTTGCCCAAGTCCCCCGAAAAAACCAATTTTTTGCCTTCGCTTTCAAGCGTAATGACCGCCGAACCCAAAATATGGCCCGCGTCCTGAAATTTAAAAGACAAGCCCCAGGCCAGCTTCCTTGTTTCATTATGCTCCACCGCCTCAAAATGCTTCATCGCGTGTTCCACTTCATTCTGGGCGAAAACCGGCAGAACTCCCGCCCGGCGCGATTTTTCTTCCAAAACCCGGACGCTGTCTTCCAAAATTATTCGCGTGAAATCCACGGTCGGCGGCGTGGCAAAAATTCTTCCGGAAAATCCGGCCTTGATCAGCTGGGGCAGGCGGCCGATGTGATCCAGATGCGCGTGCGTGATCAAAACGAAATTAACCTCTTTGGGATCAAACAAAAACGGCTCGCGGTTCTTGGCTTCAATTTCTTTTGAGCCCTGGAACAAACCGCAATCCACCAGAATTTTTTTGCCCTTGGTTTCAATCAGGTAGCAGGAGCCGGTCACGATCCCCCCGGCCCCGCCGCAGAATTTTATTTTCATGGAACCCTACTAATTTACTAATTATTACGAATATTACTAATAGATAATCCTTTTTCTTCTCCCCTCTTATATTTTACCGTTTCCCGACACTTTCTATGCCGGAAAACGCTCGGCGTGCGATACGCGGTTTTCCCTTTGCCCGCGCGATTGGAAGCGTAATTTTTCATCTGTTTTGTTTCATTTCCATTATACCATTTAAACGCTAAATGAAAAAAGCCGAAACAAAACTCCCAGACAAACAGGTTTTGTGGTGATATAATTATAGTATTAACCTCCAAGTTCTTTTCTTTTTCAGAAAGGAGACAGAGATGGCGTCAAGATTCATTGACCCAGATACCCACTGGCCCGGGCATTGCGTCCATTGCGGCTGTCCGATCCAAGGCAACGGAGACCGTTGCCCGATCTGCGACGAGCCGCCATTCACTCCTTCCCCTAGGGCCGAAATCTCGGCCGAAGAAGAAACCGAAATCGCGTTAGCGCGATAAAATAAACCAAGAAAAAAAAGACCCCCGAAGAATTTTTCGGGGGTTTTTATTTGCCGCAATGTGCTTTTTTAAGAGACAGAAGCCGGAATCGAACCGGAAGAAGAATAGGGGTATGAACCCTAAAAGGAGACCTTTCCTTAAGCTTCTTCTGTCTCTCTCATGCGGGGTACTCGTGTCTTGCCGCTCGCGGTTGCGGTTGCCTCAACCGCTTTTTTATTATATCACCGCCTTTTTATCGCGCAAGTCCCTGAAATCAATCCGCGCAATTTTTCGCGAACCGCTTCCCGGTCGTCCCACTGATATTTTTTGTCGCCGATGACCAAGGTCTGTTCAGTCCCCTTACCAAGGACCAAAACAATATCTCCGGTTCTGGCCATCTTCAGAGCCCGTCCGATCGCTTCATCCCGATCCAAAACAATATCCGCTTTGTTTTTATCACAACCCGCCAGAATATCATCCGCGATCTTGAGCGGGTCTTCGTTATAAGGGTCTTCATTGGTAATGAAAATCTGGTCTGAATTTTGCGAAGCGATCTTGCCCAGTTTCGGCCGTTTCCATTTGTCGCGGCCGCCGCCCGCCGCGCCAAAAACGGAAATGATTTTATTATGGGGTAAGTTTTTGAACAGCGCGAAAACTTTTTCAAAAGAATCGGGAGTGTGGGCCAAATCAACCACGACCGTAAAATCCTGACCTTCATTAATGATTTCCAAACGCCCGGGAATTGATTTGATTTTAGCTAACGCCCGCGCCGCGATTTCCAGATCCACGCCGCACGCCTGCCCGATGATCGCGGCCGCGGCGCAATTATAGACATTGAATTCGCCGAGCAGATTGGTTTTAAATTTTGTATCTTCAATCTCAAAACTACTGCCGTTGGCTGATAATTGAATACTGGAAATCTGAAATCTATTTAGCTCCCCCTCGCCCCCTCTTAAATTAAGAGGGGGAATTTCTTCTCCTCCCTCTCTTATATTAAGAGAGGGTTGGGGTGAGTTATTTTTTAAGTTTGTTGAGGGGTCTAAAGAATATCCGTATTTTTTATTTATCGGGTATTCCAAAAACCATTCCGCGTTTTCATCATCCAAATTATAGACCCCGAAACTTTCTTTATTATTCGCCGCGGCGGCGAATAATTTTTCTTTCGCCTGCCGGTATTTTTCAAATCCGCCGTGCGCTTCCAGGTGCTCGGGCGCCAAATTCAAAAAAGCCGCGCCCGCCCATTTGATAAACCGGTGCCGGTGTTGTTTTATCCCTTCGCTCGTTACCTCCACCAACGCGTACTGGCAACCGTTTTTCACCATCCGCGCCAAGGTCTTCTGAATAAAAAATCTCCCCGGCATGGTCATGTGATACGGATTCATTATTTCCTTTTTCCCATCATTTATCGTCAGCGACGAAATCCACCCTGTTTTTCTCCCCCCTTTCGTAAAGGGGGGTTGTGGGGGATTTATCTTCTCCGCCTCATTTAATATCTTCCCTGCCAAAATCACCACCGTTGATTTCCCCTTTGTCCCCGTCACCCCAATCACTTTCAATTTTCGCGAAGGGAAACCATAAACCAACACCCCTAAAAACGCCAGTTTCCAATGATACCAGTAAAGAATAAAATCGGGGATAAGTTTTTTAAGCAGTTCTTTCATCTCCTAAGCTTTTGTACTAACCTATAAATAAAATACCAAAATTTATCCAACGGATAATCGAAATAACCGATGTAATTTTCTTCTCGCCCGCCGAAGCCCTTTTTAAAACGCGTGAAGCCCTCCCAAGACGCTCCGCGTTTATCCAGGGTGTGTTCGTTTACGATGCCGAAAAAATCGTATTCGGCGCAGCCTTGCTGCCTGGCATATTTTATCTGCTCCCATTGTAAAAGATGCGGCGCCATGACTTCACGGTTTTCATTGCTTGTGGCGCCGTGCAGATAAGTCGCGCAGCTGCCGAATACCACTACTATATTGGCTGCAATAACTTTATTTTCGTATTCGGCGATAAATAGTGTAAACTTTAACTCCTCCTCTCCTCCCCTTAAATTAAGGGGAGGCTGGGTGGAGTTATTTATCTGTAATTGTTTTTTGTAATATTCTTTCGGGTGATGCTTGATCTGATGGCGCATCGAAGTGCCTTCGGAAACCAGCCGATAAAATTCTTCAAAATATTTTTCAAAATCGCTGTCCCCGGCCGAAACCATTTTCACTTTCACGCCTTTGCGTTCGGCCAAGCGGATGTTATAACGCCATTTTTCGTGCATTTCCGCCAAAAGCTCCTCTTCGGGTTTAACGATATCCAAAACTAAAGTCTGCGAAGGTTCAATATCGTAATGGATCTGTTTAAAACCCAATCCTGTTAATATTGTTATATCTTCTGTCATCCCACACTTGATGTGGGATCCAGGATTTCTAGATTCCGGGTCAAGCCCGGAATGACAATCAAGAATGGTCCATTCCGGCCCAATCCGAAAAAACAAAACTCCTTCTTTTCTGGCTGATTCACCGACTATTTTAATAAGCTCTTTCAAACTTTGAACTTTAAACTCTAAACTTTGAACTCCCAAGAGCGGAGCTCTTGGGCAATACCAATATTTTTTCTTGATTATCGGAATTGTCATTTCAACAAATTGAGCACACCATTCTATCTTGTCGTCCTTAACTTGTTTCAGGGCCTCTTGAGATCCCGAAATAAAACCTGTGCCGAACTTGTTTCGGTATTCGGGATGACAATTTGAAAATCGAAAAACCCGCCGTCCGAATTTTTCCTGAAACTCGCCCCATTCAAAGGATTGCAAAAAACTCCCGCCGTTGGCGAGAATAAAATTGTTCCAGTTTTGTTTGTTTATTTCCATAAGAAAAGATTTGTCATTCTGAGTCCCGCGTAGCGGGACGAAGAATCTATTGAGTTCGCTGCGCGGGTCTCCGCCCTGGGCGGATCCCGCGAGATCCTTCCCCCGCCAAGGCTGGGTCAGGATGACGCTTCGCGTCATTTTTTCCCCAATCTCTTCAACGCTTCTTTCACCCGATTTTCCACGCCTTTAACGGTCTCTGGTACTTGTTTCAACGCCTCGCGCGCCTCGTAAACTTTATAGCCGAGCGTCACCAGCGCGTCAATAATTTCAATGTCGTCGGCCACGCGGAATTTATCGCCCGCGCCTTTGGAAAGTTTCTTTACTTTTGATTTAAGTTCTATCACGATCTTTTGCGCCACTTTTTTGCCGATGCCCGAAACCCGCGAAAGGATCGTTTCATCCCCAAGCACGATAGCTTCCTGTAAATCTTCCACCGAAGCGCCCGACAAAATATTGGCCGCGGTTTTCGGCCCAATGCCCGGGATCATGATCAAAAGTTCCAAAAGCTCCACTTCTTCAAAGCTCAAAAAACCGAACAGATCCCAGCCATTTTCTTTGACCGAAAGATAGGTGTAGAGCTTTACGCTCTGTCCAATCTGTGGTATTTTTGATAAAGTTTTTTCGGAACACCAAATTTTGTAGCCGATGCCGTTAACGTCCAAAATCGCGTACTTTTCGGCTTTAAGGGAAACCTTTCCTTCAAGTGTGGAAATCATAAAAATTCAAAATTAAAAAATCAAAAACCTCATTAATATCTTACTCCACCTAACGCCTATTTTCAATTATTATGCCTAAATTCAAATTAATCGCCCCATTCCAGCCCGCGGGCGACCGGCCCCAGATCATTGAAAAACTGGTCAAAAACTTGCCAAAAAAGAAAAAGCCTGTATAATGACATTAATAATCAATTACTTATTCCCTGAGCTTGTCGAAGGGTTTATTCTTAAAAGCCTTCGACTACGCCCCGCAGCTGCGGGGCTTCGCTCAGGCAATAAAATCTTGAATCCATGCCTATCAAAGAATCAGCTAAAAAAGAATTAAGAAAAGGCCAAAAGCGCTACGATTTGAACCGCGAACGCTCAAAAAAAATGAAAGACCTGATAAAGAAAACCCAAAAACTGGCGTCAGCCGGCAAGATTGACGAAGCGAAAAAATTGGTTCCGTCAGCCTGCCAAGCCATTGATAAAGCGCGCAGGCGCGGCGTCATCAAAAAAAACAACGCCAGCCGGAAAAAATCGCAGCTGATGAAACTCGTCAACAAAAAATAATTCTCGGCAAACCAAAAACCGCCCCGCTCCGCCAGTTGGCGGATTGCGGGAGCGGTTTTTGGTTTAAAAAACTACCCCGCGATTTCCGCCACCAAAAGATCCAGCGCGGCTTGACCTTCCAGACGGCCGGTTTTGATAGCCTGATCTATGTCTTCCAGGCGTTCGTAGATCTTTTTGAGCGCCCCGAAAGAAAAGTTCTTTGATTGGTCAAAAGTTTTTTTCAGAACGAACGGGTGCATTTTTAATTTTTTTTGAAGCGCGTAGAACGGCTCGCCCCGTTCCGTCTGGTCTTTGACGACCAAGAGATTCCGGAATTGATAAGCCAACATGCTTAAAAGATAAAGTTCCGATTCTCCCTTTGCCAGATGCCGACGTAAAAGCCGAAAAGCGATCGCCCTTTGCCGACTCGCCAAGGCGTCCACGGTTTTAAAAATATCCGTTTCCACCCGGGAATCAACCAGCTCATCCACGTCTTTTTCAAGAATCAATTCGCCCGAGCGAAAACTGGCCAATTTTTCTATCTCGCCCTTGAGCCGCCAGAGGTCGGCGCCGGCGAATTCAACCAGTTTTTTAATTGCCCGATCATTAATCTTGGCTCCTTCTTTTTCCACCCGTTTCTTGATCCAATTCTCCAGCTTTATTCCCTGCAAAATCTCAAATTCCTCGGCCAGGGAGG
This sequence comes from uncultured Candidatus Saccharibacteria bacterium, assembly GCA_964362775.1. Classification (GTDB taxonomy): domain Bacteria; phylum Patescibacteriota; class Minisyncoccia; order Portnoybacterales; family GWB1-42-6; genus GWB1-42-6. Next base: position 28,911 of record CAYIFS010000003.1, read on the forward strand.
GCTTAGCCGTTAAAAAGGAAAAAATATCTTTTGAAATTTCATCGGAAAAAACGTATTTGGTCGTTCTCTTTTTTTCTTCCATCGGTTTCAGATTTTCCGCCAGCGCCAGAAAAGATTCTTTGTCTTTGGCCAAACCGCTTTTTTTCAAAAAATCCAGGAATTTTTCTCTCTTGTCCGCGGAGGCGACAAAAAGATTTCTCACCACCCCGAGTTTTTTTTCGGAGAACATGGAATAAGATTCAAAAAAAATCCGGAATTTCTCAAAATCGGTCTCTTCAAAATCAAAAATTGCCAGATCCAAACCGCCTTGATGTCTGGCTTTATATTCCCTAATCATTGAATCAAGTTTTTCTTTCAGCCGGAAATCGTCCGGCCCGTAAAAAAAGTATATCATTCAAATTTAAGAACGAATTTTATGCGAATAATGCGAATCATTGCTTGGCGCTGGAATTAATTACTCTTTTAATTTCTACCGAAACGCTTTTGAAATTTGCGATTAAACCAAGTTTTAAATTTGCCGCTTTTAAATATCTTTGCATCTGTAAAAAATCTTCTCGAGTGATAAATTTTTTAGCTTTTACATCAATTAAAATTTTGTTTTCAATTAAAAAATCTACTTTATTTCCTTCTAATTTTCTGTTGCCGAAAATTATTGGTATTTCTTTTTCTCTCTCATAAATAATTCTCTTTTCTTTTAATAATTCTTCCAAGGCCTCGGCATATTGTTTTTCGGTAAAATACCTTCCCAGCCGATTCTGGATCTCAAAAAATAGACCGTTTAATTTATAACATAATTCCGCCTCAATAATTGTTTTATTCGTTATTCGCATAATCCGCATCAAATTCGCATCTTTATTCGTATGTTATCCTCGTCCCCGGCTCCACCACCTCCACCCAGATCTGCCCGGGCACGAATTTTATCTCCTCGCCTTTCTCGTCGTAAAAAAACAGCTTGCTGGCTTGGTTCTTTATATCTTTTTTCCAAACGCCTTTTATCTTTTCGCCGTTTCGATAAACGACCGCGTTTCCTTGCCCCTCCACATCCACGTCATTATACTGTCCCTCTATCTGGCGGGAAAAAGCGGTCATCAAAACCACATTGCTCGCCAGAACCTGGGTTTTGGTATTTTTATCCATTTCTTTGGTGCCGCCCCGGAAACGCGCGTAATTGTTGGTCACGGGGCTGTATTGATATTCCACCTGAAATTGACCGGGGTAGCCGATGGTTAAAACTTTGGTGCTAGTGGCGGAAGAAGAAAAATTTTCCAAGCGCGGATAACCTTCAAAATTTCCTTCCAGGCGATAACCGAGTTTTTGGGCCGCGTTTTTCAATTCTTTGAAAGAACTGAATCCGTTGAAAGGCGCCGCGACACCGGTCTTCCGCCAAAAAGCGTCAAAAGGATTTTTTAAGGCGTCTAAATTATCCATTATCCCTTTGTCCAATTTATCCAACGCGAAATGAGACCCGCCCCAGTGGACGAAGATCGCGTCTACCCCCCTGGCCAAAGGAATAAAATCGTGGCGGGCCGAACGGACCGAACCAATCTCCTTGGGCTCCTCGCAAAGATAGACCGCCATCAAGCGGTTAATGCCGCCGGTGATGACCGGCATTTCAAAAACCAAGTCCGCCGCCGCGAGTCCCGAAAGCGGCCGGCCGATCTCGTCGCTTCCGAGCATTGCGGCAATCGGTCTCTCTTTCGCGTTCTCGCAAGGCAATCCGCTCAAAGGACTTTTTTCCATTTCGGGCGTGGGCGAAGGCCGGGGCGAAGTAAAACCTGAAATATTTAAGATCGTGCCGGGCTGGGAAAATATCCAAATAAAACCGGCGCCCACTATCGCCAGAAATAAAATTATCGGAAAATATTTTCTTATTTTCTTTTTCATTGTTAATTGCTAATCATTAATTTTTAGCTTCTCCAACTCTCCCCAATTATCGCCCGATTCCATCTCCACCAAAAGCGGCACTTCCAACTGATAGATATTTTCCATTATTTTTTTGATTTCCTTGGCCGCTTCACTGACTTTTTCTTCCGGCACTTCAAAAATCAACTCATCATGCACCTGCAATAGCATCTTACAATCAGCAATTAGCGATTGGCTACCGGCTATTTCCACCATCGCCATTTTTATCAGGTCGGCCGCCGTGCCCTGAACCGGCATATTGATCGCCATCCGTTCGGCCGAAGCCCTTAAATTCCAAACCGAAGAATTGATCTCCGGAATAAAACGCTTGCGGCCAAAAAGCGTTTGGACGAATCCTTTTTCCGACGCTTCTTTTTTCGTTCTTTCTAGAAACCGAGCCACGCCGGAAAATTCTTCAAAATATTTATCAATGAATTCTTTGGCCCGCTCGTTTGTCACTTTGGCGGCCTGCGCAAAGCCGCGCACGCTCATGCCATAGATCACACCAAAATTCAAAACTTTGGCCATATTCCGCATTTGGGCCGAAACTTCTTCCGGCCGCGCTTCAAAAACTTCGGCCGCGGTGATCAAGTGAATATCCTGCCCCGCTTTCAAGGCTTGGATCATTTTTTCATCATGCGCCAGGCACGCCACGACCCGGAGCTCGATCTGTGAATAATCGCCTGCTAAAAGTTTATGCCCCTTTTCCGCCACGAACGCTTTCCGAATTTCATTCCCCAATTTTGATTTTATGGGAATATTCTGAAGATTGGGATTTTTGGAAGAAAGCCGGCCGGTGACCGCGCCCAGCTGGTCAAAAGTTGTGTGCAGACGGCCATCCGGCCCGAGAAGCTCGGGCAAAGTATCAATGTAAGTATTTTTCAATTTGGCTAATTCCCGATGTTCCAAAATAAGATCAATGACCGGATGCTCTCCCTGAAGTTTCAAAAGTTCGGGCGCGGCGGTAGAGATCACTTTGCCCGGCGTTTTTTTGAGGCCTTTGACGGAAATCTTTAATTTATTGAAAAGCATATCCGAAAGCTGTTGGGGCGAAGCGATATTAAAATGATTGCCGGCCGAATCATAGATCTTTTCTTCCAGTTCCCCGATCTTTTGAGCGACTTCTTTACCGATCTTTTTCAAAATAGAAACATCTATTTTGATGCCGTTTTTTTGCATTTTGGAAATGACGGGCGCCAGTTTTTTTTCCAGTTCAAAAATTTTCGGCGAAAGCGCGCCGTCCCGGTACGCCTGCTCTATTTTTTCCAAAACTTCGCTTCCCACCGCTCCCGCTTCCTCAATTTTTTCTGGCGCCGCGCCGCGGCCAAAGTCCTCGGGCAAACGGCTGACCAAGCTGTAAAAACCGAGCTCCTTGAAAAGTTTTATCACTTTTTCTTTTTCAAAATCGCGGGCGACCGCTTCTTTCAGATTGAATTTTATCGGCACGTCGGTTTTTATCGTGGCCAGATACTTGGAAAAAAACGCTTGATCCTTGAATTCCGTTAACTTGTCATAAAGTTTTTTGTTTTTCAAAGCCGGTTTTTTGCTTTTCGCCGTCTTTTCCAATTCTTCATACAATTTTTCAAGGCTGCCGTATTTTTTTAAAAGCTCCGTCGCGGTTTTTTCCCCGATGCCCGGCACGCCCGGAATATTGTCGGACGGATCGCCCTTTAGCCCTTTATAATCGTTCATCTGCTCCGGCCCTAAATCAAAGCGCTCTTTGACGGCTTTGGCGTCATAAATAATGGTATCTTTAACGCCTTTTTTTAAAGTGAAAACCTTGGTGGTATCATCCACCAGCTGAAGAGTATCCAAATCTCCGGTCACGATGATTGTTTCAATTTTTTGTTTTTCTTTTTTGACTTGGCGGGCGATCGTGCCAATCAGGTCGTCCGCCTCAAATCCTTCCTTTTCAAAAAAAGGAACATTGAAAGCGCTCAAAACATCTTTCACCCTTTTCAGCTGGGCGTAAAGCTCGTCCGGCGCTTTGACGCGCGTCGCCTTGTATTCTTCAAATTTTTCGTGGCGGAAAGTCGGGCCGGCCAGATCAAAAGTGGCCACGATATAATCGGGCCGAAGATCTTTCAAAACTTTGAGCAGAATGGAAGAAAAACCGAAAACCGCGTTCACTAATTCCCCTTGTCCCGTGGAAAGCGGGGGTAGGGCGTGATAGGCGCGATGCACCAAGGCATGGCCGTCAATTAAAATTAATTTCTTCATACAATAATTTTTATCTTTCTTTTCTCTTCTCCCAAGTGCTCAAATTTCAGCCAAATCGCGTCCTTGGGCAAAATATCTTTTATCTTCTCCGCCCATTCAATCGCCACCAAATTTTTTTTTCCTTTTATTATTTCTTCAAATCCCAACGCCAAAATTTCTTTGGAATCTTCCAGGCGATAAAAATCAAAATGATAGAAATTTTTAAATCCGCATGGGTTGGCGGGAATTCCGTATTTTTTCATAATGACAAACGTCGGACTTAAAACTTTTTCTTTGACGCCCAAAGCTTCGGTCATGCCCTGTAAAAAGGTGGTTTTACCGCTTCCCAAATCCCCTTCCAGGCCCAAAACCAAAGCGCCGGAACGTTTTTTATTCTCCCAGCCCTTGACCAATTCCCGAATAACCGCCTTGTTTTCAGAAGGATTTTGAGTGATAAATTCCATAGATTTATTATATCCGCTTTATTTGAATAAAAAAAGCCGGACAGAGTTTTCTGCCCGGCATCATAAATAAAGAAAGAACGTTATCGCATGCCCGGGAAATCATAATCATTGAGGTAGCAACGCCAATTAAAATCGTTGGCGTTCCAGGCATAAGCGGAAATCAGCTGTTCGCGGCTGAAACTTCCGATTTTCCTCCAACCGTAAGCGGTTTTTTGAACCGCTTCGGCGTAGATTTTCAACGCTCCCACCGGCGCGTAGACCGTCATCGCCTGCTGGGGCAGAAGCTTGAAATCCGGGTCTTTATCGGACATTCCGTTCAGCCAAACCCAGACGATGATCTGCGAAGAATAATTCTTAATTATTCCCTTGCAGGGATCCGGCCTGAATTCGGCAAACGGTTTTGCCAGAATCTCGCGCGCGGTCGGTGTCAGCAAAGAATCGCCCGGAACAATGATCGGTTCATCGCTCCGGACAAATATCACCCGCGGTCCTTCCGGCTGGCCGAGAATCATTACTTGCGGCGCGCAGCCGCAGATGATAAAAATCAGCGCCGGGATCACGAGGCAAAAAATGATTTTTTTCAGCATTTTTCACCTCCCGCCGAAAATTTTACCGACCGTATGGAAACCTGCTTCCATATAATCGCCGGGCGTAATAACAATCTCCAAATTCATCGGTCCGGAATAATTATAGAAAGTAGGCAGTTGTAGAAAACCGCCGCAGTTCACGAGCCCACCTCGCGGCGAATGGCGCCAGTATTGAGAAGCAAAAGGATTGTCGCCGGTCCGCAGAAAATAAGCATAAGGCCGATCAACTATTGCTCCCCAAAATCTTTCGCCGACCACAAAGAGAGTGTAAGTGTGATTGATGGGAAGTTTAAACCATTTCTCTTTCCACCAGTTTAAGCCATACGCCGGGTCAATTTTAAACTCGGCAATGGCGGGCCGATTAAACATCCAGCCACGCGTGCGTGCGTCGGGAATGATTTTTACTTCTTCATTCCCGTCAAACATGAAGACGTGGCCGTAAATTCCCAAGTTGGGATTCACGAACACCACATCCACCAGCCCTGTTTCATCGGGCTGAATCGCGGCGGCCTGGACTCGGACAGCGCGGGGCGCCATACTGCAGCCGGAACAAATCAGCACACAGATGACGATTATTGCGCCAATAAGGATACCGCTGGCCATCAAAAAATCAGACCAGCTTTTCTTGGTCTTTACCCTTGTTCTCCGTTCCATTTTCTGCCTCCTTGTTTAAGAACTCACCATTTCCCCTCTAAAATAGGCCATTTTTCATCCATTCTTATTATACCAAATCTACATCTTTTGTCAATATCTTGACCCCTCACATGAAAAAGAAGGCGAGCCTGGCTCGCAAATTAAAAACTTTCTTTTTCATGTGAGGGGGCTTGACCCTTTTTTTGAATTAAGCTAAATTATCTTAATCTTTATCTGTTTTAAACCTTTGCCATGCTTTCAACTCAAAAACAAGCAGCGGAAATCATCCAAAAAAGCAGAAACATTTTGATCGCCCTGCCCCAGAATCTGAACGGCGATTCTTTGGGTTCGGCCCTGGCCCTGGACGCGACCCTGAAAAAACTGGCTAAAAAAAGCGACCTGGTCTGCCAAGAAAGCGTGCCGGAGAAACTGAAATTTCTTTTGGGCAACGAGAATTTAAAAAACAAGATCTCTTCGTTGCGCGATTTCATAATTTCCGTTGACACGAACCAGAGAAAGATATCCCGCCTCCGCTACGAGACGGAAGAAAACATTTTAAAAATCTTTCTCTCTTCCCCCGAGGCCATTGAAGAAAAAGACATCAAGCTTGAAAGCGGCCCGCAAAAATATGACCTGATCATCACCTTGGACGCGCCGGACCTGGAGTCGCTCGGCCGGATATTTGGAGAGAACGCCGAACTTTTTTTCAACAAACCCATTTTAAACATTGACCCGAAAGCCAGCAACGAAAACTTCGGCGCGGTGAATCTCGTGGATCCGGTCGCCGCTTCCTGCAGTCAATTGGTCTTTGAACTTATTCAAAATCTGGGCCAAGACCTGATTGATGAAAATTCGGCCACGGCCCTGCTTTGCGGCTTAATCGTCAAAACTCACAGTTTTCAAAATTCAAAAACTTCCCCCCAAGCGCTCAATCTGGCTTCAATTTTGATCAGCCAAGGCGGCAACCAGGAAGAAATAATCCGCTATCTTTATAAAACCAAGCCTTTGAATAAAGTGCGCCTCTGGGGCCGAATCTTAAGCCAAATTGATTTTAACGAAGAAAAAAACATCGCTTGGCTTTACGCGTCCCAGGAAGATTTTGCCGACACGAAAACTTCCCAGCAAGACCTGTCTTTCGTGCTGGAAGAAATAGACGAATGCTTTCCCGAAATCCAAACCAATTTTGTCCTTTGGACAGATGAAACCGGCTTTATCTGGACGATCATCCAAACCAAACAGCCTGAACTTCTCCAAAAAATAAACTTAGAGCTCGGAGGGACGATCAAAAATGACAAACTTATCCTTTCCCTCAATAAAACCGACCAAAACCTGGCCAAGGAGCAGCTTCGCAGCTTGCTAAATTCTTGGGGATAAATTAAACTGAATCTGAAGATTCAGTTTTTCTTTATGCCTCAACAAACCAACTCCGACAATCTCCAGGAAAAATTAGAAGAGGTCAGGGAAAAAGAAGCGGAAGAACGCGCCAAAAAAACGGCGCAAAAATCAGATCTTCCCTATCTTGACTTGTCCGCCCGCCCCATTGACCAAGAGGCGCTCGCGATAGTCAAAGAAGAAACCGCGCGCGGCGCGAGTCTGGCCGTTTTTCAAAGCGAGAATGAAAAAAATCTCAAAGTGGCGGTTTTTGACCCGCAGGCGCCAAACACCCAGAAAATAATTGAGGACTTGAAAAAAAAGGGATTTAATCTATCCCTTTTTGTTGTTTCCCAAAAAAGCCTCGCCAAAGCTTTTTTAAGATACAAAGATATTCCGTCCGTGAAAGAAGAACCGGGCGAAACAAAGATCAGCAGATTATCTCTGGAAAAACTCGCGAAAGGATTAAAAACCGTCCAAAACGTAAAAACGGAAATTGAGAATTTGAAGCAAGCCAGCGTGTCGCAAATTTTGGAAGTGATTTTGGCGGGCGCTTTGCAAAATGAAGCCTCGGATATCCATTTGGAAAACGAAGAAAATAGAACACTCCTTCGTTTCCGCTTGGACGGCCTTCTGCAGGAGATCGCTTCGCTTGATGAAAAAACGGCTCACCTGGTTCTTTCGCGCCTCAAATTGATTTCCGGCGTGGCGCTAAACATCAAAGACAAACCCCAAGACGGACGATTCACGATTGAAATTGACGGCGTGAAATTGGAAGTACGAGCTTCTTTTGTCCCCTCGCCCCAAGGCGAGAACGCGGTTTTGCGTCTTCTGAACCCCAAAAGCATCAATTTGACGCTGAAGGACCTCGGATTGCGGGAAGACATCTATGAAATAATTAAGAAAGAGATAAAACAGCCAAACGGCCTCATCATCACGACCGGCCCGACGGGCTCGGGAAAAACCACGACTCTCTATGCTTTTTTAAAAGAGATCACTCGGCCTCAAATTAAAATCATCACCCTGGAAGATCCAATAGAATATCATCTGGCTGGCATATCTCAAACCCAGGTGGAAACCGAACGAGGCTATACCTTCGCCGAAGGCTTGCGGGCCGCCTTGAGGCAGGACCCGGATATCTTGATGGTGGGCGAGATCCGAGACAAAGACACCGCGGAAATCGCCTTGCAGGCGGCGCTGACGGGCCACCTGGTCTTTTCCACTATCCATACCAACGACGCGGCTGGCGCGGTGCCGAGGTTCCTGGACCTGGGCGCGACTCCCAAAACCGTGGCCTCGGCGCTTTCTTTGGCCATCGCCCAAAGGCTCGTGCGGCGGCTCTGCCCCGAATGTAAAAAAGAGACTGATTCCACCGAAGAGGAGAAAGAAAAAATTACCAAAGCGTTAAAAAAATTACCCTCAAGCGTCAAAGCGCCGGCTTTTTCAAAAATTTTCAAACCTCAAGGTTGCGATAAATGCAATAAAATCGGCTTCAAAGGAAGAATTGGGATTTACGAAATTATTAAAAAAGATACAGAGCTGGAAAAATTCATCGCCGCTTCTCCGGGCCACGCGGAAATTTTGGAATTTTTGGAGAAAAAAGATTTCGTTTCCATGTTCCAAGACGGTGTTTTGAAAGTGCTGGAAGGCATCACGTCTTTGGAAGAAGTGGAGAGCGTGGTGGGGACGCGATAATCTCGGGGATAATCTCGGGCTCGGCATTTTATAATCCGGTATATTCGTATTTATTCGCGAGCCAGCCCACCACTAACAAGGAATACCACATTACACTCTACGGCTGGCTAAATTCGTATAAATTTGTAACGCACCACGGGATACCAATAAGTAACAAAAAACTCCCCCTCATCTGTAGGCAATCTCTTCCCACTAGGGGGGAAGGTAAAGATTTTGCCGAGGAGAGATCCAGCCGAAGCCAAATCTTCCGAGAACTAAACAAAATCCCGCCAAGACCTAAAATAGTGTAAAAAGGTCTTTATTGCCTACAGATCAAAGGAAGTTAATAAAAACTCGCGAACCTTTTTGAGTTTGGAAAAGAAAAAGAAATAGAGTAATAGAGTATTGTATCACGACCGCTATACCTTGTCAAGCCCCTCA
>CAYIFS010000004.1:0-16960 GCA_964362775.1 uncultured Candidatus Saccharibacteria bacterium
CCGGAAAACTCCTCTGGAAATCCAAGCCAAGTAGCAAAGGAATCACTTCCTGGGTTATGGGGGAAGACGGGACGTTGTATCTTGCTTCTAATCCCTTCCAGGGAGACGGCCACGACTATCAGTATCTTTACGCCGTCGGAACCGATGGCCAAGAGAAATGGGCCATCAAATTGGAAAACAGGATATCCGTTCCGCCAGTCGTCGGCAAAAACGGCTGGGCCTATTTTTCCTGTCACAATTCAACTAATCCTTATCGGCCGTATTTCTATGCTGTTTCTCCTGACGGGGGGATAAAATACGAAACCGATTCTATCGGTGAATTTGTGGGATTAGATTTTGAATTCTATCCTTTGTTCAATGTCCCCACCTGGGATCCCAAATGGGGAATCGTTGATTACTACTCATTGGCTTCAATGAAGGCCGATAACCCTCCCTATGCCACCCCGAACTGGTCAATCAAAGTCCGGCTGGCCGATTACACCTGGAGCAACGGCAATTTCAGCTCCAAGTGGTCAATGGGACCCAACGGAGAGATGTATGGCATCTATAACTTTTTGGTGCCAATCTCCGGCTCTTCAAAATACCTTGATTTTATGGGAATTGAGGCCTTTGATCGGTTTGGAATCTACCTCTGGAATTACAAGGTTACAGAGGAAACCTATCTGACCGACGGGAAAGTCCAAAGAACGGGCCTCTTTATTCCTCCAGTCGTTGACCGAGAAGGAAATCTGTATTTTGGAGCGACAAACAACATTGTTTACGCTCTGAATAAGAATGGAGAGCTTCTCTGGAGCAACGACCTCGGGATAATCCAACCCGATCGAAAAGATAATCTGTTTTACGACGGGTTCTGGATTTCTCCGATCTTGGGAGATGGATTGGTATATTTCTCCAGCGTGAGCGGAAGAATCTACGCCTTCTCAACAAAAAACGGAGATATTATCTGGGAAACGAAGATAGAGAATACTGCCAACAATCCCATTCTGTTGGGAAACGATGGAATTCTCTATGTGTCTGGCATTTACGCCTTTAACGCCAAAACCGGAGAAGAAAAAGGAACCTGCGCCTGGGTGTATAAAAGTGAAGCCACGGGCAATTTTATGGTTTCCATAGCGCCCCAGATAATCACTCCCGCCGGAATCTGGTATTTTTATTTATCGGGGTACATCTTTGGAGAAAGTCCATCCATTGGCTATCTTTGCGCTCTGGACACCAACGGCGAACACGGACTGGCGCAAACCGCCTGGCCCATGAAAGGCGCGAATCTCCAGCAAACCTACCGCCCCAGCCCCAAGCCGGTGGTGGTAGATGTGAAGGTGGACGAAGGATCCCTGCCCAAAGCGTTTTCTCTAGGCAATGCCTTTCCCAATCCCTTCAATCCCTCAACGACCATCCCCTACGCTCTGGCCAAGACAGGCGAAGTAAAAATCATCATTTACAACGCCGCGGGCCAGAAAGTCGCGACGCTCGTTGACGAAAAACAGTCAGCCGGAAAACATTCCGCTGTCTGGAACGCCTCGCGATTTTCCTCCGGTCTGTATTTTTACACCCTCCAGACCGCCGACGGAATCTCGGAGGCGAAAAAAGTCGTTCTTTTAAAATGACCTCGGCGCGCGAACCAACGCGTCAAAACCTAAAGGTATTCCGAAGCCAAAAAGCGAAGGATACCCAAAACAAAACCGCCTTGCGAGATGCTCGGCGGTTTTTAATTTTTCGAAAAAATAAAAAGGTATTTACATAATGCTATTATTATTTTAGTATTATCTTTAGAATTAAAAAAAGTATTTTTAACCTGTTTTCCTTTGTTAAAAACAACCTATATGAAAAATCAAAACACAATCAAATCAGCGGGAGGGATCGTTGTAAGAAGAAACGGCAAACGGTTTAAAGTATTATTGCTCTACAAAAATGGTGAATGGTTGCTCCCTAAAGGAAGAATTGAAAGAGAGAGCGAAAAGAAAGCAGCCTTCCGCGAAATATATGAAGAATGCGGTATTCCTATCAAAAAAATGAAAATAATAGGAAAATTGGGGAAAGTTCACTACGTTGCCAGACAACCCGAGGATAACTATCAACCAAGAAATAAAATTGTCTCTTATTTTTTATTCCAGACAGATTTTTCAAAAATCATACCCCTTGCAAAAGAGGGATTTACAGATGCCGGCTGGTTTGATTTAGAAACCGCGTTCAAAAAATTAACTTATTTTGAAAGTAAAGATATACTCTTACGTGCAATTAATAAATTAGTAAAACCTCGAAAAATTAAAACAGCCGTTGTAGCTATCGGTGGTGAAGGAGTAAGAGTCGGGAAAAAATACAACCCCAAACTCCTACTAAAAATCAATGGGCGACCATTTTTTTATTTTGTACTAGCCCTGCTCTTGGCTCAATTCGAAAAAGTGTATTTACTCACGGGATTTTACCATCAACAACTAACTAGTTTCGTCAAAAAAACTTTTCCCCGACTTATTAATAACAGAATCTATTTTATTGACGGAGGAATCGAGGGAAATGCCAAGGCTCTATATCAAGTTAAAAATCTGATTAAAGAACCTTTCCTTTATATGGACGGGAATGTAATTTGTTCAACAGAAATACTAAAAAAGTTAATAAATTTTCATCATGCCGCTATAACACTTTTAGTCAGCCCCACTAGTCTTATTAACACTCATCTTCATATAAAGACAAAAAATGGCAAAATCATTGATATGATACCCGTAGTTTCTAAACATCGATGTGTAAAAAAGTTACTTTGTAGCCTAGGCATAATGGTCATTGATTACCGCCTATTTGAGCTTATCCCTGACTTCTCTAAATTTAATGATTTAGATCTGGTCATTGATTTTGTGTTTCGGAACAGACCAGAGATAGACATCAAACCGGTCATATATAAAGGAGCGTGGTATTGCATCCATACTAAAAGTGATATAGAATCTGTCAATGGAAAAGGACGCCAGTTATTCTGTTCTTTAACAAAAACCCCCACGGCAAGTCTCAGTAGAAGATAAAGGAGAGACGCGAATGAAACCTCGGATAGTATATAACGAAGACTTCCTCTCTGAAAGGATAAGATTTTCTTGCAATCTATCTTTAAACTGTAGTTTGCCGTTACGGTTACAGAAGAGACAGATTCTAGGCCAGCTGGGATTCCCTATTGATTTAGATATCTATCCCGTCAAAGTTACTAGACAAGCCGAAATAAGCAGATGCTACCGCCGGTTCATCGAAAAAAGGCCTTTCATTATCATCGTTTCCGAAAAACCGATGGAGACACTCTGCACTCCTTTCTTTATTGTAAGAGATGAAAATAATGTTTTGTACCGTGACGCGGATGGCCGTTGGAATGTAATTTTTAGTGAAACAATTCCCGCCCTCATTGGTCGATATAGCAAACAGAGCTGGATTGAATTTGCCCTCCCTCTTTGGGACGAAAAGGCAATAGCCGGGAAGCTAATCTATTTCGATTCAGAGAAGCAATTTATTGAGATGCAACAAGCGGTAATCCCCGCTAAAATTGCGTATTCTTCTGAATTCAAATACTTTAGCTCGGAACTAGAATCGTTTGATTGTGATTCTATATTCACATTTCAACGATTAAACCTCAGAGATATGGGATACAAGAAATGTTTTGCCAGAGAGACCATTGAAGCATTATGCCTGGGATTGTCGTACCATCGTAACGGCTTCGAGGAATTAAAAAAGATCTCTTTTTCGCCCACCGTGGAATTTGCCTATTTCTCGGAGACAAATAGATTTATCGTCGTCGATGTTGATTGGCCAGCTCAATGGCCATACTGGAGGCAGTTAAATGGCGAAAACAGAAGAAACTCTTTTGATGGTTAAGCCGGATGGAATTGATAAAGGACTTGTCCCGATCATTCGGAGACTACTTATTCAATCCGGTTTGACGGTTAGACAAGAAACTAATTTCCTGCTTGAAGAAAGGTTCATTAAAGAGCTCTACAAAGAATATATGAACCGTGATTATTTTCCCACACTATTGCAATTTCTCATCTCACAAAATGTTGTGGTTTTCCTGGTAGAGGGAGAAAACGCAATTAGTGCGGTCAGAGGGATTATCGGTAAAAGAGTGCCCCCACATGGGTTAAGGGCGCATTACGCAGAGGATATAGTAAGGAATATAGCGCATGGGCCAGACTCGCCGGAAGCAGCAGTCAGAGAAATCAAATTATTCTTTGGAAAGGAGTGAACACAATGTTAAAAAAACTATTCTTGATTGGCGGAATGAGCGAATCAGGAAAAAGTACAGTCGGAAGATACCTAGATGCCAAAGGTATAAAAAGATTAAAAATAGTAACCTTTCTAAAGTCGGTGATGGAAATAGAAGGAATTGAGGACGACTTCCAACAATGGAATGATGTCACTGAAAAACAGCGCCCCGATTGGCTGGCCGAACGTTTCGTCGAAGAGCTTAAGCTATACTGCCGAAAACAAAGAATTGTCTACTGTTGTTTGGAAAGCCTATACCGTCCTGCCTTTGGTGAATTTATCAGATCGTCACTGCCTGGAAGGGTGGTTATCGTTTATGTAGATATCCCCCTAGAAATCAGACTGCACCGACAGGTAATTCGTGAAAATCTTCCCTCTTTAGAAAAGGCGAGGGAGTATCTCTTGCCCCGAGACAAAAAGAAAGAGGAATGGGGAACACATCTTATCAAGGAGATTGCGGATGTAATGATTGATAATTCGCATTCTATTGAACATCTGCATCATCAAATTGACATGATGCTGTTTAATCAAAAAATCCCGAAGAAGATTTGACTTAATTGCCCTAAAGGTCGCGACAGTCGTTGATGAAAAACAGTCAGCCGGAAAACATTCCGCTGTCTGGAACGCTTCCCGATTTTCCTCCGGTCTGTACTTCTACACTCTCCAAACCGCCGACGGAATCTCGGAGGCGAAGAAAGTTGTTCTTTTGAAATGATCTCGACGCGCGAACCAACGCGTCAAAAACTCAAACCAAAAAGACCTGGAAACTTCCGGGTCTTTTTTTCATCCTTCGGATGACCACCCGTAGGGTGGAATTATATTTTTATATTTTTAATTAATCACTACCCCTAATTTTTCTTCAAGTATTTTTTCCACCTTCGTTAACCGCGCTTTGACTATTTTGAATTCGTCATTTAGATCCATTAGGTGCTTTAAAAATTTATCCAGCGTATTGGCTAGTTTATCTATTTTATCTTCAAAGGTTTCGTGTTCTTTTTTATTCTCTTTAAATATGAAATCTATTTTACTTTCAAAAATTTCATGCTCTCTTCTATTTTTTTCAAATCCGAAATCAACCGCTTTGATAATTGCCGCGGAATGTTCCTTTAGCGCTTTATCCAAATATCTCTTGGTGATAAAGCTGTCTTTTTTGATTGATTTTGTCTTTTTTGCCATACCGCTATTTTACTCCTCCCAAAAAGAGTGTCAAATAGTTCAAGCAACAGATTTTTTATTTAAAAACACAGTTTTTTTCTTTAATGCCGCGCCGATTTTTACATTCTTCCCATAGCCCGAGATAAGATTTTATTATCCGCGGTTTATCCGATAATTTCAGTTCGCGCACATATTTTTCTATTTTTTCCGGCTTGCCCTCAAATTCAACAAAAAAACCGAAAGGAAGCTCATCAAAAGAAATGGTTATATTGTCTTTTATAATATTCCTTCTCTTTTTTTCAAAAATAATCTCCTGGCTGAATCCTAAAGATTTTAACACATCCCTTAAATTATTAACATCCTCATTTTCATCAATTTTTACTTCCGTTTCTTCCCGTTCAAAAAATTGGTTATTATTTCCTACTTTTACTTTGACACCTAAAATTATTTCTTTCTTTTTCCCTTTTATACACTTTATTCTCGGAAAAATTCCTTCTTGGATGTTTGAAAAGTCTTTTTTGAAATAACCGAATGTCTTCTCAAAATTAAAATCAGCGATATCTTTAGTAAAATTACTGAACTCTTCGGACGTTAATTCAATTTTAATCTCTATCTCCTTTTTCTTCATATTTATACTGTTCTTTATTTCTTCACCCCCAATAAATTATATTGTCCATCTTTTAAGCTGATTCTTTTAATTTTGAAATCACTGAAAAGCTTTTTGAGCTCAATTTTGGTGAAACTATGATGCGGCACGCCTTTTTCCGAACCGTGGCCGGGTGTGTATGTCCCCTCTTCAAGTTTAATCCCTGACTTCCCTTTCCGTTCGTCAAACATAGCGTATTTTAAGATTAACTGGCGCGGCGGAACTTGAATATAAACGAAACCGCCTTTTCTAACCACTCTGACAAATTCCTCAATTATCCTTTTAATGGTTTCGGAATTATTGTGATGAAATACCCGAATTGAAAGCAACACATCAAAAAAATTGTCTTTATAAGGAAGCTTCCGGCGGATATCCCAAATTTTTAAATTTGCCCGCAATCTTTTTTCTTTCAGTTTTTCTTTGGCGCGTTTTACGGCAAAAGGCGAAAAATCAAAACCATAAACCTCAAATCCTTTTTCGGCAAAATAAACAGTGTGCCGGCCGGTCCCGCAACCGGCGTCCAAAATTTTGGAAACGCTGTTTTTACGAAACATTTTTTCCAAAACGGGCATATCCTCATTTATTTTTTCTTTTCTTGGATACCAAGATTGCCAGGCATTTTTTGTTTTCATATTTTTAATTATTCCTTAAATCGTTAAAATAATTCCTCATTCCCTCCAACGATCCCTTTATAAAAAATCTTTCTAGATTTTCTCCGTTTAATTTTTCCCATCGGTACCCGCTGTGTTCGGCGGAAATCTTTATCTCCCCCTTTTTATACAAGGCTTCAAAAAATACCCAGAATAATTGGCCGGAAAGAGAAGCGTGCCGGGCAATGGCGACCGGTTTAATTTTTATTTCATATTCTACGTTTTCCCCCAATTCTTCCGCTATTTCTCTGGCTAAAATTTCTTCAAAAGGCGTTTCAATTTCGTCTTCTTTTATTCTTCCCCCGGGTAAATCATAAAACCCAAAAAGAGAGCTTTCCTCCCGCGTCTTTAATACTAGAATTTCCCCTTCCTCGTTTTTCAGAATTATTTTCAAAGAGACTTGAAATAATTTATTCTCCATAAATTTTTATTTAACTGCTCGCACTGGAATAATGATTCAAAGCAAACAGCCAAAAACGGCGAGAGATGAATAAAAAAATTGCGGCGATTAAAAAAGAAGCGCTGATCAATCGCCAGTCCAAACCATAGGTTAAAATTTTGGCCGGAATTGTCGCCATGAAAGCCAGAGGAATGATTGCCGTTAAAATCGTCCGCACGACAGCGTGATAAATAATATCCGTCGGATACTGCGACATTCTCGTCAAAGTATTATTTAATGAATATAAAGAACTTCCTTCTATCAGCCAGAAAGAAACCGAATGGAAAATCAAAGTTAAGCTGTAAATTATCAAAAAAGCGTTGGCGACCAGCAACAAATAGAAAAATCCGTTAAGCAATAATTGCCCGAAACTTAAATCAATATGACCCAAAGAATAGAATAAAATCGCCGCCCCGCTGACTAAACGAACGGAGTCTTCCGGATCCCCTCTCCAGATTGAAACCAAGAATTGCGTGTCCATTGGTTTGGTCAAAATGCCGTCCAACGTGCCTTGTTTGATATGTTGATCCAGCGCTCCCAGATAAGCGCATAAAACCCACATTAAACCCTCGACTATCATATAGGTTGCCAAAACCGCCAGAGCCTGATAATAACCCCATCCGGCCAGATTACCGATAAAACCGAAAATCACGCGCACGAACACAATACTTAAAATCATCTGGAAAACTACTCCTCCGGCCATAATGAAAAAATTAACGCTGTACGCCATCCGGGTCATCAAACGCATCCGCCGGAAATGCCAAAAAATCCGCCAATATTTTTTTATTCTACGCGCCGAAGCCGTCATATTTTTTGATTCCAATTTTAAAGGCCAGCCGGCTGGAAAAATAAAGCAAAATAGTCCAGCCAAGCGGCGCCAGAAACACCCCGCTATCGGGAGTCAGGCGACCGGTAAAGATAGAAATCGGCACGAAAACGATAAATTTGAAAGGTAGCCAGTTGTTAATATCAATAATGACTCGCGGCAATAGATCCAAAGGAATAATACTGCCGTCTAAAAATTTAATGATCATTTGAGCAAGAAAATTAAAGCCCATTATGAAACCGAACCAAAAAGTGGAAAGGCCGATTAAATAAAAAATCTGGTAATTAATAAGAAAGCCGAGGCTGGCCGAAAGAAAGAAAAAAGAAAGATTGGCGAACTGAAAAGAAAAATCAAAATAATTTCCAAAAACCCAGCTCAAGACGGAAAAACTTAAAATAGCGACAACAATTCTATAAGCCACGCCACCGAGCGCCCCGGCAAATTTGTAATTGAAATAATCCACCGGCTTGGTCAAAAAATTATTCATTATGCCTTGGCGAATATCCTCGCCGACGCGCTTAGCCATATCCATTCCTCCAAAAGCGACGGTGACAAAATTAACCGCCAAATAATAAAAAATCATTTGGGCCAAAGTGTAATTTCCAATCTGACCGCCTTGCCTGTAAATTGAAACCCAAAGATAAAAAAATATCCCAAAACTGAAAAATTGGGCAAAAACGAACATCAGATTATTAAAACGATAAATTAAATTCGTTTGAAAACTGTTGCTAATGACTTTAAAATATCGCCGCATAGTTTATTGTTTTTTAGAAAAAATACCGCGGATAATTTCCTCAATTTCCACTTCTTTGATATCAATGTCGCGCACCGGTATATCGGAAGAAAGAATTCGGCTGGCAATTTCCTTAACTTTTTCCCGCGGAACGCGAATAGTCGCTTTTACTTCATCGCATTCCAAAATCTCGCCAAATTGCCCAAGCGCCGGACAAATCGCCTCGTCTTCAAAAAAGATAGTGATGATTTTATCAAGCGCGTATTCGCGAATCAAATCTTCCATTAAGCCGTCAAAAACAATTTTCCCCTGGTTGATTACGATTATCCGCCGGCAAAGCTTGGCGATATCGGCCATATAATGGGAAGTCAGCAAAATAGTGGTTTTTTTCTCCCGATTGTATTTAATCAAAAAATCCTGAATGTTTTTTTGAGCGATAACATCAAGCCCAATGGTTGGCTCATCCAAAAATAGAACCCTGGGATGATGGAGCAAGGCCGCGATAAGCTCGCATTTCATTCGTTCGCCCAATGATAATTTGCGAACCGGCTTTTCAACAATATCTTCAACCTTCAAAAGCTTCATTAATTCCGCCAAATCATTTTTGAACTGTTCATTGTCTATTTCATAAATCTCCTTATTCAAAAGAAAGCTTTCCATCGGCGGCAAATCCCACCAAAGCTGGTTTTTTTGCCCCATCACCAAGGCCAGTTGTTTGCGATATTCATTTTTTCGTTCCCAAGGTATAAAACCCAAAACCCGCGCCTCGCCGGCGGTAGGCGTCAAAATACCGGAAAGCATTTTGAGCGTAGTGGTTTTTCCCGCGCCGTTGGGGCCGATGAAACCCACCAGCTCCCCCTCGTCTATTTCAAAATTAATGTCCTTCACCGCCTCGGAATACAATTTCTCGCTTTTAAAAAGATTTTTAAAAGAGTGCTTCAAACCGGCCTTCTTTTTGGAATATTCGTAGATCTTGCTTAAATTTTTTACCCGAATGATTGAGTTTGGCATATTGCTTTAATTTTATCCGAAAAAAGCGAAAAAGGCCAGTTTGAATAAATAATTAAAAACCGCGGATTTTTGTCCGCGGTTTGGGAAAGAACTACATAGATTTGAGGTCAATCTTTGAAATTTTGATGATCCGAAATTTCTTGACTCCTTTCGGCAGTCTGCATTCAATTATTTCTCCGACCTTGTGAGACATCAATTGCTGGGCAAGCGGAGAATAACAGGACATGACGCCGGGATGAAATTTTACATCCGCCGGCCCCAAAATCTTGAAAGAAGAGGTCTTCCCGTCTTCCTCGGAAATTTCCACTTCAACGCCGACCCTTACGCCGTCCAAAGAAATTTCAAGATCCTCAATAAAGACCGGCGATTTTAGAAAGTCGCTTAAAGCCTTTAATTGAGAGGCCAGATTGGATTGCCTTTCCAAGGCCGCGTCATAAGCCGGATTGTCGTGCCACTGGCCGCCGGAATCATAAGCGTCTCCAATTTGTTTCGGAATCTCTTCCTGAAACTCCTTCAAAACTCTCCGATATTCTTCGGACACTTTTTTATAAGAACTCCGAAGCAAAAAGTTTTTCTGCATAATCTTTCTCCTTTCAAAAAAACTCTTTAATTCTCTATCCCGTTTCGTTTTTTAAAAAAAGGTCCCGATAAGGTTCGCTGACGATATCTTCTTCCTTTATTCCCATTCTTTTCAAAAGCTTCAAATTCTCTTTGACCGCCGCTTTTTCTTCTTCTTTATTTAACGCCTTGCTTTCAATTTCCAAAAACCAACCAAGATCTTCTATCTTATCAATGATTATTTCCTGATCTTTCAAAACAATTTTTTCTCTCTCCTTTTTTACTTCAACGACTTTTATAAAACCCAAAAATTGCAAAAATATTTCCGCTTCTTTTTTTGAACAAATAAGAGGAATATTTATCTCTGTTTTCCAAAACTGTTTTTTGTTCTCCATCGCCTTGGTCGTTGGCCCCTTATAGGTCATCTCCAAATAATTGCCTCTTTCCCTTATTCTTAAACATTCTTTGGTTTTTATAAAATCTCGATGGGAAGAAGTAAAATAAATGTCGTTCTCATTGGTTTTTCCCTGAAAAATCGCCCCCTCCTTCAATAATTTCTTCCTTATGCCATTTATCTTTGAGAAATCCAGGCGCGCTTTTATTTCCACTTCCTTTGATTCCGCCTGATCTGTCAAAGAAGCGATAAAATATTTTCCTTTTATTGTATTAAATAAATTAAAAGAGGTTTTTTTCTCCTTGATATTCTGTTCTAAAATTTCTTTTAATTTTCTGAAAACCAAGAAAGAACCGCCCTGATCGTTCAATAAATGTTCATAATAATAATGCCAAACTCTTGACAAAAGATTGGATTTAGAAGGGTCTTCCACATCCACAATTATCAATTGTTTTGAAAAATCGGATAAATTTTTGATCAGATCTATTCTTTTTGACGGAGAAATATGATGAAGGGTATTTTTAAAAATTATCAAATCAAACTTCCTCTCAAAAGGGAAAACGGAAATATCATGATTGGTAAAAATTACATCGGAATGCTTCTCTTTATTTCTTATTAAAGAAACGGTTTTCCAAGAAATATCATTGGCCACGCAAAATTCAGGGCGATATCTTTTTTCCAGATCAAAAATCAGATCGTCGTCTCCGCAAGAAACATCCAAAATGGTATTTGGACTGCCCAAAACATTGTTCAATATTTCTTTTTTTATCCTTCTTGACGCGAATTCTCCAAAAAATTTAAAAAAATATTTATGGAATAAATAAAACAAAAATGATTTCTTAACGCTGTCTATTTCCCTGAAAGAATTGCTTAACTCGCCCTTTCTTATTATTTTTTTCGCTTCTTTTAAAATTTTCTCATCCTGATAAGCTATTTTTTCTGGAATATCGTCAGTGAATAAAAACTTCACGTCTTCCGACTGTTTCTCAATTTCCCCCCTCACTGAAGCAAAAAAAGCAATGCCAAAATGAGTTAAATTCTTCTCTCTGCATTCAAAAATATTTTTTATTAAAGCGATCGGTTTTAATTCATCTATGGAAAATCCCGTTTCTCTTAAAACAATCCGATTCGCCGCTTCTTCTATTCTCTCCTCTTCCTCTATATGGCCGCCCGGCAACTCCCACCCGATATTCTTGTTAAAATTCCTCAAAAGAAGAATCTCTTTATTTTCATTGCAGATCACAACCACCAAAAAATCATGGTTCTTTTCGCATGAACTGAAAAAATCCGAATCAACTTTTTCTTTGCGTTCAAATTCGGGGAGGTTATAAAGAGTTTTATAAATTTTTATGTATTTTTTAATCATCGCGGAAGCTATAATTTTCAAATTAAATTATACTAAAATATAGCCTCTAAGTCAATCTTTTTTATTCAAAAACAAAATTAAAACCCCGTCAGTTTTTTGGCGGGGTTTGGAATTTATCGCAAAATAAGAGCTCTTCTGGTTTCCGTTCTGTCTCCTGTTTTAAGAGAATAAAAATAGATGCCTGAAGGCAAACCCTTCCCGTTCCAAAAAATCTGATGGGAACCGACCGGATATTTGCCCGAGGCCAGAACAAGCAATTTTTGTCCCAAAACATCAAAGACGCTTAAATCAACCGCGCTGTCTTTTGACAGATTAAACCGGATGACCGTCCCTTGATTGAAAGGATTTGGATAATTCTGGCGGAGTTGAAAGACTTGAGGCGAGGCCAAAACGAAATAATCTTCCGCCACGGCTGTCATCTTTTCTTCGCCCTCCACGATTTTCCAGAGAGAAAGATGGGTCAACCCAAAAGCGTAAAGAACTTTTTTGGCCGCGTCCCTGACCGTCGCTACCAGTTGCCAAGTGACGCCGTTATCTTCGCTAAAAGCCAAAGTCGCTTTTTCTTCTTTGACGCCCCACTTGGCCAGCTGTTCATTGCTATAACCGATGGCCAGATCGGCGCTCGTGAATTCTCCTTTGGCTTCCACCCGATAACAGCGTTCGTCTTTCAGGCTGACTTCAATTTCGTTCTGGCTGGGACTTTGCACGGTTACGGCCACGCCCAGGTTTTTGAAAACCGCTGGTTCCGTTTGCCGCGCCGCTACGTTGTTTCGCCAGATTGGAGGATTGTTTGAACCCAAGGCGTAAAGAGTGCGTTCTGAAACAACATAAAATGTGCCATCTGGGGCAAGAATCATTTTTGAGGGATTTCCCCAAAAAGAAGAAAATTTGACAGGAAATTTTTCCGAAGACTGATATACCCAGATAATCGCTCCGGTATCTGAGCTTAAAGCGTAAACATCTAAAGAGGTGCTGGCGATATAAATTTGACCGCAAGCGTCAATGATTGGCGGACTGAAGTAATTGCCGACTTCGGAAGAAAATCCTTTTTGAGTAAACTCCCAATTTTCCCATTTATTAGTCGCCGAGTTTCGCCAAAACCGCCAAAGAAAAGGCCCGGTAGAAAAATGACCAGCGGTAAAAAATAGATTATTGCCAGAGATAGCGAAACCGGTTGATTCCCCTCCGTATTTCAATTGCTTTTGCAAGTTATCGTCTGGTTGGGCCAACCGAGGCTCAAGACGATAAAGACAATCGCCGCCTAATAATTCACCGGTGGCGATATAAATTGCTTCGGGGGCCAAAGCAATCTTCGAAATTTTAATCGTATTTATTCCAGGCCCCCGCCATGCCCAATTCAAATTACCCTTTGAATCAAAAGCGGAAACTTTTCCTCCGGGAGAAGAAAGATTCGGTAATTCTGCTAAATAAATTACTCCTTCGGAATCTACCACTGGAGCACAATCGCCTCCTATTTTAATTTGCCAAACTATATTACCTTCGGTGTCAAAAACAGAAAGCCGAGCCGGACCATAATGATAAGGATTTTCGCCATAAACAACCACTCGTCCTTGCTTGTCTATCAATGGCGAGAAATCAGCCACGCCTCCTTTCCACCAATTTAAAGAACCTCCGGAAGAAAAACTGTATAGATCTCCATGAAGGGAAATATAAATATTTCCTTCGGGATCCAACGCTGGTGAAAAATCAGAATAAAACGGGGTTCCTCCAGACATTCTAAAATCGTAGCACCATAATATAGAACCATCGGGCCGAAGAGCATACAGCTTTGGCTGATCCGAAAAATATCCTTCTTCTAGATAACCAGCCACATAAATTATCCCTTCCTTATTAACCACCGGCCAACTACGAACTCCTTTCTTCTGCCATAAAATTTTATCCGGCTTTTTGCCGATGTAGGATACTCCGTTGGTATGCTGGGCATTGGCACCAAACATCGGCCAACCGCCGATTTCACCTGAAGGCGGAGGCACGATGGCTAACGGCGTTTGGGTCAAATTGACCGTCCTCTGGAAAAAGACCAGAAATCCGGCCACCATTTTTTGGCAAAGAATGAATTGCTTTTTGGTGATGTCCTGCCAGACATCCGAGCCGGGATCGGCTTTTTTTAACGGCTCCAGCCAATCGTAGCTTTGATGCGCGGCGTAATCCACCCAGCCGAACGGATCGCCCGAGGCACAATGGACTAAACCGTTGTTTTCAAAACTTGAGAAATTGTAGACGCCTCCCTTGTTGACCAGAAAACCGAGATTGATGAGCTGGTCTTCCGAGAAATTATCCAGCCACTGCCGAGCATACTGCTCATAAGTTACATGGTTTTTGGTTAAGGGGTTGTTAATATCCCAAAGTAAATCCCAGGCAGAGCTGATAAAGCCTGTGTCTAGATTACTGTGACCGCAAAAAGTGATGTCTTCCAAGCGGTGAATGGCCAAGCCTAATTTATAGGCCGCTTCAACCCGGCCCTTATTCCAACCGTAAACCGCCTCCCAGAAAAGAGATTTAACTGTTTCGCCGGCCGAAGATTTCATTGGAGCATATCCCCGATGAGTCCACGGATTCATTCCATGATCCCAATTTTGACCAAAATCACTGATATCCGTATGGATTTCATCTGCGTCTCTCAGACCATTCTTAATGCATTCGTTCAGCCCTTTCTCTTTGAAAATATCGCTTAACGACTGATAACCGTCTCCGGCTAAAACCAACAGAGATTTGTCAAACAATTTCTGATGCGTCGACACTTCGTAACCGGCCGAGGCGCTGACCAAAACCAGCATCAGCCCGAAAATCCATCCCAAGCTTTTCATCACTTCCTCCCTTGAAAGATTGTTGTTTGTTCGGTTTTTAAAGAACTGATTTTATCCTCTATTATCTTCTCTATTAATAAATTTGTAAATCATCCTAATAAATCTACGGACCGCCATAATTATGGCACGAATTATCAAATAAAAAATCAGCCCCTCAATTACAAACAAAATAAACAAAATTATACTGCCAACGACATTGACCGGTTCCACGGCCCATTCGGTATTTTTAATATATTTACTGAAAATATCCAAAGACGCCAAAAATTTAGCCGGTAAAATAGGAAGAGCTATTATAAGAAAAATTATGCCGGATAAAATTTGCATAAAAAATATTTTATTTCCTTTCTCTTCTCTTATTAATAAATCTATAAATTTCAAGAACTATCATACGAATTATCCAATAAAAAATTAACAGTAAAATTATATACCAGACAAACAGTATTATCTCTCCGGCAGTGTTAATTGGGCTTACAAACCATTCAGTATTTTTAATATACTCATCCAAAATACCATAAGATACTAAAATTTTAATCGGGAAAGCACAAATAATTATTATAGTAAAAACTGTTCTAAATAAAATCTCCATAAAAAAATATTAAAATATTAATTATATTGTAATAATATCACAACCGGACAATTTAAAAAGCCCACGCGTTGCGTGGGCTTTTTGTTTATTGAAAAAACGTTATTTTTTGGTCGCCAGCTTGGCGCCGATTTCGTCCAGCAACCACCCTTCAATCACGCCATTGGAGGTTTGCGGCTTGGCTTGCCCTTTTTCCATTATTGCCAAACTTCGCCTCACCCCGACTTTGGTCTGAGAATCCCCCAGTTTCAGAAACCGCACCGTAAAACGGTCTTTGAAAGTATTAAAGGGCATTCCCAGAATGAACGGCGCGCCGCCTCTTTCCAGCCAGTCGGTCGTGAGAGTCCCGCTGTTTTTATCAACCGTGACGATGGGGTGGCCGACTTCCTGGATAGTCTCAACGGTCGCGTTCCAGACGGCTTCATAACCGGAAATGTATTCCTTAAACACTTCCGGAGACTGACTGCCGCCTGTTCCCATAAGACTCACTTTCTCGTGGGAATAAGCAACGGGTTTCAATTTTGTGCCGGAAATGGCACAGCCCAATGCCAGAAAAATAACGACTGGCAGAAATACCAGAATCCTTTTCATTACAAACTCCTTTTAGAAAGGTTGGAAATAAACGAACGATAAATTTTGATATTTACCGCCCGCTAACGCTTTATTTTATATGAAAAGAACGAAAATGATAATTAAGGATACATCATATTTTAATCTGCTGTCAATAACCGAGGCAAATCACCCCAACAACCCCCAGTACCATTTCAAAATTTCCTGCCCCCAAAGCAAAACGACGAAAGTTGATACGGCCAGAAATGTGCCGAAAGGCACTTCCGATTTCAGGGTTTTTTTGCGGGCGAAAATCAGAGCGATTCCCACGATTGAACCGGAAAAAAAAGCCAAAAACAAAGCGGTCAAGATATTCGGCCAGCCGAGCCAAAGCCCCATCAAAAAAGCCAATTTCACGTCACCCCAGCCCATCCAACGGCCTTTTGAGATTAAAACCAACGCCAAAAAGAAGCCGCCGGAAATCAGAGAGGCCAACAAAAAATTTCCAATTTCCGGTTTCCACCCTTCGACTCCGCTCAGGGTAAAATTTCCAATAAAATTCAAATATCCAATGTCTAAAATTCTAAAAAATTCGTAAACCACAAAACCAGTTAAGCCAGCGACAATCGCTTCGTCGGGAATAATAAAATGTTTCAGATCGGAAAGGAAAATAAGAAATAAGAGACACGCAACAAATAACATGTAACATATAACAAAAAAGCCCCATCCTTCTATCCCGCTCGCGATAAAATTCCCAGCAAATTTCCAAAAGATCAAAATAAACATCGCCCCCAGGCCCAGCTCGGTCCAAAAATAGCGCCAGGAAAATTTCTGGCCGCAGGCGCGGCATTTGCCCCATAAAAAAAGAAAGGAAAAAATCGGCGCCAAATCCCAAAATTCCAGTTTCCGGCCGCAGCTTTCACAACGCGAACGCCCCCAAAGAGATTTTCCCAGCGCCAAACGCTCGGCCGCCACATTCAAAAAACTGCCGA
>CAYIFS010000004.1:17060-25775 GCA_964362775.1 uncultured Candidatus Saccharibacteria bacterium
CTTTGTTTTAAAACAAAGCTAAAAACGGATTCTAATTTTACGGGACGACATCATATACCGGATCGGTTCCCGAAAAACTCCCCGAAGCGCAACCGTCGGTCGCGTCAGCGTCGGAAGCCAATGGGCCGCCGGCGTTTTCCAACCCGCCCGCCTTGGTGCCCAAATGATAACCTTTGGTCGCGGAAACACAATATTGGTAAGCGCTCGCACCATCCGGATCAAGTGGAACCGCCGCGATATAAGTCGGCGCCAAATTCGTCAAACCGGCCGGATATGAACCATTGGCATCGTAATACATCTGGAGGGCCAACTGTGTTTGGCGGATATCGGAAACTCGCCGCGCGTCGCGGGCCTTGGAACGGGCTGTGTTCAAAGAAACCATCACAATCGTGGCTAGAATACCAATAATCGCAATCACCACCAGAAGTTCAATCAAAGTAAAGCCTCTCTTATTCTTTTTCACTCTTTTTCACCTCCTCTCAAACCGCGGATTAAACGCGGATAAAATACGCTGATCAATCGCGGATATTATTTTTTTCTTGCTGTATCGTAAACGATTCTCTTTATATCTAATCCATTCGGACTAAAATTTATCAATAATCCCAACTTATAATCAGAGCCTTTCAAATATTTCCAAAATTGTTCTTTATCCGTTTCCGTAATAAACGGCTTTGATTTTATTTCTAAAATTATTTTTTCATTTACGATTTTATCGGGAATATACGTTCCGACTTTTTCTCCAAGATAATAAATATTAATCTTTTTTTGTTCATCAATTATTAAACCCCGATTTTTTAATTCTTTAGATAATGCCTTATCAATAATTTTTTCTTTAAAAGCCCCTCCGAATTCTTTATAAATCTTAAAACAAGCGCCTCTAATTTGATAAGTTAAATCTTTATATAATAATTCCATTCTCTCTGCGTTAATCCGCGGTTTTATTTCCACGTTGTTCCACGGCTCTCCTTTTTCCGCGTCATTCCGCGGTTTTAGTTCTGCGTAGTTCTGCGGTTCTACATCCCTCCCGCTATATTGTATATCGGCATCAGGATCGCCGCAACCAGAACCGCCACGCCGATGCCGATGGCGGTGATGAGCAGAGGTTCAATCAATTGCGAAAGCGTGTCCATGGTTGAATCCACTTCTTTGGAATAAAATTGGGCCATTTTATTTAAGATAAAATCAATAGAACCGGTCTGCTCGCCCGTGGCGATCATCTGGGTGACGAGCGACGGAATTTCCTTGTGGCGAGAAAGAGCGACCGAAAGATTGGTACCCACCCGAACCTCCTCTTTGGCTTCCAAAATAATTTTTTGGAAAACCGCGTTGCCCACCACATCCGAAGAAACCTGCAAGGCTTGCAGAATGGAAAGCCGGCCCTGAACCAGAGTGCTCAAATTTTCGGCAAAACGGGTCAAATAAACTTTCTGGAAGACTTTTCCAAAGATCGGCAATTTTAATTTTATCTCATCCCACTTCGCCCGCGCCGCGACCGACTTGGAAATCTTCCACCAAAGCCAGCCCGCGCCGCCAAAAATGACCAAAGCGAAAAGCCACCAAAAACTCCGCAAAAAATCAGAAAGGCCGATAATAACTCTAGTCGCCAAAGGCAACTCCTGGCCCGTTTCTTTCAAAAAATTGGTCAGTTGCGGCACCACCACGATCATCATCATCACCGCCACGATCAAAAAACCGCAAAGAATGAACGCGGGATAAATCATCGTGCCCCGCACGCGCGAAATCAGATAAAATTGTTTTTCCAGATAATCGGCCAAATAGGTAAGCGAGTTTTCCAGACTCCCCGAAGTTTCGCCGGATTTTATCATATTGACGACAAAGCCGGAAAAAACTTTGGGGTGGCGCGCCAGGGCTTTTGAAAAAGGAGAACCGCCCTCAACGTCATTGGCCACTTCAAAAAGAATATCGCGAAAATAGGGATTTGATGTTTGGCGCACCAATGTTTTAAGAGAAGGGAGCAAAGGCACTTGCGCCGAGAAAAGGATGGAAAGTTGGCGGGAAAAAGCGACCAATTCCTTTGATTTCACTTTTTGGAAAAACTTTATTTGCCGCGCGAAAACCGGCTGGCTGGAAACCGGGGTCAATGCCAAAATTATAAGCTCCCGCGTCTGCAGGGCCTCAATCGCTTCCTGTTTATCGTTCGCCTCCACCACTCCCGATTGAAGTTCCCCTTGTTTGGTTTTAGCCGAATAATTAAATTGCATAATATTTACTCTTGCAACAACATTCTTAATTCGTTGGGATTTGAAGAACAAACTTCCGCGTCTTCCAAACGGACTTTTTCGCTTCGCACGAGTTCCGCCAAAGAACGGTTCAGCGAGATCATCCCTTCTTCGGAACTGGTATCAATCACCATGTCTATTTGATGAACTTTTCCTTCGCGGATCAAATTGCGGACCGCGGAATTAGCGATCATCAGCTCCACCGCGTTGATGAGGCCGCCACCGATTACCGGCAAAAGACGACGGGAAAGAATGCCGAGCAGGGTTGAAGCCAACTGCATCCTGATCTGCGTCTGCTGATAGGGCGGGAAACTATCAATTATCCGATCAATCGTCTGGGCCGCGGTGTTCGTGTGGAGCGTGGATAGGATCAAATGCCCCGTTTCGGCCGCGGTAATGGCGGTGGAAATAGTTTCAGGGTCGCGCATTTCGCCGATCATACAGACATCCACGTCTTCGCGAAACATCGCCCTTAATCCCTGATGGAAACTGACGCAATCCGTTCCCACTTCCCGTTGGTCCACGATGCATTTGTCCTGATCAAAACTGTATTCAATCGGATCCTCAATCGTCAGAATATGGTCCTGGCGCGTGTGGTTGATTTCATCAACCAAAGCGGCCAGCGCCGCGGTTTTTCCCTGGCCCGACGGCCCCACCACCAAAAAGAACCCTTGACTCGGCTTGGTGAATTCATGCAAAAGGGGCGGCAAATTCAATTCTTCTATCGTGCGCACTTTTGTCGGCACGAACCTCAAAGCCGCCGCGACATTGCCGGTTTCCTGAAAAATATTAACTCGGAAACGCGCCCGTTTTTCAAAAGAGAAAGACAGATCAATATCTTTCTGTTCCCAGAATTTTTTCTTCTGTTCTTCATTTAAAAGCGCCAACGCGAGATTTTTAGCGTGTTCAAAATCAAGCGTTCCCGCGCCCTCTATCTCTCTCAATTTTCCATCAATTCTCACCATCGGCGGCCGGCCGCCGGAAAGATGCAAATCGGTCGCGTCTTTTTTCAAAACCTCGTCAAGCAAAATTTCTACTTCTTTTTTGTATTCGCCTGGCATATCAATGAATTTAAAATTTATTTTCTAATTCCTGATTCCTGTTTTAGGGGCTGACCCGATTCTCGCAGCTTTGAACCCGACCCTGAATGAAACCAGTCTCCTGGCAATAACGGATCGTGTAAGCTTTTCCGTCGGATTGATAAAAATACTTGTAAGCGGCGTTGAGATAGGAAGGATCTTTGGGAATTTGAGGTATCAGGCGTTCGTTCAATATGGCCTGCGAAAAAACATCCAGGCCGGTTATTTCCGCTTCCGTTTCTTGAAGAGGATAGGTCACATTTTGAATCTGATAAAGAGCCAACGCGTCTTGAAATGATTTGATATCCGCCACGCGGCGCGTGTCGCGGCTCCGGGCGTTGGCGTCGCGGAAAGAGATCAAAATCAGCGAAAGCAATGTGCCGATGATCGCGATAACAACCAATAATTCAATTAAAGTGAAGCCTGAATTTTTCTTCATACAAATCGCTAATTATTTTAAATTATAAAATTCACTTTTCTGTCATTCCGGCCTCCCGCCTCGACTCGCACGCTCGTCGGGCGAGGCGGGTGAGCCGGAATCCAGATTTCCTATATCAGTCTGGATTTCCACTGGAATTTACCCCGTACTGGATTCCCGCCTTCGCTCGCCTCGTCTCCGAGTCGGAGCGGGCGGGAATGACAAATCGAATGTTCATAATTCAAATTACCTATTTTTCCTCTTCTTTTTGCTCCCCCTCCACGGCTTCAATAAATTCTTGAAAAGAGATAAGACCGCGCAAAACTTTAACAATGCCGTCCTGCCGTAAAGAAACCATATTTTGGCGTTTCGCTTCTTCTCTTATTTTTGATTCGGTCGGCCCGTCCACAATAATTTTTTCCAGTTCCGTTGTCATGGCCAACGCCTCAAAGATAGCCACGCGGCCTTTGGTTCCCTTTTTAACGCAGTATTCGCAACCCGGCGCTTGCCAAATTTTTATGTTTTTCAGATCCAAATCTTTCAAATCTTTTTTCATCTCTTCGGAAAACTGATCGATCTCTTTTTGAATAATTGCCTTGATCTTTGGCGGCGCTTCCATGGCTTTCTTGCAATCCGAACAAAGCCGGCGCAAAAGCCTTTGAGCGATGGATAGATTTAACGAAGACGGGATCAAAAAATCCTGCACGCCCATGTCAATCAGACGGGGCACGACGCCGATGGCATCGTTGGTGTGAAGAGTGGAAAGAACGATGTGGCCGGTCAAGGCCGCGTGAGTGGCCAGATTCGCGGTTTCCGAATCGCGGATCTCCCCCACCATAATTATGTCCGGGTCCTGACGCAAAATGGAACGCAAGCCCGAAGCGAAAGTATAGCCGATCTCGGGTTTGGTTTGGGACTGGTTCACGCCTTCAATATTATATTCCACCGGATCTTCCAAGGAAACGATATTGACGCTTTCTTCGTTTAGCTCTTGCAAAATAGCGTAAAGCGTCGTGCTTTTGCCCGAACCCGTGGGGCCGGTGATCAAGATCATGCCGAAAGGCTTATTGATCGCCTCTCTCATTCGTTTTAAATTAAGACCTTCCAGCCCCAATTTTTCAAAAGTCATCAGGCCGACGGAAGGATCAAGTAATCTCAACACCACTTTTTCGCCAAAAGACGTCGGAAAAGTGGAAACGCGAAAATCAATTTTTTTATTATCAATCACCGAATGGAACCGACCGTCCTGCGGAATCCGGATCTCGTCTATTTTTAGATTGGAAAGAATTTTTATGCGCGACGCCACGGCCGGCTGGATAGCCTTGGGTAAAACCAATCCCGTGTAAAGCGCGCCATCCACCCGAAAACGCACTTTCACTTTTTCTTCAATGGGTTCTATGTGAATATCCGACGCCCGATTTTCCAAAGCGTGGCGCAAGATCACGGCCACGATCTTTGTGATCGGAGCTTCGGTCATCACCCGTTCCAGCATCGCCTCGGTTTGCGTTTTTTCTTCTTTCCCCTTGACCGAATCTTTCACCGCCAGTTCCTTTTCCAATTCCGAAAGCGCGGTCGCCACTTCTTCTTTCAAGGTGCGGTATTGGCTTAAAACATTCTCAAAATCCGTTTGGGTGATCAAAAAGATCTTGGGCGTGAAATTCCGGCTTTGAGCGATGAATTTTACCGCTTCTTGCGATTTCAAATCATCGGGATTCAACATCCCGATCTCCAGCGTTTCATCTTTTTTCCCGATGGGAACGAACTGATAAAAACTGGCCGCTTCTTCCGAAACTTCTTTCAAGGCTTGCGGCGGAATTATTTGACCCGTCAGATCAACAAAAGGCACGCCGAGTTTTCTCGCTTTTTCCTGAACTTCTTTTATTTCTTGAGGAACCTTGGGCATAACTCTACGAATTATGAATTTATTACGAATATACAAAAATCTTAACCCCTCCTCTCCTCCCCTTAAATTAAGGGGAGGTTGGGTGGGGTTATTTTAGTAGTTCGTAGCCAAATACTTAGAACGGCGCGAACGGATTTTCCCGGCCTTTTTCTCCCACTAAGATCGGAAATTCTCCCGGCAAAACCAACGATTGGAATTTTTTATCCTGAAAAACCGCCGGATTCAAATTGGAGTTTTTTAACCCTTCCATATCTTTATTATCCTGCGCCGCGGCCGAACCATTATTAATTTGAGAAGGCGTTGGAGTTGAGTCTCTGAAAAAACCGAAATAAACCACAATCAGCATCGCGACCAAAACCGCCGCGAAGATATAGATCATCTTTTTTTGTTTTTCCTGCTCAAGGCCGGCGAAAGAAAAACCGTTTTTTTGTTGTCCGGGGATGATGGCCATTGGGAAAATTTAAAACTCAAAATATATTAAGGTCTATTGTCGTCCTAAACTTGTCCTGCTCTGTCATGCCGAACTTGTTTCGGCATCTAGATCCCAAAATAAATTCGGGATGACGCTACGCGTCAATTTTAATCTATCTATAGTATACTTTCAAATCCACCGAAAAATCCGAAGCTTCGGTCAAGGGATCGCCCAAAGTGTTCCCCCTGGCTTGCTGAAAGCTCAAAGCTTCAACATCCATCAACCGCAAACTTGTCTCCACCGAGCGCAAAAAATTGGCGAAGCTTGAATAATCGCCGCTCAAAACCAAATTGATGCCGAGACTTTTAACAACCGCGCTCACTCCCGAGGCTCCGCCTCCCGAATTAACCACCGCGGCTGTCGCTTTTTTGGCTTCTTCCGTGAAGCCCACGCTTTTAATAACGAGACCATTTTTGGAAGCCAAGGCTTCCAAATTGACCAAGAGCCCCGGGATGTCTTCTTTCTGCGGCAAAGCAAAAAAGATCCTTTCCAATTCCTCCGCTTTTTCTTTATTTTGATAAAGAGCGGAAAGCGCCGCCAATCTCTCCCTTAGCGCTTTTGTCTCGGTCAAACTGTCTTTGGCAATCTTTACTCCTTCCCATTTTGAAGAAAAAACTCGCCATTCCGGCCAAGCAAAACCCCAAAGCCAGACAGCCAGGATCAGAACCGAGATCAAAAAAATAAAAAGACGCCTGTTCATTTTTGAAGTTTTTTAGAATCTACCTCAAAGCTCATTTCAAAATTAACACTGCCCGTCCGCCCTAAATTAATGTTGGAAGTTTTTATATTTTTAAATCCCATCTCGCCGCTACTGAAAGACAGAAGCTGTTTGGCAAGCGTGGAATAATCGCCCGCTTCTCCCGCCAACGACGCCTTCCCGTTCCGGGAATTGAAAGCGCAGGAGGTCCATTGGACGCGGGGCAGAGTGTATTTTGAGATCCAGTTAAAAAATTCCGAAACATAAAGATGGTTCTTTAAAAGCGCCTGCAGGGCCACGGCGTTATTTTCCAACGCCACGATCCTTTCCGCTTCCTGACGATCGGCCGCGCTGAAGATCGCCGCTTGCTCCGATTGCAATTCTTTTATCTTTTTTGAAGAGTAGCCTTCATAAATTTTAAATCCCGCCCAAAATATCAAAGAAACAACGATCAAAACAATCGCGGCGAGCGTTCCGAGGCGAAGAAATTTATCCAAAGGAAAACCGGCGCCCTTGGCCTTTATTGGCGAAAGAGACCCTCCTATCTCTCCTGATTTTTTCTTGGGAATCAAGTCCATCTTAATAATTTTTTAATACTTTCCATTCTGTCATTCCCGCGAAAGCGGGAATCCAGTGTGGGATAAACTCCGGCGGCCCCGCCGCGGCGGGGTGGATCCCGCATCAAGTGCGGGATGACAATAATATAGTATAACCATCCAACTAGTCTTCTCTCATCGCCAGTCCCACGGCCACAGCCAACGGCGGACCGAGTTCTTCTTTCAAAATTCTTTCAAGGCTTGAAGGATATTGGATCCGCGCGAAAGGGTCGCCCACTTTCATCGGCAAACGGAGTTTTGACGTCAAAAAATCTCTCGTCTCTTTTTCCGTCGCCCGTCCGCCAACCAATAAACATTGATTTACCTTTTTATTATAACGCGTTTGGAAAAAGTTCACAACGCGGTCAATCTCCATCAAAACCGCTTCCTTGGTCGCGGCTTCAAGCGAATGGCTCGCTTTGACCATTTGTTGATCAACGATGATGATGTCGGCGCTTTTGGGACCGAGATCCGCGATCAAATAAGTGCTGGCATCGTTCCCCACCAAAGAACGGGCCAGGCTGAACGCTTCATGCTCAAAAGCAAGCACTTTCAAACCGGCCAACGCCGCGGCCTTGGTTAAAAAATTGATGATTTCTTTTGGCACGGCCACAAGCATTATTTGAATGCCGCCTTTTGAAGGCTTGAACGCCGACGAAGGCCCTGACGAAGGAAGGGCCGGCCGAGGCGAAGCGTTTTCAAATAAAGCTTGAAAATTTTGTTTCTGCGCGATGTCCGGGCTTTGGGGGATAACCGGCGGCGCGGTTTGGCCGGCTGAACTTTTTTCACTCGCCAAAGCGTCCATTTTCCCCGCCTCCGGTTTCACTTCTTCTTTTAGCGATAAAACTTCTTTTGAATTCCACGAAACGATCGACCAATCAAGCACCACGTTTTCCAACGGCACCGGTACGTATTTTTGAGCCTCAAAAGGCACGGCCGCGGCCAATTCTTTTTCCGGCATTTGGGGCAATTCTATCAGCGTGGAAAAACTTTTTCCCACGGGCAAAGAAAAACTGGCCTGGTTGCTTTTAAAATTCGCCTCCCGCGCCATATTTTTCAAAACCTCCGCCAATTCTTTGGCGGTCAATTTATCCACCTTGATCTCTTCGCCGTTTTTGGTTTTGGCGAGCGCGTAGTTGCGCAAAACCAGCCGGCCGCTTTCTTTGCCCAGCTCCACCATTTTGATATTGGAAGCGCCGAGGTCAATCCCCAACCGCGCCTCATTTTCGCCAAGAAGCCAATTGAACATAATAAATACTTAATTTCAAAATCCAAATGTCAAATTTCCGTTTCGCTTCTGTCATTCCCGC
>CAYIFS010000004.1:25875-28788 GCA_964362775.1 uncultured Candidatus Saccharibacteria bacterium
GCGGGAATCCAGAATTAGATCCGGGATTTCTGGATTCCGGCTCAAGACCGGAATGACATTTCTATTTTTGACATTGGAAATTTGTCATTTGAAACTTTTATCCTATCCTTTCAACGACCTGACCTCATCCAAAATCATCATCAAAAGTTTGACGATCATGGCCAAAATTTTCGCCAAACCCTTGGAACTGGCGATTTCCGCGTTGATGTTTTCTTCCAAAGTCCGGTCTTCCACGGTTTGGGAATTCACCCGCTGGTCTTTTGAGGCCAATCTCATGACGCCAAAATCCCTTTCTTCGCTGGCCTCAAGGAAGAAAGACGGGCCGTCTTCCCCTTCAACATACTGGGTATTGATAATGGTTAATTCCGTGTAATAACGGCCGCTGGGCATGGCGACTTCAATCAGGCCATTTTCATTTATTTTCCCGCCAAAATTTTTACGACCCACGCCGACGAATGTCACGAACACCGGGAAAGAAGGCGGCGCGCCGCCTGGCATCAAGATCTGAATTTTCACTTTGCCGGGCGCGGTGGCCGGATCCGGCTTAGGAGTTTCATATACGGGGGGCGCCGGAGGAGCAGGTTCGGGAGTGGGAGCTGGCGCGGGAGTAGGCGTAGGCGCGGGAGTTGAAGAATTTTGCCCTGATAGAGGAGGAGGCATCGGAGTGCCGGTTGGGGTTGGCGTCGGCGTTGGAGTAGAAGCCGGAGTTGCCTCCGGCTCGGG
Organism: uncultured Candidatus Saccharibacteria bacterium; assembly: GCA_964362775.1. Taxonomy (GTDB): domain Bacteria; phylum Patescibacteriota; class Minisyncoccia; order Portnoybacterales; family GWB1-42-6; genus GWB1-42-6. Next base: position 26,599 of record CAYIFS010000004.1, read on the forward strand.
AGTTGGAGTTGATTCCGGCGTTGGCGTTGATTCAGGAGTCGGCGTGATTGTTGGCTCCGGCGTTGGAGTAGGCGTCGGGGATGGAGTCGGGGTCGGGGTCGAAATTGGCGTTGGCTCCGGTGTCGGCGTTGGAGTTGGTTCTTCGGCCAAAACCACCGCTACGGGGAAAATTAAAGTCAACGCCACCAAGCAAACGATTAAATTTTTTGAAAGTTGTTTCATAGGTTTTGATTAAGTTAATTATAGCACGAAAAGGAAATAAGATTAAAAATGTCAGAAAAATTTGGAAGGCTTGACAAAGAATTTTGATACGAGATACAATATAAGCGTTAGTCCTACGGGATTAATGCACCAAACGTCTCGGTCCCGCTAACGCGGGATGCGGGACTTTTTTTATTTTGACTAGCGAAGATGATATACAAACCAACAGAATTATATGATGTTCGAACAAAATCAAAATATAAGATTTTCACTCTTTATCTTTCTGAATCTGCAATTTTAATTTCTTTAAATCAATGTACTTGGCACATTTTATCAACTCAATGGAAATGCTATGCTTTGTCGCTATTACCAGACATCTTTTACGATATTTCATCTTCATCAATTGTAATAACGGTCCAAAATCGCTATCACCGCTTAACAACATCAGTGTATCATATTTTTCTTTGGTTTCTAAAATGTCCATCGTAAGTTCAACATCCAAATTGCCTTTATGAAAACCTTCTTTTTCTTTATTTTTATCTTTAATAAACTTGACTTTTTTACTCCTTACTTTATAGCCGATCATCTCTAAAAAATTAAGAAACTTTGTTTGCGCGACGGAACTCAAATCGCGAGCGGTGTAATAATAAATCTCCCGCAAATCGGTTTCCTTTTTTAAATAATCCAAAAGCTTTCTGAAATCAATCCGCCAGCCCAGCCTTTTCTGCGAATGATAGATATTGGAAGCGTCTATAAAAACACTGACTCTGCCTTGAATGTACCCTTTAATCATAAGCTTTACGCGATTTTAAATTATTTGAATTACGAAACACTCAATCTGTCATCCCCGCCCCCATCTGTCATTCCCGCCCGCTTCGCCGGAGCTTCAGCGAGGCGAGCGAAAACGGGAATCCAGAATTTGTTTCAGGATCTGGATCCCGCATCTAGTGCGGGATGACAATTTTTCCTTCTGTTATTTCGCTATTTTGCCCGTCCGCCGTAGCCTTGGCGTAGGCGGGATTTTTAATTTTAAACTGAGAAAAATAGAGTTGACCCCATTTTCCACATTTTCCACTAAGGGTTTGACAAGGCCTTTCAGTCTGCTATACTGACAATAGTTTTACAGAACGCCTCGAGCAATCGGGGCGGTTTTTTTATCCTTTTTGCTTGCTTGACAGGCAATTACCCAAAGAATAAAATGAAAATATGAAAAATCAATCGGTGACCAAAAAATATTTAGACAAAGAATTTAAGGAACATTCACAAATAATCATTGCGGCTGTTGAAGGTATTTTAGATAAACGTCTAATAACAACCGAGGAAAGGCTGAAAAAAGAAATTAACAATGTTCAGACTTTAATTGATGGCTACGTCAAAGCGCAAGAAGACTTTAAGCAAGAATTTGTCATTATAAAGGAAGAAGTGAAACAGATAAAGGAAGCGCTGAAGAAAAAATTAGGAGTGGAAATCCGAGCAATTTAATTTTAGAAAACAGAGCTAATTCTGTTTAATGGATAACAGGCGAAAGCCTGTTTTTTTATCCGCAGAAAATTAATGTGAAATCCTGTAGAAATCGGATTTCTTAAATTAACGGTACCTGCTTCGCCGAGCTTAGAGAAGAAAAAGGTGTCAGGTACCGTTTTTAGGTCTTCCGGGCTTTCTTAAGGTTAATTCCAGCCCAAATTTATTAACCATTCTATTAATCCAGCGATTATCTCCGAATGGCCGATTTTTGATTATTGATTCTCGTATTAATTCCAGCTCTTTTTCCGGTTCGGGCCTATTGATATAATCCAGATAATTTTTGGGAATCGGCATGGGCCAAGAAGCCAAAAGTTCTTTTTCTTTTGACGTGCCGTATTCCCTTCTCCAAAGAGATGACCATCTCCAATCTTGAGCTTTTTTAACCAGACCGGCTCTTAAGGCGTTTCTTTCCACATAACTGGCGGCTTGAAGAAAATGTTCATCTTTTTGAATTAAAAATGATTT
>CAYIFS010000005.1:0-19715 GCA_964362775.1 uncultured Candidatus Saccharibacteria bacterium
TAATCTTTTTCAAAATTAAGGATATTGCGAAAATCCGCCCCCCGCCAGGAATAGATGCTTTGGGCTTCGTCTCCGATGACGAAAAGATTCCGGTATTTTTGGGCGAGCATTTTGATTAAGGCGTATTGGGCGTGATTCGTATCCTGATATTCATCCACCAGAATGTATTTGAATTTTTCCTGGTATTTTTTTAAGATTTCCGGTTGGCTTTGGAAAAGTTTTACGGTCATCATGATCAAGTCGTCAAAATCAAGAAGCTTGTTTTCTCTTAATTTTCGCTGATAGGCGGAATAAATTTTGGCCACGATTTTCGGAAAAAAATCAGTCGCTTCGGCGGCGAATTCATCCTCGTCTTTCAGTTCGTTCTTGGCTTGGGAGATTGTTCCTTTGATCGCTTCGGGATTGAACTGTTCCTCGGAAATTTCCAGTTCTTTCATTATTTTTTTTATCAAGTTCAGATTATCTTTGTCGTCGCAGATGGAAAAATTGCGTCCGTATTTGGTGCTTTCCCATTCGCTTTTTAAAATTTTTACGCCGAGGGAATGAAACGTGCCGATGGAGGGCAGTTTAAAATCTCTTTTTATTTTCAAGGAGATCAATCGATTGATGCGTTGTTTCATTTCTCCGGCCGCCTTATTGGTGAAGGTCACCGCCAAAATGTTTTCCGCCGGGATTCCTTGTTCAATCAAATAAGCCACGCGATGAGTGAGAACTTTGGTTTTTCCCGAACCCGGCCCGGCCAAGATCAAAACCGGCCCGTCAATGGCGGTTATGGCTTCAACTTGTTTTTCGTTCAGGTTCGCGAGCATTTTAATATCTTAACCTTTTTTGAGCGGAAATTAAAGATTAGCCGGCCTTTGTTCTTGGGGAGAATTTTCTTGACCCCTCACATGAAAAAGAATGCGAGCCTTGCTCGCGAGTAAACATCAAATAAATAAGCTGTAATTATGGATAAAAAGGCTATTTATTGGGGATAATCTTGATAAATTTCTTTTTCATGTGAGGGGTTGACTGAATGCCTTAATCGGTGTTAATTTGAGTCTATTAAAGAAACTGTAATTAGCCCTAAAAAAGACCTTTGGGGCGATGAAAAATAAGAGATTTGTTTACTCAATCTCCAATTGAAAATCAAGCTTCGGGCGGCAAATTCAAGGATTTTTTCGGAACTCTTTTTCAAAAATCGCTCAAATATATAAAGCAAGAAAAGAAGTGCTTTATATTGGCGGCGGTTATTTTATTTGTTTTTCTGGGGATCAATTATTTTCAGAATTCCTCAAAGAATTTTTTAGGGTTAAAAAGCAAGATTCAAGACATTGAAAACATAGTGGAAGAATCGGCTGATCTGACCCAAGGAATTTTAGGCGGGGTTTCGTCGGGGCTTTCGGCGGCGATCATGTCGGCGGCGCAGGCGAACATTGATTTCTCCGCCGACGACGAGCAAGAAAATTATCAGTTGGATATTTTGGACGGTAGCGGTGTGGTTTCCCAGAACAGTCCTTCTGGCGGCGATATTTTTTCGGGCCTGCGCCGAGAGACCATTCCTTACGCGGTTGAATCGGGCGATAACGTTTTCATTATCGCGGTTAAATTCGGCATCAGTTCAGATACAATTTTATGGGCCAATAATTTGAGTGAAAGAAGTATTATTAAGCCCGGTCAAAAACTTTTAATTTTGCCTCTAAACGGCGTTCAAGTTAAGGTTGCTAAAAAAGATACTGTCGTTTCTTTGGCCAAAAAATACAAAGGCAAAGCGGATGAAATTATGTCTTTTAATCATTTAACCGGAGATAAAGATTTGGCGGTCGGAAAATATATTATTATTCCTGATGGCGAAATGGCTTCGGTCGCTTCTTCGGCGGTTTCCAGGGTTTCCGCGCCAAAATATGTTCAGGGATCGGTGTCAACTGGCGGCTGGCTGATTGTTCCGACTACCGGCCATAATTGGGGCCGTCTTCATAATTATAACGCGGTTGATATTTCTAGCGCTTGCGGCACGCCGATTTACGCGGCGGCCGGCGGCGTCATTTCTTTAGCCGATAGCGTTGGTTGGAACAGCGGTTACGGCAAATACATCATTATCAAACATTCAAACGGCGTCTCAACCCTTTATGGCCATACCTCCCAGGTTCTTATTGGCGTTGGCGAAGAAGTTGAACAGGGTCAATTGATCGCTCTAATGGGAACAACTGGTCGTTCTTCAGGTTGCCATTTGCATTTTGAGGTTAGAGGTTCAAAAAATCCTCTAGTAAGGTGATAACTTTAATAAACCTTGATACTTTAAAATTAAGACCCCGTCCTGCAAAATGCGGGACGGGGTCTTAATTTTATTTAGGCATCATTTTAAAAATTGTCTTCGCGAGGCCGGTATTGAAGGGCTTCAGCCAAGTGAGAAGCAAGAATTTCGCTTGAATCGGCCAAATCCGCGATTGTCCGGCCCATTTTTAACATCCGATGATAAGCTCGGGCGGAGAGATGAAGATTATTGACCGCTGTTTTTAAAATTTCCTGACCCACAGGGTCAATTTGACAGTATTTTTTAAGTTGGGGCAAATTCATTTCCGAATTAGTCCGAATATTTTCGTTTTTGAATCTTTGAGACTGGATCTGGCGGGCCTTCTCTACCCGTTGGCGAACTTCTTTTGACTCTTCGCCGGTTTTTTCCGAGGTTAATTTGTCATATTTGATCGGGGGAATTTCAAGGTGGAGGTCTATTCGGTCAAGCAGGGGGCCGGAAATTCGCCGCCGGTATTTGGAGATTTGAGCCGGCGAGCAGAGGCATCGTTTTACGGGATCCGTGGCATAGCCGCAAGGACATGGGTTCATGGCCGCGACCAGCATGAATTGGGCCGGAAAATCAAAGGAAGCGCTGGCTCGGGAGACGGTAATAACTCCTTCTTCCAGCGGCTGGCGCAGGGCCTCAAGAACATCGCGGCGAAACTCGGGTAATTCATCCAGGAAAAGGACTCCCCGGTGGGCCAGGGTAATTTCACCGGGTCTGGGGTGGTTTCCTCCGCCGACTAACGCGGCCGCCGAAGCCGTATGGTGAGGGCTTCGGAAAGGCCGGTTAAAAATAACCGGATTTTGCGTATTCAGCCGTCCGGCGATGCTAAAAATTTTAGTGATTTCCAGCGCTTCGTCAAAAGAAAGAGAGGGCAAAATGGTGGGCATGGTTTTAGCCAAGAGAGTTTTTCCCGCGCCCGGCGGACCGGTCATTAGAATATTGTGGTGGCCAGCCGCGGCAATCTCCAGGGCTCGTTTGGCATGCTCCTGTCCCTTAATAAAGGCAAAATCAAAGTTCGTTTCTTCTCTGTTTTTCAGAGATAAGAATTCGGTTTTCGGCTGAGGCGCTATTTTTTCTTTGTCTTCAAGGTGGAGAAGTATTTCTTCAAGCGAATTAAAGCCGAAAACTTCTATTTCATTGATCAAAGCCGCTTCGGCCGCGTTGGCCTTGGGGACAAAAAGCTGTTTGAATCCTTTCTCTCTCGCCATTAGGGCGGCCGGCAGAATGCCGTTGACGGGCCTTAATTTGCCCTCCAGTGAAAGTTCTCCCAGGAACAGCTTATTCTCCATGTTGCCGGCAACAAGCTGTTCCGAGGCCAATAAATAAGCGACAGCAATGGGCAGATCATAAGCCGGCCCTTCTTTTTTCAGATCAGCTGGCGCCAAATTAACGATAATTCGGCGATTGGTGTGATGAGGGGGCGAGGCGCCGGAATTTTTAACCGCGGAAGAAACTCGTTCTTTGGATTCATTGACCGCCGCGTCCGGCAATCCGACGATATTAAAGCTATAGAGGCCTGACGACATGTCCACCTCTACTTCAATCGGTAAACAATGGAGGCCGAGTGTGGCCGCGGAAAAGACTTTTGAAGGCATAATGGTGAATTATCAATTTCCAATTTCCAATTTTCAATAATGTCCCGCTTCGCGGGACAGGATTAGAAATTAGAAATTAATAATTAGGAATTATCTTTATTATAGCCTTTTACCAATAAAAAAACACCCCAGGGTTTGGAGCGTTTTAGGAAAAACAGTTATTCTTTATGGCATTTGAGGCAAATATCGGTTTCCGGCAAAGCTTCCAGCCGCCTTTCGTCAATTTCTTCGCCGCAATTTGAACAGCGGCCGTAAGCGCCATTCTCTATTCTTTCCAGCGCTTTTTTCACTTCAACCAATTTTATCTCAAGAGCGTGCTCTATCGGCAGAATACTTTCATAGGTGGCGACTTCCATGGCTTCTTCGTCGGTGCTTTGAGATTCAAATTGAGGGAATCGGGTATCATAATCCCCCTTCAGTAAAGGGTCTTTTTGGGCGATAGAAGCGAGCTTCTCTTCAAGCTTTGTTTGTTGTTCTCCCAGGGTCTTTTTAAATTTTTCCAGCTTATCCTTGTCCATAGTATTATAGAGATTTGACTATACATATTGAGTATAAGATGATGATGGTTAAAAAATCAAGCCCATAAAATACTTATGAGGCTAATTCGCCTCATCGGCGAATGCGCCGAAGAGGCGCAAATAAAAAACGCCTTTTTAGGGCGTGCGCGTTTTATTGACTTTCTGAGGGGTTTTAAATATAATGAGGGGCATTAAGAGCCCAAATGAGTTGTTATTTATGGGGCTAATGCCCCTCAGTCTTTCTCTGCTAGATCCTTACGGACGGCCCGCCGGGCCTTTTTATTTTGTTCTTGGCCCTTTGGCGCACCCTATCAAAGAAAGAAATCCAGTATCCTGGTCCAGCTATTCCTGAAACACAGGTTTTTTAAAAGAACAAATCATTTGAAATCTTAGCCAGCGACCCAGGACTATCTAAAGTTTATCATTTTGAAGAAAAAGCGTCAAGCCACGCTATTCACATTTTATCCCCATCCCTTCGTGCTCATTTAATTTTTAGAATTCGGTCAATCGCTCGTTCAGTTATATCTTGGTTTGAGGCGACCAAAAAATAATTTTTTAAAGAAGCGTAAAAGATCGGCGGATTTTGGCCGGAGAGGGTTTTTATCTGCCAAATTTCCGTTTGGCGGTAAGCTTCGGAGAAGATGTTAAATTTTCTATCAAGATTCTTTTTGATCTCGGCCAGACCTCTTTCAAAATCGCTTGAGCCGATCTTTATCTGGGCGGCGGCCAACCAGCCAAAATTATTCGGATCATTTTCTAAAAGGCCCAGAACCATTTTTTCGTTGAAAGATTCGGACACTTTTTGAAGATCAATTTGATTCTCCGTTAGAAAATTTTGGCCGGTTTTTTTTAGATCCCCCAACGGCGGCCAGAGCCAATTTTTTTCTTCCAGGTATAAAAAGATTTTTTCCGTTTCGGTTTTATTGAAAGAAATGACGGCCGCGGAATTTTGAGGCAGGATTTTTTCCAAGCCTTTCGTTCTTTGGAAGATTAAAAAAGATAAAACAGCGGCGGCGGCCAAGACAATGATCAAAAGGGAGATCAGCCAGATCTTTTTTTTGGAAGCCGGTTTTTTGAGTTCCGGCGCCGGAGTTTCTTTGGGAGGAGTATTTTTCGGGGCGAATTCATTTTTTTCGATTTTTATGGGAATTTGGATCATATTTGGTTAATTAATTTATTTCCTTTTATCTGCCATTCGGCCAAGACTTTTTTGCTTTTTGATTGGGGGTGGAATATCAGGCAATCTTGGTCCACAAAAATTTGATCTTCGGGCAAATGGGGCGGTTTTGAACTAATCCTTTTTTTCTGCCAGTCCCCCATCTTTTTTTCCAGCCAATCTCCCGCGTGGCCTCCAAGCAGAGACTCAAGAACTTGAGCCGGGATTTTTTTGGCGAAAGAAATTTTAGTCTTAAACAAAAAATTCTGCGGTTGGGGAAAAAAGTTCAAAAAATCGCCGAGCCATCGGTTTTCTTTGAAGAAAGCGGCGGCGACGCCGCTTTCTTTTTCCAGGACCGGAATCAAGCGGCCGTATTCTTGGGCCGAGAAAAAATCGCGCGCCTTGGCCTCTTTTTTAATTTTAAGGGAATTCTGGGTTAAAAAACAGTTAAGGCAGAATCGGTTTTTGATCTTTTGGCCATGGCGGCGAGCGCCGAAAACCTGGGTGATGAAGATCAAAAAAGCGCGGGTGGTCCAAAGTCGATTCTCCCCCGCCGCCACCAGCAGATCAAAATCGCTTGAAGCCTTGGCGTTCTGGAGAGTTAATGATCCGGTTAGAGAAGCCATCTTTAAAAAGGGAACAAAAAAAAGGATAAAAGAGATATTTTTCAGTTTTTTCAACTTTAATTGATTTTCTTTCATTCTTGCCTCTCTTATTTTCAGCAGATCAGCTCGGCCGAACAAAAAGAAAAGGCCAGCTTGTCTGTTTATTATTTTTTTCAAGGGCTCGGACGTTTCCAGAATCTTTTTGAATTCAAAAAAAGATATCTGCCGTTTTTGAGCGGGCAGATATTTAAAGATTTCAAGAGAAGTCAGCGGTTTTTCAAGAATATCGTAGAAAACCAGAACTTTAGTTATATCTTTTTCTATTTCGTTCATTTCGGCAAAATTTATTTTCCTGATTAGGTGTAGGGGTTTATCTTGGCGCCGGGCTGTTGTTCTCCGCAATCTTTTTCAAGGCCGAATAGGCACTTTGTTTGGATGTGGTGATCAAAAGAAGGTCATTCGTCAGGGCGTAATCAATGGAAAGCGAACCGTCGGAAATAAAATTATAATAGCGCAGGGTTATCGGTTGGTCGTTGTTTGACGCGAAAACAGCCGGGGAATCCGTTTTGGCGCTTCCGGGCAGGATATTTTTAAGAAGCGCGGGCAGATTCGGTTCAGAACTTTTGAGTATTTCTCCCAGCTCCGTTTTTTTGGCGGCTTTGGTCAGTTTTACGACCAAACCGAGCTTGGGCTGATTTTGGGTGGGTTCAAACGGAGAAAAATTGGTTTGTTTTTCCCAAAAAGCGAAAAGCGTGAAATTTTCCGGATCAAGAGAATTTTTAAAAGAAATTGAAGAAGAGGCGTTTTCCAGCGCCAGAAATTCCGGGAAAAAAGAAGACGCAATTTTTTCCAGGTCCATTATTTCTTCTTTCTCGTTTTCCGCAAAAATTTGAGTAAAGGAATCGACAACCCTGTCTGAAGTGACGGAATTTTTCAGGATCGTAAAAAGATTATTTTCGCCACTTTTAATTTCCAAAGTTATCTTCTCCCCCATTTCAAAAAGCGGCGTAATTAAAATTTGGGGAGAAGGAGAAGGCGTTTCCGACGGGAGGGGCGAGGCGGAAAAAGTCGGTGTCGGCGTTTTTCCGGGTTGGCCCGGGGAGCTGAAAAAATAGATCAGACCGCCGATGGCAAAGACGATAACCAGAATTATCGCGCCGAGAACCAGTTTGGCCGGAAAGGGGCCTTTGGGCGTCGGCGCCGCTTTCGGGCTTAATTTGACAGGAACGAGCGGTTTGGCGGGCGCGGGAGGAGCAAATTCTTTCGGGGCTTCAATTTTTTGAGGAAGTTCAATCGGAAGCATAGCCGCTTTTTTAGCTTGGAGCGTTGGTGGAATTATCGGCGCGGCCAGTTTAGCCGGCTCGGGCATGGCGGCAAAGGGCTTGATCTCTGTTTTTGGCGGGAAAACCGGCAGTTCCGCTATCGGCAGTCCGGCCGGCGGCGAGGCGGTGATTTTAGGCGGAGACGGGAGAGGAGAAACGGCCATCGGTTTGAACAAATCAATTCGGGTTTTTTCAAGGGTTTTTATTTCGGTTTTAGGTTCAATTTTGATCTGGGACGGAACTGCTTTGATTGGGGCCGTCATTGTTTTTGCCGCCAGATTGCTTTTTCGCTCTTTAGCTTTTTCAATCTTTTTGAGCAAAGAGCCGGTTTTCCATTTCAGCCACCAGCCAGCCTCCGGCGCCGCCAGGATCTTTTTTAGGTCTTCTTCTTTTTCAAAAACTCCTTTTTCCGTTTGGAGTTTGGCGATCTCAAGCATTTGGGCCAGTTCTTTTTTCCGTTGGTTTTTCCGGATCCGGGCGATTTCTTCTTGTTCCTCCGCTTCTTTTTTCTTTTCGGCAAAGCGGAGCTTATCTTTGGCCGGAGGCGAAATTTTAAGTTCCGCCACGCCGGCCGCGGCGAGATCTCCTTTCATGGTGCGGATCAAAAATTGGGGCAAAGCGTTCGTCGTCAAAAAAGCCGAATTGGTATTCCCTGTCGGTCCGTTTGCCGCGAGAGAAGCGGCGGAGGTGGCTGGCGCGGATTTGATATCCATCGCGGGTGCTTTTGGCCTTTCGGGCCGAAATTATTGGTCCCCAAAAAACCCAAGCTCACTATTTTTAAAAATATCCGAAAAAATTACTGGGTCGCGTCTTTGAGAGAAAGATTGATTCTTCCTTGGTCGTCAATATTTTTCACCTTGACCGTTATTTCATCTCCCACTTTTACTATATCATCAACTTTATTGACGCGGTAGGGGGCAAGTTCGGAAATATGCACCAAGCCTTCTTGGCCGGGCAAAACTTCCACGAAAGCCCCGAAATTTATCAGACGAGTGACTCGGCCTTTGAATATTTCGCCGACTTGCACTTCTCGAACGATGTCTTTGACCCACTGAAGCGCTTTTTGGGCGGCTTCGGCGTTTTCGGAAGTGATAAAAACCAGACCCGAGTCCTCAATATCCATTTTAACGCCGGTTTGGGCGATAATTTCATTGATAACTTTTCCGCCCGGCCCGATAACCTCCCTGATTTTTGCCGGATTTATTTGAAAAGTAATAATGCGGGGCGCGAAAGTGGAAAGTTCTTTTCGCGGCGCGGCAATGGTCTCTTTTATTTTTTCCAAGATGAAAAGTCTTGCTGACCGTGCTTGTTTAAGGGTTTGTTTCAAAATCTCCAAGGTAATGCCGTTAACTTTCACGTCCATTTGGAGGCCGCAAATTCCCTGGGCCGAGCCCGCGACCTTGCAGTCCATATCGCCGTGGTGGTCTTCGGGGCCTTGGATGTCAGTTAAGACTTTCCAGTTTTTAGGATCTTTTTCGTCTATCATCAGCCCCATGGCGATACCGGCCAGAGGCGCCTTAATAGGCACGCCGGCGTCCATTAAAGCCAAAGAAGAGCCGCAAACCGAAGCCATGGAAGAAGAGCCGTTGGAAGAAAGGATCTCGGAAACCAGGCGGATGGTGTAAGGAAATTCTATTTCCGCCGGGATCACTTGGAAAAGCGAACGTTCCGCCAGCGCGCCGTGGCCGATCTCGCGCCGTCCCGGTCCGCTAAAGCGGCCGGTTTCGCCGACCGAAAAAGGCGGAAAATTGTAATGATGCAAGAATCTTTTTTTGTATTCCGTTTCCAGGCCGTCAATTATTTGTTTTTCGCTGGGCGCTCCCAGGGTGACGACGGAAAGGGCTTGGGTCGCGCCGCGGTCAAAAAGCGCGGAGCCGTGAGTGCGGGGCAGAATGCCGATCCGGCAGGAAATTTTTCGGACTTCGTCCAATTTCCGGCCGTCGGGCCGGCGATCTTTTTCCAGGACATTTTTGTGGACCAACAAATCTATTTCTTTTTCAAAGATATTCCAAGCGGCTTTGACTTTTTCTTCCACTTCTTCCGTTTCGCTTTCTTTGATGTGTTCAACCAGAGATTTGCCGAGTTCCCCCAGCCCGTTCGTTTTTCCTCCTTTTTCTTCCAAATAGACCGCGTCTTCAAGCTTAGGCGTCAAAAATTCTTTTACTTTCTTTTCCAGCGCTTCGTCCGCTCCTTTGATCTTGGGTTCCGATTTTTTCGGTTTGACCGCGGCGACGATCTCTTTTTGGAATTCAATGAGTTTTTTACAACTTTCAAATCCGAGGCCGACCGCTTCCAAGATGATCTCTTCCGGCGTTTCTTTCGCGTCGCCTTCCAGCATATTGATTTTTTCTTCGGTGCCCGAAACGATGAAGTCAAACGCGCTTTCGGCGCGCTGGGCGTAAGTGGGGTTAATGAGATATCCGGAATCCGACCGGCCAACGCGGACACCGGCCACGGGGCCGGAAAAAGGAATGTCGGAAATGGAAAGCGCGAGCGAGGCGGCCAGGATACCTAAAATATCGGGATCGTTTTCTTTATCAAAAGAAAGAGTGGTGACGACCACTTGGATGTCTTGGCGGATTCTTTGGTCAAATCGCGGCCGGAGCGTGCGGTCAATCAAGCGGCCGCTCAAAATGGCTTGGTCCTGCGGCCGGCCTTCGCGTTTGATAAAACGACTGCCTTTTATTTTCCCGGCGGCGTAGAGTTTTTCTTCAAATTCCAAGGAAAGGGGCAAATAATCGCAATTGGCTTTTGGCTCGGCTGACATCACGGCGGTCGCGAGGACCACGGTTTCGCCGTAGCTTAAAAGCACCGAACCATTGGCCTGTTGGGCGAGCTCGCCCAATTCAACCTTCAGCGTTCGGCCGGCAAAATCGAGAGAAAAAGTTTTTTTGTCCATTAAAGTTGGGAACTTGGCCGGTTTCCCCGGCGAGAGGGTAAACCCCCACACCTATGCATAGGCGTGGGGGTAAAAAGAAAAAAATCGGCAAATATCTTTGTAAATTTTTTTCTTTTTCCCTTTTCCGGAAATTTCAGGCTCAAGCCCTCGGTTTATTAAATTAAATATTTTTTTAGGTCCTGTCCAAGGTCAACGAAATCGTCAACGACTTCTTTCAAGTGGTTGGAACAACTTCGGCTAAAGGCAATCAGTTCAACTTGGCACCCATATCGCGTTTTAAGGTATTCGGCCAGCGGAGCAAAATCGCCGTCCCCCGTCACCAAAATCACCGCGTCCAATTTTTCCCCCATTTTTATCGCGTCCACCGCCAAACCCACGTCCCAATCTCCTTTTTTCATGCCACCGGGGAAAATTTGCAGGTCTTTCACTTTGGTTTCAATGCCGATCTTGCCGAGCGCTTCCAAAAAGGCCTGTTCTTCGCCGCCTTCAGTTTTGATGGAATAAGCCAGGGCGCGAATAAGTTTGCGGCCGGCCGTCGCGGTTTTCAAAACCTCTTTGAAATTAACCTTGGCCTGGTAGATATTCCGAGCGGTATGGTAGAGGTTCGGCACATCAATAAAGATGCCGACTCTTTGATCTTTGTGTTTGACAGTTGCCATAAAAAAATGTCATTGCGAGGAACGTAGTGACGAAGCAATCCCGTGGTTTTAGAACGGGATCCTTCGGGCTTCGCCCTCAGGATGACCTGCGGTCATTTTTTCAAATCTAGCTTTTTAATTACCGCTTCATAGCGTTTCTCGTCCTCTTTTTTCAGATAGTCCAGTAGTTTTTTGCGTTTGGCCACCATTTTTAAAAGGCCGTAGCGGGAATGATTATCTTTGGCGTGTTTTTTGAGATGCAAAGTCAGTTTTTTTATCTGTTCGGTCAAAATGCCGGCCTGCACTTCGGGCGAGCCGGTATCTTTTTCGTGGGTCTTGAATTCGTCTATCACCTTGGCCTTTTTGGGTTTTTTCAGCATACCAGGTAGTGAAAATTCGACTTAATAATAAAGTTTTTTAATCTTGATTATTTGTCTTCATTTGCCGGGGTTGTAAAAAATTAACAAGCTTTCTTATAATAAGATAACCTGTCGAATTTCTACTGCCTGGCATAAAATTGAACGGGTAAGAAATTAAATATCTGCTTAAAATCAGGATAACATGAACGTTTAAAAAAATCAAATCTCGGAGGAATTTGCGTTTTAGGTCGCAAAACGATAAAATGGAACCAGTCCATAAAAAAGATAAAAATGATAGAAAGCTTAATCAAACAATATCTTGAATATCTGGAAGTGGAAAAGGGGCGTTCGCGCAAGACCGTGGAAAATTACCAACATTATTTGAAGCGTTTTTTGGCTTGGGCCAAAGTTAGCCGGCCGCCGGAGATTGACGGCGATTTGGTCAGGCAGTACCGCCTGTATTTGAATCGTTTTGGGGAAAATAACAAGCCCTTGAAGAAGATAACGCAGAATTATCACGTTATCGCTCTGCGCAATTTTTTGAGGTATTTGGCCCGGCGCGATATTAAAACTTTGGCCGCGGAAAAAATAGAATTAGCCAAACAGTCGCCGCGGGAAGTGGAATTTTTGGAAACGGAGGAGTTGGAAAGGCTTCTTAAATCGCCCCAAGGAGATTCCCTCCGCCCTTCGCGCGACCGGGCGATTCTAGAAACGCTTTTCTCCACCGGTTTGCGCGTTTCGGAACTTTGCCGTTTGAACCGCGACAGCGTGAATTTGAGTAAAGGCGAATTTTCCGTGCGGGGCAAAGGTGAAAAAATCCGGGTCGTGTTTTTATCCGAAAGCGCGCGGGACAGCTTAAAGAAATATTTGACCGCCAGAAAAGACATTGAGGAGGCGCTTTTCGTGAGAATTCCCAAAGGCGAAGAAAAATCCCAGGCCAAATTGAAAAAATTAAGATTGACGACGCGGAGCGTCCAGCGGATACTTAAAAAGTGCGCGATCGCGGCCGGCATCACCCGCCGCGTCACCCCGCACACCTTGCGCCATTCTTTCGCCACCGACCTTTTGGTTTCCGGCGCCGATATCCGTTCGGTGCAAACGATGCTCGGCCATTCCTCCATCACCACAACCCAGGTTTACACCCATATCACCGACAAACGCCTGAAAGAAGTGCATGAAGCGTTTCACGGAAGAAAAAGAAAATAATAAATTCCCCCTCTTAAATTAAGAGGGGGTTAGGGGGAGTTAAAAAATGAACGAGATTTTTATTTTTAATAAACCATCATTGGGTGTGCTTTTAAGAATTATTGAAAAATTAACCCCTCCTAATCTCCCCTTAACTTAAGGGGAGGAAGATAAATAAATTTCTCCCCGTAGTTCAATGGATAGAACGCTAGCCTTCCCCCGCCTGCCTAAGCCCTCGTAGCTCAATGGACAGAGCAAGACTCTTCTAAAGTCAAGATATAGGTCCGATTCCTATCGAGGGCACAATGCGGCGGGCAGGTAAGCTGGACATCGAGGTTCGATTCCTCGCAGGGAGACTGAATAGCTTGTAGCTTTTTAGCTTGTAGCCAAAAAATATTATGCAACGGGATCACGAGCTTCATCGCATCACCTCCACTGCGATTATTTACAAAGGCGGCTCTTCGGCAGGCTCAGGGCAAGCTAAATATTTGATCACCCAGCGGAGCTTTGAGAAAAAGGCTTTTCCGGGCAAGTGGACCGTGCCCGGCGGCGGGCTGGAATTGGAAGATTATATCAATACCAAAAAAACCACCCACGACCACTGGTATTTTGCCATTGAAAATTCTTTGCGGCGCGAGATCCGCGAAGAAGTGAATTTGGCGGTCGGGAAACTGAATTATCTTCTGGATATCGCTTTTGTCAGGCCGGACGGTATTCCCTGCATCATTTTAAGCTTTTTCGTCGCTTATAAATCCGGCAAAGTGAAACTGGATGAAGACAGTATTGATTTTCAATGGGTTTCTTTAAAAGAATTGAAAAAATATGACCTGGTGGAAGGGCTTTTGGAAGAGATAGAGATGGTTGATAAAATTTTGAAGAAAGGTAATGATAATAGGATAAAATATAGGAAGAAATAGTTTTTTTATTCCTCCCTTTAAAAAGGGAGGTTAGGAGGGATTTTTAGATTAAGTCATTTTGTTCTCTTTTGTTCCAACAAAAGAGAACCACCGCGCCTGCCAAAGCCGATAATGATTAGCTGGAATATATATAATGCTAACTTAAAGCGTAATATAAATATAATTCCTAGTAATCAGCTTTGGTTATCGGCGGGCACGGGAAAAACTCTCGCGCGACGATAAAATTTCAATAAAATCGGACTCGCCTCGCTAAAATCATCTCGGTAAAGTCGCCCCGCAGCGGCGGGGCTTCCCTCAATGATTTTTAAACGCTCGGCTCATATCGATTTTATTATGAAATTTTTCGTGTGCGCGAAGCGAATTCAGGATTTACATAAGTTATTAGTCAATATGCGCCCATAGCTCAGTTGGTAGAGCTGCTCGCTCTTAACGAGAAGGTCGGGGGTTCGAATCCCTCTGGGCGCACTAAGATTTGACGAATTAAATCATTTTTGTTAAACTATTAAATTCTTGGCCAAAGCGGCCGAGGTTCTTTAAAAACAAACCCGATAGGGTCCACCCGACAGGGGTCCTGGACACAGGAGGAAAAGATGGAACGCGCGGAAGTCGATTATGGGCGGTTGGTTGAACAATTGCTGGCCGGATCCGAAAGGATCCATGAAATGAGAAAAGAAATTGACGCGGTGGTTTGCATGGTACTCGGTTTTTTGAATAAAGATGGCAAGCCCCACCTCAGGGATGACCAAAACCTGGATTTGTTTACGATCGCCGGACTTTGTTGGCAATTGCAAAAACGTAAAGGGAGTCTATCTGTAGAGATAAGGCGGCATGAAGACGGAAAGCTTTTATATCTCAATGGTCGATCGGATTGGATTCCGCTTGAAGAAGTTCAGTTGGTTCATTGTTGTTTGCAAGATTTTTTGAAGAAGATGATGGGATTTTTCCCTCAATTAGAAAGTTGTTTCGCTCCTTTGCTGGCAGCGGCCAAGGCCTAAAGCATCACGAAGTTTTTTATCATCAAAAAACGGCTCAAAAACGAGCCGTTTTTAAATTAAGAAATTTCTTGTTTTTATCCCTCCTTCATTATATAATCACAAAAACCCGGAATCGTTCTTTGAAAAAACATAGAAAGGAGCAGTCCGATGATAATACTTTCCAATGGTCATTCGTTTGAATATCTGGCCTCAAGCGGCGCTTTGGGTTTCGACGGCCAAGGCTGGCCTTGGGAAAAGCCTTTGAAATGGCTGGGGTTGCTTGATCCTTCGCTTTTCACGGTGGTCATCAAGACCCTCACCTGGTATCCGACCAAAGGAAATCTGCGCTGGTATAATCCTTTGGGTTCCATCCGCTTGATCAGAAACGGCGTGGTCAATGCCGTTGGACTCTCCAATCCCGGAATTGACCGGTGGTGCCGGGAAGTCGCTCCGCGTCTTGATTTTTCCTATCCCCCGTTGATTGCTTCTATTGCCAGCGATTCTCTTCTTCATTTGCAGGGCATGGCCGAAAGACTGAATGATTTCGATTTTATGGGGATGGAACTTAATACTTCGTGTCCCACTTCAGAGAGCGGTCTTATCGGAGACGATGATGCCGCTCAAAAAATTATTGAAAGATGCGAGACGGTAAAAAGATTTTCCCGCTTCCCGCTGATTTTGAAGCTTTCTGTGACTCATGATTTGGAAGCTATTGTCCCGGCGGTGGAAGGTATGGTGGACGCTTTTTCCATCAATAGCGTTCCATGGGCGAGAATTTTTCCGGACAAACGGAGTCCCTTGGCGGCTTTGGGCGGTGGCGGAGTTTCCGGCAAGGCGGCCCAGCCTTTTACCTGGAAAACGGTAGAACTTTTGAGCCAAAAAACCAAGGTGCCGGTGATCGGGCCGAGCATCTGGGAATTTTCCGATATTGCCAAGTTGCGGCAACTTGGCGCGAAAGCCATTGGTTTTGGCTCAATTTTTCTGCGCTATCCTTGGCGGCCGACGCTCTTTGTGCGGAGGGACCGGAAAGAAAGAAAAAAATAAATTGAATAACCAAAAACCCCGCAACCGCGGGGTTTTAAATTACTTAATGAATCGTTCTTAACGGAAAATATCCGGATACGTTTGGGCCAGGGCTTCGGCGATATTTTGAGTTTTTGATTGGAGGCGGTTTTTGACTCTGTTGAAAAGTTCGGTATCAACTTTTATTTCTTCGTTTTGGGCGGTCGGCGGAGTGGTCAAAAAATATCGGTAAAAAATGGTTCCTCCCCAAATAAAAAAGACGAGGCTCAAGATTGCCGCCAGCCAAAAAGGGTTGATTTTGGCGGTCCAACCGGATTTTTTTTGGTTATCCATATCTTTTTTTATTTTTGTAAAAAGGCTTCCAGCGAGATTGAAGCGTTAACGTCCCCGGCGCTCAACCCTTTGAATTCCAAATTTTGTTCTATCTCTTTTTGGGAGAGACGGGTAAAATTAAGCGCTTTGACGTTGTTCAAATAAGTTAAATTTTCCAGGGAAACAAGGAATTTCATCAAATTGGGGAAAGAACCTCGGAGATAAAGCTGGAGTTTCAGGGAATTTTTTTCTTCTTCGGGCTTGGGGTTCAAAACGCTGATCTCTTGCCGAAGGCCGCTTTGCCCGGCCGCGGTTTCCAACGCCTCAATCAGTTTGACGCTTTCTTTTTCATTGAGCAGGATCGGATAGCCGGCCATTTCAAAAGAAAATTTTTGATAATCCCCTTGGGCTTTTTCAAAATTCCGCCAATCCGAATAGAAATTCTCCATGGCCTTTTTTTGGACCAAAAAAGCCTCGCCTCGGGTTTTGACAAGACCAAACGCGAAAACTATCGCCGCGAGCAGAATCAAAACAACCAGGCCGGAGATAGCCCCTTCAATAATAATTTTATTTTTCGGCGAATAATTATTCATTTGACGCCAGTTCAAATTTAAAATAGAAATAGATGTCAATTTGTTTCACCAGGTTTGAAAGAGGGCTCGTGATATTCTTGAAATTTTTTGAGCGTTCCAGTCCTTCCTTGAACAAAACCACCTTTTCGCGATTTTGGGCGAAACCCGAGACGATAATCTCGTTCTTTTCGTTGATCTCCAATTTTTCTATCCTGACGCCCGGCGGCATGAGATTGGCGATCTCCAGAATGACCAAAGAATAATAGGGTTGTTTTTTCTGCAGAATTTCAATTTGAAGGAGTTCCGAATTGAATTTTTTTATCTGATCTTGTTGGGATTTCAGGCTTTGTCCTTGGCTGCTTTGCTGAATCAAAAAATAATTGCCTTCGGAATTTTTTGATTCAACGGCCAGGAGGAAATAAATAAAAGCGAGGATAAGAACGCCAAAAATCAAGGCGCTGATCAGCGCCAAGGCATAATTTAAAAAAATCCGGCGGATATTTCCCAATCGCAGATTCGCCTTTTCTTCCGGCGGCAATAAATTCAAAGAGATCATAAGTTTTTTAAGAAAAATTTCTTAAAGCCAGCCCCAGGGCGGTGGTAAAAGCGAGCGCTTCTTCCGGGCCAAGGGAATTTTTCGGGGTTTTGATATTTTCCAGCGGTTGGCCGGTTTTAACCTCTAAACCAAGTTCGCGGCTTAAGAATTCGGCCAGTCCCGCCAGGTTCGCTCCTCCGCCGCAAAGTAGGACCCGGGAAATGTTATTTTTTGTTCCCGCTTCCGTTAGGCAGTGTTCTTGATAAAACTCCGAATAATTTTTTATTTGTTCGGCCAGATTGGCCAGAGCCGGTTTTAGCGCTTGAAAAATTTGGCTTCCTTCGTCTAAATTTTCCAGCCCTCTTTCTATTTTGAACCGGCGGGCCTGGTCAGGGGGCATTCCGAGTTTTTCAGCCAGAAGGCCGATAAGCGAAGAGTTGGAAATGGAAAGGCCGGCGGTCACAAAAACCGCGCGGTCGGAAGCAATGGCCAGAGAAGTGCGTTTGGCGCCCAGATCCAGAATTAAAACCGGGTCTTCCGATGGGTTGTTTTTTATCAAAGCCCGGGCCGTCGCTACGGATTCTATTTCAAAAATGAGCGGTTTTAGCTCGGCTTTGGCCAGAACGGAAAGATAAGGGTCAACTGTTTTTTTGGGCAGAGCGCCGACCAACACCCGAAGATTTTTTTGGGGGCAGTCCAAAGATGAAGGAATAATCTGCCAGTCAAAATAGATCTCGCCAAGTTGCAAAGGAATATGCGCTTCCAATTCCCATTTGATGGCCTCGGCCACTTCGGCCTCTTCCATCAGCGGAAGATTGACCACTTGGACGAAAGAGACGGTTTCGGGAAGCGAAACAATGCAATTCCGGGTTCTTATTTTTTCTCCCTGGACGTTTTTGACCGCGGCGGCAATGGTTTTTAAAAGTTCCGCTTCATTTTTTATTTGGCCTTCTTCAATCAGCCCTTCTTTGATTTCTTGGCGGGAGAATCCCGCCAAGAAAAACCCGCCGCCTCTTTTTTTCAAATTGGCGATCTTAATTGACCAATCGCTTAAATCAATGCCGAAAGCCGGATTTTTTATGGAAGGAAAGTCAAACATATTTTCATTCTATCATATTACGGTTTCTCTTCCCATTTTTTGATTTCCCAGCCGGCGCCCGGCCCGGAAGAAAATTTGGCCGAAGCCAGGCCGGATTCGTAGATCACTTGGCTGTTGTTTGACAGGGTAATCTGGTAGGCGGTGACCTCTTTTAAAATGGCGTTGTTGGAAATTGAAACATTGCCGCGCGAAGCGTAAAAAATGACCGTATTGGCGTTGTTGGCGATATCAATCGCCTCGCCGGTTTTATCCGAAAGAAAAAGAAGAAAAGAACTTTGGCCGTTGCCGTAGAAAATGGAATTGTTGGAAACAGAGATCATCCCATCGGTTAAAACCACGCCGCTCAAGGATCCATAATCCGCGCCCAGCCGAACCTTGGCGTTATTGGAAATGTTGATTGAGCCGGTGACATAAATCGTGCCCGTAACCGTGAAATCGGCGCCGTTGGCCACGGTTAAATTGCCGATGATCTTTTTGGGTCCGAGAGAAGCGCTTGAACCATCTAAAATATAATTGCCGGTGTAAACTCCGCCGGCTTCTGCGTCCGTTTTCCAATCTTCAATATTGGTCTCTGAAATCGGCATATTTTCCATCGCGGGATCGGGACTGCCCGGATAGGAAGCGCCAGCCACCGAAGAATCGGAAATCTCTTGGTAATAGGCGTCGCCGGCGATCGCGCAATCCGAAATGCGGTGCGCGTGGGCGTGGCCGCCGATGGAAAGAGAATCAAGGGTGTTGGATCCGGCCACCCAGACATCGCCGGTGACCGAGGCGTTGTTCGCGCCGCTAATCGGGCCGTTGGAATAAACATTGCCCTGCACCGAACTGCCATTGTCCATTGAAAGTCCTCCTTCCCCCACTTGCACGCCGTAATGGAAGGAGATGGATTGAGCGCTAATGCCAAGGATCACTTCCAAGTTCCGGAAGCGGTTGTCTTGCTGGCCCGAAACCGCGATGATCTTTTGGCCGCCGGAATCGGAAATATTGATCGTCGTTTCCGCTTGTCCCACGTCCAAAGAATTGGAATTTTGATAATTTTTTCCTTTGATTATCCGATAAAGGCTGTCTTCAACGCCGCTTTCCGCCGCGAGATACGCCTGAGCCGAGAGCAAAGAATTTCGAGTGATCTTTTTTTCGGTCAGGGCGGACAAACTTATGGCGGACGCCACCACTAAAACCGCCGCCAAAATGATCATTGTGGCGAAAATGGCGGCAAACCCCTTTTGGTTTTTAAAAAGGCTAGTAAGCATTTAAATTGGCTGAAGTTTGGAGTTGAATTTTGCTTTTAATTCCTTCTTGACCCCAAGGGCTGCGCGTACTTTCCAAATTTATTTTTATTTGTACGGAGGTGGAAGTGGCGGAGTTGGAAATTTTGGAAAAATTCAAATTTGTCAGATTGACGTTGGCCGAAGTCAGGGCGACAAGGCTTTGGCTTTCTCTTTTTAAGCACAAGGCTTGGCCGCAACGGAAAAAATCAACAAAAGTTCTGTTCTCTTGAGGCAATAAAGAAGTTTCTTGTTCTAGGCTTAGTTGGCCGGCGCCGGAATCAAAAATTGAAGTAGGGTCGTAAACGCTTTTGGATTTTTTAATCTCATAGGTCATGATCTCCATGGCCCGGCGGCCGCTATTTAAAACCTCTGTTTCTGTTTTGGCTTTGGCGCCGGCGCGCAAAGCCCAGAAAGCGAAAAAAGCGAGCGACCCCAAAATAATTGAAAAGACGCCCAC
>CAYIFS010000005.1:19815-24876 GCA_964362775.1 uncultured Candidatus Saccharibacteria bacterium
TTTTTTTTCATGGTTTCCAATTAGCCAAATAAGCGGTCAAGGAAATTTGTTTGTTCTCCCCGTTTTCAACCCAGGAAACCGAAGCGATAATTTTTCGAGTTTCCGGATCCGCGTTGCCGCTGGCGGCGATGTTATCGTTTGCGTCGCGAAGAACCTGGCTTAAGGTGAAATGGCGCGTGAAAGTATTAATAGTTTCTGAACCGGCGTTGGCTCCCCATTTGTGATTTGAAAGCGTCGGGGAATAGGGGGTTTCCAGATTTAGAGAAGAAATATTGCTCCAATTTTCGTTTTTCATCGCTTTGGCGGCTTCAATCATTTCAGAGGCGAGATTGACGGCAATAACATTTTGTTTCAGGGAGCTGGAAATTTTTAAAGCGTAATTTCCCAGGCCCGCCAGAACCGTCAGTGCGAAGCCGACGATTCCCACCACAACGATGAGTTCAATTAAACCAAGCCCTTTTTTTCCTAAAACTTTTTTCATTGGATTTGGGGTTCGCCCGCCCAAGCGGAAGAACCGGTTGAAATTTCTCCTCCGGACGCGTAATTGATCAAGTTTTGGCCATCAAGCGAGGTATTGAGGGCCTCGGAATTTCGGCGGCGGTCGCGGTGAAAACAAAAAAGAGTGGCTGAATCGGAGAGACTGTGGGAATGAATTTTCAGTTTTTGGATCCGGCCGTTGACCGAAATTTCCCCTTCCCAGAAAAATTCCGTTTTTCCGGCGTTAAGAAAATCCTGGTAATTTATGGTTTTGGTGTAGGCGCTCGCCGGAAAATAAAGCGTCAGAGAAATGGCTCCTTTGGTATTTTGGGAAAAAAGCGCGTGGACATGGCGGGAATCTTTAAGCCGCGTCTCGTCATTCGCTTGAGAAGAGCTAAGAGTCGCCGTGCCCGAAGCGTCAATAAAAATAGTTAAACTTTCGGCGCTATCTTTGACTTGGAGTTTTAAATATCCTGGATTTTGGGTGGCGCCGTTTAATCTTTCAAAGACCGCGAAGGTTTGGTTGTTCAAATTAATTTCGGAAATTAAAATTTTTGAGCTTAAATTATGGATTTCGTTTTGAGAATCGGTCGAATTAAATGCTATTCCCTTAAAGAGCGTAAATTGGTTGGCGGAAAAATTCACCCCAAAAGAACTCTGGCCTTCGGAGGCCAGAGTTTTGTTTTGAGCCAATCTCAAAGTCCCTAGAATTTCTTCAGCCGCTTCGCTGATCTCGGTCTTTTGGCCCAGAAGCCCGAAAGTGCCGGCGCTAAGTCCCAGCGCGAGCGTTATGATCGCGATCCCCACCAGCGCTTCCATTAAAGAAAAGCCTTGTCGCCCCTCCTTCATTTTAGGAATTAAGGAATTAAAAATTAAATTTCGGCGCGGCGGTCGGCGTCGATTTCTACATGCTCTGCATGATGGAATACATCGGCGTCAGCATGGAGATGGCGAAGAACCCGACCGCCGCGCCGATGACGACCATGAGAATCGGCTCAATTATCGCCGCCAGCCCCTTGGTGATATTGGCCACTTCTTCTTCGTAGAATTCCGCCATTTTCAATAAAATTTCATCCAGAGTTCCCGTCTCCTCCCCCACCTCCGTCATTTGATTGACCATGGCCGGATAGAGGCTTGGATATTTTTTCAAGCTCAAGCTTAAGGACTGGCCTTTTTGCATTTCTTTGGCCGCGTTTTCCAAGGACTGGCGGAATTTGAGGTTGGTGAGGGTTCCGGCCACGATATTGAGTCCTTGAACGATCGGGACGCCGCTTTTGATCAAAACGCCCAGCGTCCGGGCGAGCCTGGCTGAATTGATTTTTTTGGAGATCTCGCCAAAAACCGGCAGACGCAGGATCGCGAAGTCAAAATAGTTTTTAAATGTTTTAACCCGCCAAAGATAACGGGCCAGGATTGCCAGAAGGAAGAAAGCGATTATCAGCGCGGGCCAGGCTTGGTTCAAGAAATTACTGATAAAGATCAAAAACTGGGTGCTTAAAGGAAGCTCGGTGTGGAGGTCTTTGAAAATTTCGGAAAGTTTTGGCACGACGGTAATCATCATAACCGCGCCAATGCCCAGCATCGCCGCGATAATCACCGAAGGATAGATCATCGCGCTTTTTATTTTTGACCGGAGCTCAAAATCTTTTTTCATCTGTTCGGCCAGAACGCGAAGGACTTCTTCCAAATTCCCGCTGGTTTCTCCGACCTTGGCCATATTGACAAAAAGTTCATTGAAAACGTTCGGGAAAAGAGAAAGCGAATCAGCCAAAGCGCCGCCTTTTTTGATATTTTCATTAAGCCGGGAAATTATTTTGGCGAATTTTTTATTCGCGATCTGTTGGCTCAAGGCGTCCAGCGCCCGGTTAAGCGATAATCCGGCGCCGATCATCACGCCCAGATGCCGGGCAAACATCATTTTTTCTTCCAGGGGTACGCCGAAAAATCCGGCGAGGAGATTGTCTAAATTTAACCTTGATTTTTTTTTCGGTTTTAAATGGAGTTCTTTGATGGAGATCGGCGTGAGTTTTTGTTCGCGTAAAAGTCGCGCGACCTCGGAGGCGGAGCCGGCTTCCAGAGAGCCGGTTTTTTCTTCGTTGGTTTCGGTTTTAGCGGTGTAAAGAAAAGGAGGCACAGATTTAAAATTTTATTTTGATTAGCGAGGACGATGCGCCAGTAGGCATATCGTCCGAACGAAGTCAAAATACAGGGTTTTTCAATACCCCGCAGCTCTGCTGCGGGGATAACAATTTTTGAGTCCAAAGCTCTGCTCTGGGGTTTAATACCCTTTATTTATTCTTTCGTAACCCGGATTATCTCTTCAACTGAAGTTATTCCGCGGGCGGCTTTAATAAAACCATCCTCCGTCATTGTGATCATGCCTTCTTTCTGGGCTTGTTTTTGGATTTCATCGGCGGTGGCGCGTTTCATGATCAGCTCTCTTATGGTCTCGGTCATTTCCATCAGTTCATGGATGCCGATGCGGTCTTTATACCCGTCCGGGCAGTCGGGCGTGGGCTTGGGTTTGTAAAAAAAGACATCTCCCAACTGGTCGTTTTCGCCGGCCAGTTTTTCTTGCCGCAGAAGCTCCATAATCTTTTGAACGTCAATTTCAGCGGAAACGCTTTTGACTTCGTCCGGGGTCATTTTATATTTTTCTTTACTTTCCGGGTCAAGGCATCGGACGAGCCGTTGGGCTTCCAAACAATTGATCGTGGAAGCGATCAGGAATGGTTCAATTTCCATATCAATCAAGCGCGGTAAAGATCCGGCGGCGGAATTGGTGTGGAGAGTGGAAAGCACGAGGTGGCCGGTTAAAGCCGCGTTGATGGCGAGCGACGCGGTTTCATTATCGCGGATTTCGCCGACCATAATAATATCCGGGTCTTGGCGCAGGAGCGAACGCAGGCCGTTGGCGAAAGTCAGTCCGATCTTGGGATTGACCTGGGTTTGGTTGATGCGCGGCATCCGGTATTCAATCGGGTCTTCAACCGTGGAAATATTAACATCGGGGGTATTTAAAATATCCATGACCGTGTAAAGGGTCGTGGTTTTGCCGCAGCCCGTGGGCCCGGTCGCCAAAATCAGGCCGGTAGGTTTATTGATCTGGCGGTGAATTATTTCCAGGTCTCTTCCCCAAAAACCCAGTTTTTCCAGCGTCAGGCCCGTGGAGCCTTCCGGCAAAAGGCGCATCACCACTTTTTCCCCGTCGTAAACCGGCAGAATAGAAACGCGGAAAGAAATTTTATATTCTTCGGTTTCAATTTTAAAGCGGCCGTCCTGCGGCAGGCGGTGTTCGTCAAGCTTTAAATTAGAAAGAACCTTAATGCGGGCCACGATTCCCGAAGCGATTTGTTTGGGCAGAGTCATAGTTTCGTGCAGAAGGCCGTCAATCCGATAGCGGACAACAAGCTCTTTTTCCATGGGTTCAACGTGGATATCGGAGGCTTTTTGCAAAATAGCGTGTTTGATCAGGGTATCCACGATTTTTATCACCGGCAGATCCCGCGCGGCTTTTTCCAGGTCTTCTTTCGGCAATTCTTCGTTGCCGTTGCCGTTGGCGATTCTTTCGGTGATGACCGGTATTATTCCGTTCGTTTCTTTGCCGATGAGCTCGCCGAATTCCGCCTTGAGGCTTTTTTGGTATTGGCGCAGGGCGTTTTTGATCCCGGCGTCGGAAGTCAGGCGGGGCAGAATTTTCAGGTTCGCCTTTTTTTTGATGAATTCAATTGTTTGCAGATCGTCCGGGTCAAGCATCGCCACTTCCAAATTCCGGCCGTTCTTTCTGAAAGCCACGATATTTTGTTTTCGGGCGATGGGTTCGGGAATTATTTGGAGGACCTCGGCCGGGATCTTTTCTTCTTCCAAATTGACGAAAGGGATGCCAAGAATGTAGGCTTTGAGCTTTGAAAGCTCTTCCTCTTTCACGATTCCCGATTTGATCAAAACATCTTCCAATTTTTGATCGGATTTTTGAGCTTCTTCCTCGGCTTTTTTCAGTTGGCTTTTGGTGACCAGAGAACTGTCCATCAAAAAAGCCGCGAGTTGAGAAGGTTCTACTCTCATGTTAAATTTTTTATTTGATATTTTCTTTAATCTTCTCTATCACTTCTTTCAGGTCGTAATTGGCTTTCACCAAATAAGTGTTCGCGCCCAGAGCCAGCGCTTTTTCAATATCTTGGGAGCTTTCAAGATTGGTCAGGACAATCACCGGAATATCCTTGGTGTTGTCATCTTTTTTGAGCTCTTCCAAAACTTCAAATCCGTCCATTTTCGGCAAGATCAGATCCAAAAGGATAAGGTTCGGTTTGCTTTCGCGGGCAAGCTGGAGCCCCATTTCGCCGTCCAAGGCGTTTTTGACTTCGTAGCCTTCTTGCGTCAAAGCCAAACTCAACGCTTTTTGAAGCGTCGGCTCGTCTTCAACAAATAAAATTGTCTGCATGATATTTCTACGAATTACGAATTTATTACGAATAGACAAATTTTCAGTTTCGGATATTCGTATGTTTTTGTATTTCGTAGCTGCTTATTTTTTACAAACTGTAAACCGGCAAAGTAAAAAAGAAAGTTGTTTCTTGATTGGGT
>CAYIFS010000006.1:0-3980 GCA_964362775.1 uncultured Candidatus Saccharibacteria bacterium
TTGGCCATCAGGGAAGCGGGCGTTTTTAGAATTATGATCGCGGCGTTTTTTGCCGCCTTGACCAAACCTTTCGGCATTCGCGGGGTTTTTTATAAGGTGGCAGGCAAAGGAATCAACACAATTGACGGTCCCGCGCCTTACGTTATTCCGCCTTATAATCAATATGCCAAACTTGGGCCGATAGAACCTCAAAAAACCGCGCAAAAATTGAAAGAAAAAATCGGCTACGACGTTTTAATCCTGGACGCCAATGACCTCGGAGTGGAAGTTTTGGGAAAATCAAACCAGGAAATCGCCGATGAATTTTATAAAAAAGTTTTTAAAGACAATCCTTTGGGCCAGACTAATGAACAAACGCCCGTGGGGATTTTAAGAAAGATATAATTCTTTCCCTCTTTAGAAAGGGGGATTAAGGGGGATTTATTTCATATAAATTTAAATGTAAAAAATCCCTCCCAACCTCCCTTTTTAAAGGGAGGAGCAAAAATATGGACATTCAACAAAAACTCAATTTAATCAAGCGCAATACGGAAGAAATTTTGACCGAGGAAGAATTGGAAACACTTTTGAAAGAAAAAGAAACGCCGGTGGTGTACCACGGCACCGCGACCACGGGCCGGCCGCACATCGGCTATATGATCCCGGCGATGAAGATAAAGGATTTTGTGAGCGCGGGTTTGCGAGTGAAGTTTTTATTGGCGGATATCCACGCTTTTTTGGATAATATGAAAAGCTCGGTGGAATTGGCCGGCAAACGGGCGGAATTCTATAAAGAAGAATTTCTTGCGCTTTATGAGGCCATCGGGATTGATATTTCCAAAATTGAATTTATCAAAGGCAGCGATTTTCAATTAGGCAAAGAATATACTTTTGATGTATATAGATTAGCCGCTTTATCAACGGCGGATCGCGCCAAGCACGCCGCCAGCGAGGTGGTGAAAATGGGGGAAAATCCCAAGTTAAGCGGTTTTTTATATCCTCTTTTGCAGACATTGGATGAACAATATCTTGGCGCTGATATCCAATACGCGGGCGTGGATCAGCGAAAGATCTTTGGATTCGCCCGCGAATCCCAGCCCAAGCTCGGCTATAAAAAACGGGTGGAAATTATGACGCCGATGTTGCCGGGAATTTCGGGCGGGAAAATGAGCGCATCGGACGCGGCGGGCAAAATTGATCTGCTGGACAGCTCCGAGGAAATTTTGGAAAAGATTAACAAGGCTTTTTGTCCGGAAGGGGAGTTGGAAAACAACGGCATTTTGATGTTTTTGAAGTATGTGGTGATGGTTTTGAAAGAAGACAAAAGCGAGAAATTTTTGGTGGAGCGCTCCGAAAAATTCGGCGGAGATGTTGAATATGGAAATTATGAAACCTTGGAAAAAGATTTTCTGGCCAAATCTTTGCATCCGGCCGATCTGAAAAAAGCCCTGGCGCGGGAATTGGCGGAAATTCTGGCACCGGTGCGAAAGGCTTTCCAAAACAAAGGGAAATTGATTGAAGAGGCCTATCCCGAAGATTAAAATTCGGTAGATTAGTACTTTATTAAAAACTGGTTGACCAAAATAGAAAACGATCTTATAATGGTTATATAAAATCGTTTCTATCCATGAAATTAAATAAAATAACGCGAAAAGATTTAGAGAGGCGTTATATCCAAGAAAAGAAATCAGTTTGGGAAATTTCTCGGGTATTTAATTGTTCTTTAAATAAGGTTAATTATTGGTTGAAAAGATGGCATATTGCTAAAAGAACGATAAGTGAAGCTATTTATATAAAGCATAATCCGAAGGGAGATCCTTTTAAATTCGTTCCCCCAAAATCTTTAGAAGAAGCTAAATTATTTGGTTTGGGATTGGGCCTTTATTGGGGAGAAGGGAATAAGGCGAACAAAAATACAGTAAGGATTGGTAATTCCGATCCAAAATTGTTAAAGATTTTTATCGATTTTTTAGTGAAGCTCTTTAATATAAGAAAAAAAGATTTAAAATTTCACCTTCATCTTTTTTCCGATATAAACATAAAAAAAGCTAAAAATTATTGGATTGAAGAACTAAAAATTAAAGAAGGTCAATTCTATAAGCCTTTTGTTTCTAAATCAGGAAGTCTGGGAACATACCGGAAAAAAAGCAAATACGGGGTATTGACAATTTATTATGGGAATACAAAATTAAGAAACAAATTAATAAGTTTATTGCCGATGTAGCTCAGTTGGTAGAGCAACTCCATGGTGGGTTGAAAAACCTCGCCCATTATTGAAGAAATTTAATAATGAATCCCGAATAACGGTTAAAAGCCTAAAGCCAGGTCAAGACCGTCCCGCCCAAGGCGGGCGAACGACTGACAAGGGGAACTAAGTTCCGTTTTTGGAATATGTTCAAGATACAGTCTAATCCTCTTAAATAGGTTT
Source organism: uncultured Candidatus Saccharibacteria bacterium (assembly GCA_964362775.1). Lineage (GTDB taxonomy): Bacteria > Patescibacteriota > Minisyncoccia > Portnoybacterales > GWB1-42-6 > GWB1-42-6. The sequence goes on from CAYIFS010000006.1 coordinate 2,408, forward strand.
AAGAAAAAAGAGGTGTAAATGAAGGAGTAGGTCACCAGTTCGACTCTGGTCATCGGCTCATAATTTTTAAAAAGAAAACATGAGCCAGGATAATCTGATAAAAATGCAATGCACCGTTTGTAAAAGAACCAATTATTGGTCAAGCAAAAACAAGCGCAAAGTGGAGCGCAAAATTGAGGTTAAAAAATTCTGCAAATGGTGCAAAAAGCATACGCCGCACAAGGAAACAAAGAAATAACTCCACCCAACCTCCCCTTAATTTAAGGGGAGGAGAGGAGGGGTTAAAAATTCCTTTAACGCGTTAGTATAAGCACGCGGGATTAGTATAGTGGCAGTACTACGGTCTCCAAAACCGTTGGCGGAGGTTCGATTCCTCCATCCCGTGCTAGAATAAAACAAACACCCAAAAACTTAATTTGGGTCAAAGGTCACTTTTCAGCGATGCAATTTAGATTGCGTTTTTTTGTTTTTAACCAAGCATTAATGGTATAATAGAATTATGAAAATTGCTTTTATTCATAGCGACAAAAAAATTGCCACCGGCGCTCATTATATCAACGATTTAATCAGCATTAATTTGAAAAAAGCCGGGATTCATCTTCGGAATTTTTATCCAAAAGTTCCTTTGATAGAAGATTCATCGCCGGCTCTTAAGGGCTTAGCTAACATTCTTTTCTTTTACTCTCTTTTGGAGCACAGAGAGGAGATTTTAAGATATGATTTAATTCAGGGAACGACTTATACGCCATTGCCTTTTTTGGCGTATAGTATTCCGACGGTTAGTCACTTTGGTTCGGTTACGCAAGAGTTTATTGAATCTGTTCCGTTGGCCAAAAACCTAGACGGCGAGACTAAAAGAATCTGGTATGAACTAAGAAGAAAAAAAGTAATAGAAGAAGTCAATGTGAAAACCAGGCGTCCGTTGCGCGATATAGCGGAAATAGAAAAATATGTTGCTTTGCGAGTGAGTGCGATTATTGCTGTTTCTCAAAAAGTGAAAGAGGAGTTAATAAAAATGGGCGTAGGAGCGGAAAAAATTAGCGTAATCCATAATGCGATAGAAGATTATTGGTATGAAAAAATCAGAAATGTTTTTAATCCTAATCCGAAAATAGTATTTTTGGGGCGCATAGGAAAAGATGCCTTCACTCTTAAATTAAAAGGAGTAGACCGTCTTATTCATCTTTATCGTAAATTTTCTGAGGTAAAAAAAGTAACTGTTTGCATGACGACGAATAAGAAACTAAAAGAATGGATAAGATTAAATATTAAAGAACAGGATTTATTCGTCAATCTTAGAAAAGATCTTATCCCTAATATTTTAAACGCGCTAAAGGGAAGCATTCTTTTCTTACCTTCTCGTTATGAGGGGTTCTCGTTGAGCTTGATTGAGGGAATGTCGCAAGGTCTCATTCCTGTCGCTTATCCGGTTGGTGTGGCTCCAGAAATAATTATAAATGGGCAAAACGGTTTTTTAGTTAATAACCAACGAGAAGCTATTATTTGTGTAGAGAAGCTTCTTTCGGATCAGGACTTGCGGGAAAAAATGGCTAACGGAGCTCAACAAACTTCA
>CAYIFS010000006.1:4080-14680 GCA_964362775.1 uncultured Candidatus Saccharibacteria bacterium
AAAGTTAATTTTAAAACGGGAGAAGAGATAAATTATTTATACCTCGTTTTCCCGTAATTTAACCCCCCACCGAAAGGGAATGCAGCTTTCCTGTAAAATATGTTTCAACATCGTCCCATAGGGAGTGCCAACGGACAAATCATTAAATCTTATGAAAAAATCGTCTCAAAGCGGATTTTCCGCAACGATATTAGCGGTAATTATTATTTTGATAGTTGTCGGCGGGGGACTGGTGGCTTGGAAACAAGGATGGATACCAGAATTTCTTATAACCGAAACGCCGATGCCTTCCCCGACTTCGGGCGGAACTGCTGGTTGGAAGACCTTTACTTCTGCCGATAATGACGCCACATTTCAATATCCGGAAAATTTACCTGCCTCGCCGGCAGGCGGGTCAACCAGCTACATCCGCCCTCAAGAATGGCCTCCAAAATTGCTGATAACGGATGACGCCGGATTTTCATGCGAAGAAGGTGGGCTTGGAATAAATGGCCGTCCCGGCATGACCATACAAAAACAAATTAACAATATTGTTTATTGCATTGATGGCGTTAGCGGGGGCGCGGCTGGAACATTTTATACGGACTATACTTATACGTTCTTGAAAGACGGTAAATTGGTCAAGCTTAGCTTTACCTTAGCGTATCCGCAATGCGAAAATTATGATGATTCGCAAAAAACAGCCTGTGAGCAGGAACGCCAGACTTTTGACCTGGATGTTTTAATTAGTCGTATTGCAGAAAGTGTGCGGTTATAAAAACAAATGCCGGCTGTTCAAAAACATCCAAAACGGATGTTTTTTATTTAGAATTGACAAAATAGCGATGATACGCTATCTTATTTTTAGTTCCTAGAAAACCAAATAAGAAAAAATGGGTTTATTCGGATAAACAAAGCCAAGGAGGAAGAATGTGTCTATTTAGAAGAATGGAGAAGGAAGTCCATCCGTCATTGGGCGGACATTTGAGAGAAGCCGAGAACGCCATTTATCAAAAAGCGAAAAAGGAGTTTTTGAACCGGCTTGATAATTCATTGGAAGGCAAAAAACGGGTAGAAAATATTTTTGCCTTGGTTGATGAACTAACTTTGGAATTTCTGAAGGATAACCCGATTACTTGCCATTACGGTTGCGCTTGGTGTTGCTATCAGCTGGTCTCTTGCACCACTCTGGAAATGGAATTAATCGTGGACTATTTAAAATTTCTTCCCAGAAAACCAAGGCGCGTCATTATTCAAAGGGTCAAAAAAGAAACTCTTCGGCTTAGAAAACTTCACCGAAAAATTGAGGCCAGCAGTCCTCCCGGTCTGCCGAAACGTTGGGAATTATTGGCTGAACCCTTGGAGAAAGCCCATTACGGCCGGCCCTGTTCTTTTTTGAATTCAGCGCAGTCCTGCAGCATCTATCCGGTCAGGACGATTGACTGCCGAACCGCTAAAACCAATGATAATGTCTGCGGAAAGACGTTGGAAGAAACACAGGCGGAAGGAGTTGAAGCAATAAGATTATTGGAAGAAGGACCCAAACCAATAAGATTATTTTTTGACCAAGTCGCTTCTGATCTCATCATGGAGGAAGAAGAAAAAATTTATGGAGCAATACAAGTAGTCCCCTTAGCCGCTTGGTCGTTTGTCCCTCAATTTGAAGAATTTTTCTTTTAGTCTCCAAATCCTTGACAAGATATCCGGGATGTGATACCCTATATTTAGCACATTAAGGAAGCCGCCTAGCGGGCTTTCCTATAGTTAGCGGACAGCTGGGTCCCTGCACAAGACGTTTCCCGGTCTTGCGAGGGAAAAACAGGGATCTTCCTGAAAGTGGATGTGTCCCGGCACTTCAGGGAGAATAATCGGGCACACTGAGATTGTACCCGGGTCGTGAAATATAAGCGACCCGGTTTTTTTATTTCTTTCAGCTTTCTGGCAGGGCTTTTTTATTTGTGATACGATAAAAACGACAAAAAACAGTCATGGAATCAATAGAATTTATAAAATCAAAAATAAGAGAAATTCCCGACTGGCCGCAGAGGGGAGTCAGCTTTAAAGACATCACGCCTCTGCTTCAGGATAAAAAGGCCTTTCGCCAAACAATTGATCTTTTGGCCGCGCCTTATTTGGGGAAAGAAATTGACAAAGTTGTGGGGATTGACGCCCGCGGTTTTATTTTGGCCGCGGCCTTGGCTTATAAATTGAAAACGGGTTTGGCGATTGTCAGAAAAAAAGGGAAATTGCCCGCCGAAACCATTTCCCAAAGTTATTCGCTGGAATATGCCAGTAATGTTTTGGAAATGCATGAAGACGCTATCTTGCCCGGAGAAAAAATTCTTTTGGTGGATGATGTTCTGGCGACCGGCGGGACAATGAAAGCGACTGTGGACTTGGTTGAAAAACTCAAAGGGAAGATCGTGGGAATTGATTTTTTGATTGAACTTAGATATCTTAAAGGAAGAAAAAATCTCAAAGGCCGTCAGATAAAGTCTTTGATAAAATATCATTCCGGACCAAAGGAGAACAAATTAAAAAAATTGGCGGAAATCGGCATTATCGGCGGCACCGGCTTTTATGATTTTTTTGGAAAAAACGCCCGAGAAATGGAAATTGAGACAAAATTCGGCCGGCCCAGCGATAAAATCACCGTGGGAAATATTTTTGGCAAAAGAATCGCTTTTTTACCGAGGCACGGGAAAAATCATCAGATTCCTCCCCATAAAATTCCCTATAAAGCCAATATCGCCGCCTTAAAGGAAATCGGGGTGGAAAGAATAATCGCTCCCGCGGCGGTCGGCTCTTTGAGGGAAAAGATTAGGCCCGGCGATTTCGTCTTTTGTGATCAATTCATTGACCGGACAAAAAAAAGAGAGGACACTTTTTTTGACGGGCCGAAAATCGCCCATCTGGAAATGGCTTATCCTTATTGCGAGGATTTGAGAAAAATCGCCGTTTCTCAAGCCAAAAAATTAAAATTAAGATTTCATTCCAAAGGAACCGCCGCGGTGGTTGAAGGACCAAGGTTTTCCAACGTGGCGGAAAGCGTGGCTTTCTCCAAAATGGGATGCGATCTGATTAATATGACCTTGTATCCGGAAGTGGTTTTGGCGGGGGAGCTAGGCCTTTGTTATTTGAATATTTCTTTGGTTACCGATTATGACGTGGGGATTTATTCCCGTTCAAAAACAGCGCCGGTTTCCATTGAACAGGTTTTGGCGAATTTCAAGAAAAACAATGAAAAACTTAAAAAACTAATTTCCGAGATTATCAAAAACTTGCCGACGAAGCGAACCTGCGATTGCCGCGCCAAAGCGGAGCGGGCGATAATGTAAAAATTTAAGCTAAAAAAATGCGGACTTCTTTTATTCTCACTTCCGCGACGGAACATTTGATGGAAAATCTCAAAAAAAAGGCGTCAAACAAGAACCTGGAATTTATCTTGCCGGAAAAAAATAAAGAAGGAGAAAGGTTTTTTCCCGACGGCGAGGTTTATGCCAGGATCTCGGGGGTGAAGAATTTGAAAAACAAAAGAGTGGTTGTTTTACATTCGGGTGCTCCTCGCCCCAACGACGGCCTGATGGAATTGAAACTGATCCTTCATATTTTAAAAGATTATGGAATAAAGCCGGAGTTGTTCTTCACTTATTTTCCTTACGGCCAGCAGGACCGGGCGTTCCAGCGAGGAGAGACCAACGCCGCCGAAAGCTTGATTAAGAAATTTTTCGGCTATTACGGGGTGAAAAAAATCTACGCGATTGACCCGCATTTTGGAAAAATGGCGTGGATGGAAAAATATCGTCTGGCCAGCGTTTCGGCAATTCCTTTTTTGATAAAAAAGGCTCAAGAAGACTTCAATCAAAATATTTTGTTCCTTTCGCCGGATAAGGGAGGAAAAAGAAGAACGGGCATCTCGGGCCTGAAGAAAAAAAGAATGGATTCTTTCAGGGTGGAATGTTTCTCGCCTAAAAAAGCCCTAAAAGGGGAAACAGTCGGAGTGATAGATGATCTTTTGGAAACCGGAGGCACTCTTTCAAAATTTCACGAAGCGGTGAAAAAATCCGGAGCTGATGAGGTCGTCGCTTTGATTACTCATGGACTGTTGGGCCCCGGCATTAAAAGGATAAAAGAGCGATTCTCAAAAATTTATTTGACCAATACGATAAACAGAAAAGAGGCAAATGTTGATATAAGCGAGTTGATTATTGACGCGGTGAATAAGTAAAATGGGAGATTCCTTGACAAAAGCAAGTAATTCTGATAGAGTTAAATCAGTTAAGAAGAGACCTAGTCGAGTTTCTAATTAAATATAAAAATAAACAGAAAACAAAACCGCATGAACGGAGTTATCAAAACGCTCACGGAAAGAGGATTTGGATTCATTTCTCGCGAAGGCGAAACAAAGGATCTTTTTTTTCATTCCAAGGAGCTCAAAGGTGTGGCTTTTGATGAATTGAAAGTCGGCGATGCCGTTACTTTTGAAGTCGTTGAGAGCGACAAGGGTCCGAACGCTGTAAACGTGTCTCGAGCCTAACTTTAACAAAAAGCGTCCCGCCAAAACGGGGCGTTTTTTTGTCCGGTCTTGTCCAAGAATTTAAAATATGGGAATAATATTATTTTTAGGTTTGATCGATTTGAACGCCGCCATCTTATTATTGGGAATGGCTTTTGGAAATGAAATTCCTTTAATCTTGATTATTTTTACTTCGGTCAGTTTATTTTTAAAAGCTTGTATCTGTTTGGCGGACATTGGAAGCGTCAGCGATTTGGCGGTGATGGTTTTATTCATCGTCAGTATTTTTACGGCCGTACCGGCTTGGATTTTAATAATCGGCGCGATTCTGATCGGAGTGAAGGGACTTCAAACTTTTGTTTAAAAAGAAGATATTATTGTTAAAAATTCGTGCATGTTAATTGACGACGTAAAAATTAAAGTGAAAGCCGGTCGGGGCGGGGACGGCGCGGTGGCTTTTAATAAAGCAAAGATGTCGCTGGGCCCGACGGGCGCCAAGGGGGGCAATGGCGGCAGTATTTGGTTTGAGGGCGTGTCGGATCTGGGCGCGCTCGCGCAATTTCGTTATAAAAAAGAACTGGCGGCGCCGGACGGCGAAAGAGGAAAAACCCAATTCAACGACGGGCAAAATGGCGACGATCTGACCTTAAAAGTGCCCGTCGGCACGGTGGTCCATAATTTATCTAGCGGCCAAAAAGACGAAATTGTTTCTATCGGCCAAAGGTTTTTAGCGGCCAGCGGCGGCCGGGGCGGGAAAGGAAATTTTAAATTCCGTTCGTCAACCAATACAAGTCCCATGGAATCTCAAGAGGGTTTGCCGGGGGAAGAAAACGAATTCAGGCTGGAACTCAAATTGATCGCCGATGTCGGTTTTATCGGTTTGCCGAATGTCGGCAAATCAAGCTTGTTGAACCGGCTGACCAATTCCAAAAGCAAAGTGGCCAATTACGCTTTCACCACTCTTGAGCCGAACCTCGGTGTTTATTATGAGTTGATCTTGGCCGATATCCCCGGGCTTATTGAGGGGGCTTCGGGCGGCAAGGGACTCGGTATTAAATTTCTGCGCCATATTGAGCGCACCAAAACGCTTTTCCACTTTATTTCCGCCGATTCAGCCGAAGTGGTTAAAGATTATCAGGTTGTTAGAAACGAGCTGGAATCTTATGATAAAGAATTATTAAATAAACCGGAATACGTTTTTTTGAGCAAAGCCGATCTGTTGGATAAAAACGAAGCGGATAAAAAGCTGGACGAATTAAAATCCGTCGGTCAGGAAGCGATGACGATTTCAATAATAGATGATATTAGCGTTAGTCGAGTTGAAAAGTTATTAAGAGAAATTATCAAGCAGAAATATTAGAAAGAATTAATTTTTTTTGTCGCGGTATAAAAAAGCGCCCCGCATCATTTTGCGGGGCGCGCGGTGGTTTCAAAGAACGCGGGAAATATTTAAGGAGCGGATTTGAAAACGAGATCGGAAAATCTTTTCGGATCAATCTGTTTGAATGATTCGGTTTCTTCGGCGACCGCCGCGTAGGCCCTTTCCACTTCGCTCATCTCGTCTCCCTGTCGGAATTTCTCTTTGCTTAATTCTTGCCACTTCCAGTCGCGCAGGCGCCAGCTGTCATTGTCAATGACATCGGCGATGAGGAGCTTTTGGGCGGAGCTGACGCCGAATTCCACCTTCATGTCAATCAGGCGGCATTTTTGCCGAAAGAAAGCTGTTTCCAGGATCAGAAAGACGGTGGAAAGAATTTCTGTCATCCGCGGAACGGCGTCGGTAAAGCCCGGTGGGAGAATATCGTCTCGCTGGACCATTCCGAGAAGCGCCATTTTTTCCACGGTTTCGTTAATGGGCTTTTTGGAGTGGAAAAGATTCCAGACAGATACGTGGGGTTCAAAAATCCAGGGATCTTCTTCGCCTTTCAGGGGATCCAGCCCCTGAATCAGAATTTCCCCGTCGGGCCGGACGAATTTCCCTCCGGTGGTTTTGAGAAAGAATTCAATCTTCGGTTTCTCAAATTTGAAAGGCGGAAGACCTTCGGCTGTTTGAAAGCCGGGACACCTTTTGAGGAAACTGCCCACGGCGAAACGTCGGGCCACGACTTCCAGCGGAATCATTTGGCAGGCCGGCGCCAGAAATTCGGTCTCGGAAAGCTGACGGTCAAAAGCCACCGGCGCGCCAAACCTTTTGAGAAGGTCAAACACGTTGCAGGCGGTCTGGGTGGCAAAAATGGCTTTCCGGCTGAATTCTTTGGTGAAAGCCGGGTCGTCAAACGCCGTGATGTCATTCCGGTTTTCAATGATAACGCTGCCGGGCATTCCGGGAATTTCCCAGATATTTTTGGTTTTGCCTCGGGCAAGCAGTTTACCGCGAGAAAGATTTCCGTTCATCACAAGCTCCTTTCGGTTGGGTTTTAATAAAGATCATCAGCTTGTTCGGCGTAGTGAAGAGATTTAATAAAGCTTTCGGCTTCGTCGGCAATTTCCAAGGCTTTTTCTTTGGCGTCGCCCAGGTACTTTTGGGGCTGGCCCAGAAGCCGCCAGACATCGGGCGGAACATTGCTTATCGCCCGAGCCAGTTTTTCATCCGATTGGGCCACAAACTCCGCGGCTTTTTTCAAAGAAATTTTACCGCGCTGGGCCATCGGAACGAGTTTTCGGTTGACGAACTCGTGACCGTCGCCTTCAAAACCGGCCATCTGCAGAGCGATATAAAGCGGTTCGGCCAGAATCACTTTGGCGCTGGTTTTGAAATTTCTGGCGCAGGCGCTGGAATCCACGGTCAGGCGTTTTAAGAAAGGTACGCCTGCTTTGTTTTTACGCAGCAAAGTATTCATCTGTTGTTGGAGATTGACGACGATTATCGGAAAATCGCGTATCACCGAGCTTCCGGTCAAATCCCTTTGGTGTTCGCTGGTTAAAGTGTCCAGCACTTTGCCGAATTCGCTTTTGGTGCGCAGCCACATGCCTTCCAGATTTTCAAAATTTATCGGGTTGCGCTTGTGCGCCATGGTGGAAGAACCGACTTGTTCTTCTTCAAAGGCTTCGGCTATTTCGCCGATTTCGTTGCGCATGAGATTCCGGCCGTCGCGGCCAAATTGGCCGAAAGTCGCGGACATCATGGTGCAGGAAAAAAGAAAATAAACCAGAGGCTCGGGCGGCAGAATTTGAGTGCTGATAGGCGCGGGCTTTAAACCTAGTTTTTTCAGCACGCGTTCTTCAAAAGTTTCCTCACCGACGTTGAATTTCATGGCTATTTGGGCGTTATGCGCCCCCACGGCTCCGGAAATCTTGCCGACCAGATTTTTTGAAGCGTCATCCATTTGTTGCCAGTTGTTGATGATGCGATTCAAAATCGTAGCGAGCCAGAAGCCGACGGTAATGGGCAGGGCGTGCCGGCCATGAGTCCGGCCGATTTGGATCTGACCGGCGAATCGGCGCGTCAATTCCGCCAGAATCAGCACGACTTCTTCCAGGGAAGGCTTGAGCGCTCTCTCATAAGCCTTTCTAAACTGCAGAATTCTGCCTGTATCCAGCGGGTCGTAGCTCGTTAAAGGAATATGAACCCATTGAGCCAACTCGGGCGCGTCTTTCTCAATCAAGATTTTCTGAATGATTCTGACGAGCGCCCGGATGTCGTGTTTGGTGATTTCCCGTTCAACTCTATCCACTTCGGTAGTGGCGATTGAAAGAAGTTCTTCGGTGATTTCGGGAGTGAGTTTTTTTATAACTCCTTCCGAAATTACACCGATTTCAGCCAAAGTGTATAAAGTGGCCAATTCCACTTCCACGGCTTCGCGATAAAGATTGTCATAGCCGAAGAAGGGTTGGAGTTTCTTGGGCTGATAGCGGGGGCTACCGGGCAGAATGACGTTTCTTTCTTCCATTATGGGTCTCCTTTGTGTTTTTAAATTGTAAAGGTGCGGGTTGATATTTAATCGTAAGAAAAAAGTGGAAAAAAAGCAAGATATGGGATATTATTAATATTATGGAAAAAACGGTCAAAAAATTTGATTTTCTCACGGAACACTGGTATTACAAATACCCGGAATTTTGGGAATTATTTAATGGTTTGGAAAAAGACGCCAAGATTGTTGACGCGGGTTGCGGCAAATCGGCTACGGCCAATAAATTGCTGGAGAGAGGATTTAAAAACATAATTTTGTTGGATATTGAGGACCAGCGAGTTTTTGAAGAAACGAAAAAATTGCCGTTTTTCAGAGCTGATTTGAATCGCGACCGATGGCCCTTTGACGATGGCTCAATTAATTGCGTGGTGGCGACGGAAATAATTGAACATCTGGAAAATCCCTGGTTTTTTACCAGAGAAATTCACCGGGTTTTGAAACCCGGCGGAAGATTGATTCTGTCCACCCCCAACACCTGGAATATCATGAGCCGGTTGCTTTTTTTGAAAAAAGGAATGTTGGAATGTTTCGGTCATAATTTTCCTCACCATCTTTGGTCGCCAAACAAAGAACTTTTTGAAATAGCCTTGAAAAATTTCCGGCTTTTAAAAAGATTCTATAATCAAAGAGAAAGGCTGTATTTTTTTGGATTATGCCTCAAAATAAAATTGCCACGAGATGAATTCTGGGGCATGCATACATGTTATCTATTTGAAAAATTGCCGAGATGAATTTATAATACCTAGAAAGGTCAATGGTTCAAAATAATAATTAAAATAAAAAAATGGAGAACAAAATGACTGGGATAGAGAATAAAGAGGAATTGACCATAAAGATTTATGGAGAAACATTCCAATCTTTTACGTGGCAATTGCAAAAATCCACCCACGAGGAATACCTGAGCTTAAAAGACAATATTAACAAATTAGTCGCATCAAAAGTTAAGCAGGAAATTCAAAACAGATAAAAAATTATGAAAAAGAAGAGAATAAAAATAAAAGACGGCGAGAAGCTTATTGACGTCAGTTGGTATTATTTCTATCCGGAATTTTGGGAGTTGTTTGATTCTTTGGATAAAGATGCCAAGATCCTTGACGTCGGTTGCGGTAAAGCCGCCGTCTCCAGCAAGTTAGTGGAGAAGGGATTTAAAAATCTAACCTTGATGGATATTGAAGACCTGTGGCTCTTTGAGAGGTCAAAACAACTGCCATTTATTCAGATCAATTTAAGCCACGACAAGCTTCCTTTCGCCGATAATTCAGTTGATTTTGTCATCGCGACGGAAGTGATGGAACATCTGGGAAACCCATGGTATTTTGCCAAAGAAATTCATCGAGTTTTAAAGCCTGGCGGAAAATTGATTCTATCCATGCCAAATCCTTGGAATATCGTCAGCCGATTGCTTTTCTTGAGAAGGGGCATGTTGGAATGTTATGGTTATCATCACCCCCAGCACGCCTGGGCGCCAAATAAAGAACTTTTTGAATTGGCCACTAAAGATTTTAGGCCGATCAAAAAATTCTATTACCAAAGAGAAAAATTATATTTTTTCGGAATATGCTTCAAGATAAAATTGCCGCGGACCGAATTTTGGGGTTCTCATGTTTGTAATTTTTTTGAAAAGCCGAAATAAGTTTTTGCGGCTTCGGGTTAAATATAACCAGCGCCCCGCATTTTGCGGGGCGCTGGTTGGTTTTAAAGAGCGGAAGAAATATTTACAGAGCGAGCTTGAAAACGAGATTGGAAAACTTTTTCGGGTCAATCTGTTTGAATGATTTGGTCTCTTCAGCGACCGCCGCGTAGGCCTTTTTCACTTCGTTCATCCCATCTCCCCGCCGGAATTCCCCAGATGTTCTTGTTTTTGCCCTTGGCCAGCAATCCGCCGCGAGAAATGTTTTCGCTCATCACAGACTCCTTTTGTTGAGGCCTCCTTCTAAAATTTTTAAGTTGTTAAGGTGCGGGTTGATATCTAATCGTAAAAAAAATAGGAAAAAAGCAAGATATGTGTGATATGATTGTGATATAATAAATATATATAATTGGTTCGCCTGCCTGCCGGCAGGTTCGGTCAAAGAGAAAAAATGAATTTTTCTCTTTGACCTTACTGCCAATTATAAGCGAAGCTTGAAATCGGTTCGCTCGGTCAAAGAGAAAAAATGAATTTTTCTCTTTTCCCTTACTGCCAATTATAATT
>CAYIFS010000006.1:14780-19975 GCA_964362775.1 uncultured Candidatus Saccharibacteria bacterium
TCGGTCAAAGAGAAAAAATGAATTTTTCTCTTTTCCCTTACTGCCAATTATAATTTTATTGAAGAATTAAAAAAATAGCTCGGTTTGAGGCCGAGCTATAAAGGTGGTGGAAAGGAAGAAGAAACTAGATTAGTAAGCTGTTAAGGATCGGCATAACTTGCTCTCTTGCTTTGGCGACAGAGCCGGTTATCTCTGAAACATTGGTTAAAACTCGGGGAACCCCAATGGTCATAATCACCTTTTTGGTTCGGTCGGGTTTTTCATGAACCCGCAGGGTGAAATGGTTTGCCGGTAACCTGATTCCCCAGCGCTTTTGAATTTCCGAACATTTTTCGGAAACTTCAGAGATGAGCTCCGAAGCAGCAGCTAATTGAGCATTCAATCCCATTTTTCCTCTCCTTTTTGAATTTGTTTATATTGATTTGTTATAGAAAAAAAGAACAACTGCTAAACAGTATAGCAAAATAAAATTATTAAGTCAAATTTGAACCTGTGGATTACTTAACTTTAGTGCAAAAATTCGTTGAGCGGGGAATTCTAAAAACCCCCGAAATTATTGAAGCGTTTAAAAAAATTAACCGGGCTGATTTTTTATTGCCTCATTTAAAAGAAGAAGCGGGCGGCGATTATGCCTTACCTCTGGGTTTTGGCCAGACGATTTCTCAGCCGCAAGTCGTGGCATTTATGCTGGAACTTTTGGCGCCCAAACCGGGCGATAAAATTTTGGATGTGGGCGCTGGGAGCGGCTGGACGAGCGCCTTATTAGCTGAAATCGTTGGCTTGCCTTGCCCAAGCTCTTTTCGGCGAAGCGTCGGAGAAAAAGGAAAAGTTTTGGCCGTGGAAAGAATTCCTGAACTTTGCGAATTTGGCAAAAAAAATATTTCAAAGTATAATTTTATTGAAAAAGGCAGAGTAGAATTTTTCTGCCGAGATGCCAGCGGGGGATTATTGAAAGAGGCGCCATTTGACAAGATTTTAGTTTCGGCCGCGGCCCAAGAGATTCCTTTGGTTTTGAGAGAACAATTAAAAATTGGTGGGCGTCTGGTTTTGCCCGTCAAAAACAGTATTTGGTTGGTGGTCAGAAAATCGGAACATGATTTTGAAGAAAAGGAATTTCCCGGTTTTGTTTTCGTGCCACTGTTATCTGATAAAAAATAAATGACTAATGGAAAATCCAGTTAGCGAAAATCAAATAATTCAGGCATTACCTAAAAATAACCAAGGCTTTGTTTTTTTTATTCTTTTATCGGCCTTGGCCGTTTTAATAATTTTAGCCGGCGCCTCTTACGCTTGCGTCCAGATATTCTTGTCGCCGGACCGCAAAAGCTACGACGCTTTTGAATTTGAGGTTAAAAAGGGGCAGGGGGTCAAAGAGATCGGTTGGGCGCTGAAAGAACAAAATTTGATCCGAAGCTCTTTTTGGTTTAAAACTTATGTTTGGCTCAAGGGCGAGGGTTCTTCGCTGAAAGCCGGCAAATATTCTTTGAGTCCGAGTTTTAACATTCCTTTGATTGTGGATGCTTTGAGCGGCGGCAAGGTCATTTTGAACGAGGCGCGGGTGACCCTGCCCGAAGGCATGAGCTTGGCGGAGATCAAAAATAAATTATTGGAAGCGGGCGTGCCAGCGGCAGCGCAAATCTCGGAAGAGAAGACCGGCGATTTTGCTCTCCAATACAAATTTTTGAACGAAGCGCCGGCGGAATCTTCCTTGGAAGGATTTTTATTTCCCGACACCTACCGTTTTAAAAAAGACGCGAAAACCGAAGAGATCGTGAAAAGATTTTTGGAAAATTTTGACCGGAAACTTTTGCCTGCCTGGCGTGAAGAGATCAGCCGTCAGAAAAGAACGCTTTACGAAATTTTGATCATGGCTTCAATAATTCAAAATGAGGCGGGCAGCGCGGAAGAAATGTCATTGATCGCCAGTGTTTTTTATAATCGTTTGAAGATCAATATGGCCCTGGAATCGGACGCCACGGTGAATTTTGCCACCGGCAAAAACAATCGCCAACCCCTGCTGGAAGATTTGAAAGTTAAATCGCCTTATAACACTTATTTGAACCGGGGTCTTCCGCCCGGTCCCATCGGCAATCCCGGGGAAGCGGCGATCAAAGCGGCCGTTTATCCCGCTTCTTCCAATTATTATTATTTTTTGCATCCCTTGAATTCTCCGGCGGTTTTTTCAAAAACCTTGGGAGAACATAATGCCAATCGGGAAAAATATTTGAAATAAGCGGGAAGCTTGACAAAGAGATAAGAACGAGTAAAATAGATATAACAATCAAATAAATGCCCAAGACAGTAGGTTCTGCTAATAAGTGGAATAAATCCTGCTCAGGCGGAAAATAGCTTATCGCAAATCGCGAATGGCTAATCGTTTTCTGCGCCTGGGGCGCAGTTTTTTATTTATAATTTTTATAATTTGTGTCATCCCGTATTTGATACGGGATCCAGGCGAATCTGGATTCCCGCTTTCGCTCGCCTCGCTGCCGCCCTTGGCGAGCCTCGCCTTCGGCGGGAAGCTTCGGCGAAGCGGGCGGGAATGACAATCTGACGGTATGCAGACCAAAAAACAAAAAGAAGGCATTGTTAAAGATTTGGCGGAAAAACTGCAAAAAATCAAAGCCGCGGTTTTTGCCGACTACACGGGTCTTTCGGTGGCTAAAATGACGGAGTTTCGGCGGAAATTAAAAGCGGAAAATTCCGAAATGAAAGTGGCCAAGAAAACCTTGATTGATCTGGCTTTAAAACAGGCGGATTTGCCGGTGGCGGAAACAAAAAAGATGTCGGGGCAAGTCGCCTTGATCATGGGTTATGATGACGAAATTTCGCCGGCGAAAGCTTCTTTCGCTTTCACGCGGGGAAACGAACATTTCAAGATCTTAGGCGGAATTTTGGAAAAAAGATTCATTGAAGCGGCCCAAGTTTTGAGCCTGGCCAAGATTCCCGGCCGGCAAGAACTTCTTGGAAAATTGGTCGGCTCCATCGCCGCGCCAATGTCGGGAATGGTGGAAGTTTTGCAGGGAAATTTAAGAGGATTGGTCAGAGTATTATCACAAATTAAAAAGTGACGCAAAGCGTCATCCTGAGGCGCAAAGCGCCGAAGGATCTCGTATAGATTACGGGATTGCTTCGTCGCTTCGCTCCTCGCAATGACAGCTTAAATAAAAATGTCAGAAGAAAAAAAAAATGTTGAGGTGCCTGCCAAATTCAAGGATTTGGTAAAACAGATAGAGGAGCTTTCGGTGCTTAATTTGGCCGAACTCGTCAAGATTTTAGAAGAAAAATTCGGCGTTTCGGCGGTCGCCCCGGTGGCGGTGATGGCCGGAGGCGCGGGCGCCGCTGAAGATGTCGTCGCAGTAGAAGAAAAAACAAGCTTCAATGTGGAGCTTAAATCAGCCGGCGACCAGAAGATCAACGTGATCAAGGTGGTTCGGGAGATCACGGGCCTGGGTTTGAAAGAAGCCAAAGATCTGGCGGATGGCGCTCCCAAGATCGTAAAAGAGAATGTTAAAAAAGAAGAAGCGCAAGAGATAAAACAAAAATTGGAAGCGGTTGGCGCGACGGTAGAAATTAAATAACGAAATGAAAAACCCCGCAGAACGCGGGGTTTTTCATTTGGGGCGATATTTTGTTATCTGAAAATTTCTTCCAGGCCGATGGGCGGCGTGATAAAATCGGAATTTGGTTTTTCCGGAGCCTCAATTTCTTCTTTGGCGATTTCAAGCATCAGAGCGCAAAGCAAGGGAAGCTTTTTTTGTTCTCTTAGAACTTTTTTGATCTGCTCGGAAATGGATTCAATCCGGGGCAAAGTCAGAATTTGTTTAAATCCCGATTCGTCAATGAAATTAAAAAATCCCGGCGTCAAAAAAAATAATTTATCGGTCGGTTCAATTTGGCCCGAGACTACGCTTTGAAAAGTTTTGGCGGGATGGGGTTTGTGCGGAGGGGGGACGGTTTTTTTGGTGATATCGGCCAAGTTGCCTTCGCGGCAAAGAAGGGCCTTGGTTTGGCCGGTTTGGGTGAGAAAAAGGTCTTTTTCTTTATTGATAACCGCGCAGAGGAAATGGAGCTTGCCGAGCCACCCTACATTTCCTTGGTCCGCGAATTCGCTCAAGGTTTGATTGGCTTTTTTGAGACTGGCTTCAAGAGAAGCAAGCGGCCCGCGATGGGGAGAGGAATAGTACTCGCGCTTGATCAAAGAACTTAAAAGATTTATAAGATGCGAAGAGTCTTTTCCGTCTTGAAGCTCGGCGACCAGATAGAGGTTTCCCAGCGCCGCTTCTTCAATATTCTCGGGTTCATAAATGAAAATTTCGCCGAGTCCTCCTTGGGCGTGCCGGCCGGATTTAATGAGAATTTCTTCGATTTTTATCATAAACCGATTATATCATTTTTTTCTGAAGTCAAAAAGATTTCAGATCCGGTCTTGCCTGAAAGCCTTTAATCTCTTAAGATGGAATAAGGAATAAACTAAAAGGCAAGGAGGGTGCTGGATCCCATATGTCAGAACAAATTCTGGAACATTTATTTGATTCGCCGGTCAAAGTGAGTCTTTTAAAACTTTTTTTGCGCAATCCCGACCGATTTTTTTCTTTAGCCGAGATCATTTCTAAAACTCAAGCCAGTTCAAGAATTGTGAAGCGGCAAGTGAAGAATCTTGAAAGCATCCATTTTTTGAAATTCAAAAAAATTAAAACCAACCGGCGAAAGAATATCAAGAGCGGAATTCATTTTTCCGTCAATCAAAAGTTCGCTTTTTTCAATGAATTGCGCACATTGGTCCTGAAGTCCAGTTCAGCTTCAAAAGGGAAAATGCTGAAAAAAATAGCGAAGTTGGGACGGATCAAGTTGGCTTTAATTTCCGGCATTTTGCTGGATTCGGAAGGCGGCGGTCGAGTGGACCTGTTTTTGGTCGGTGACGACATCAGAGAGAGAAACTTGAAAAAATTTTTGGGAGAAATGGAGGCGGAAATGGGGAAAGAGATCCAATATGCTTCCATGGAAACCAAGGAATTTGAATACCGCTACCACATGTTTGACCGGTTCGTGCACGATATTCTGGAAAAGCCCCATGAGAAGTTGATCAACAAAATTAGGTTTGTGGAATAAATAAGGGGGGGCGTTTAGCTCAGCTGGCTAGAGCGTTGCATTCACATTGCAAAGGCCGCTGGTTCGAGTCCAGCAACGCCCAC
>CAYIFS010000007.1:0-5993 GCA_964362775.1 uncultured Candidatus Saccharibacteria bacterium
GGGCGGGGCGCAGGCGGCGCGCTTGCCCCGTTAAATTTCTGAATTAAAAAATAAAATTAAAATAAAAAAGTTCCACGGGAAGCTTTTTTATTTTTAAAATTTCGGAATTTTTAAAAATTTTGATGTGGTATTAAAAGTTAAATTATGCCAGTTCGTCAGACGGGAACAACAATAATCGGTTGTCTATTTTAACCTTATCCGAGAAGTGGAGATAAGGGGATTCGAACCCCTGACCTTCCCGATGCCATCGGGACGCTCTAGCCAGCTGAGCTATATCCCCGAAACTTCGTCATTCCGCATTTAATGCGGAATCCAGGTTTTGAATTTTCTGGATTCCGGGCCCCTCCTTCGCTAAAGCTCCCGCCTTCGTTGAAACTTCGGCGGACAAGTCGGCGGGCAAGCAAGCCCGGAATGACAATTAAAAAATAGCTTTCTTCCAATAGCTCATTTTATAAAATTTTTTCGATTCAGTCAAATAAATTTTTTTTGGGTTCTTCATAAAACTTTTTAAACAAATTTAAAACCCCCGAACAAATTGCTTGTTTGAGGGTTTTGGTTGGAACTTGGAAATAGCCGGAATTCGTTTTTTCACGAAGCGCGGGAAAAATGGGATTCGTGGCATTGGAAGTGATTCGTTTTTTCTATCGCCGCCGCGATCGCCGGTCTGAACTCTCCCAGTTTCGCTTGCCCGACGCATCTGAATTCGGGAAGATTTTCGGGATTTCCTTCCCAGAGCGGTTTGGTCTCGATCCGGAAGACGTTGTCGCCTTTTCCGCTTGCGGCGACCGCGAAATGCTTGGCGATGGAAACGAAAATTTTAGAATCGGCCTTTCTTTCGGCGGTCACGCTCACCAGCCGCTCAAGCGAGAAAAAGGCGTGAGCGTTATTTCTCGTGTCTAGTTGCTCTATTGACGAAGGATGATGAGAAAGCATCTGTTCGCCGTGGCAGCCGCAGATGACGATAGCGCGACCGGAATGAATAAATCCGCCGCCTTCCTCAAAACACCGGATAACGAGCCGGTAGTCCGATGTTATTTTGAATTCCTCACGAAGGGTGAAAAACATTCCTTCCTCGTGAGTGAGCCTCGGGAGGGGGTAGATGAATCCTCTTCTTGTCCGGGTGATGAGTTTCTCTTTGAAAATTCCCTCCGGAATCCGGATGAGATTTCCCCAGACCTGGATTGCGACTTCCCAGCCCTTGGACCCGATTAATTCGCCCGAACCGTTCATGACAAACCTCCTCGTGAAACAAGTGAGAAAAAAGTAGGGGAGAAAAAGTTGTTAAAGGGCGCTTAATTTTCTATTATATCAAATAAATGCTAGCCTGTCAAGCCAAAACAAAAAAATCAGCATCTCTGCTGTTTCTTGTCTTAAATCTTATGAATTCTTGGATTAAAATTTTTCTTTTTTCTTTTAAAATCGCCAATTCGTTTTTGCCCTGAAAAATCCGTACGATTTAGTCGCCGAGACCCGCCGAAGGCGGGACGAGGCATCGACTTTTCCAACGTGGTGCCCCCGAGAGGAGTCGAACCTCTAGCCTTCTCCTTAGGACGGAGCCGCTCTAATCCATTGAGCTACGGGGGCCAAGAAAGTTGAAAGTTTTTAGTTAAAAGTGAGAAGTCAAAATCTTAATTTCAATTCAAATTTAGCACATTGGGGTTAAAAACAAAAGTCCCGGATTTTTGTCCAGGACTGTTAAGAGGAGAGGGGGGAAAATTGATTCAATTGGCTCTGGTCCAGACGGTTTTGACCCTGGTCCAGAGAATTTCTTTTCCCGAAAAGCCGAACAGGATCGCTGATTTTTTCTCCGGGTCTATTTTGACGCGAGGGTTTTTTATTTCACCTCTCGTTGAAAGATCGTCAAAATCGGTCCTGGCGATTGAACGGCCTCGTTCGCAGATCTCTTCAAAAGTGCGAATGTTTACCATTTTTTCCTCCCTTAAAAGAACATTGTTTGGGGTGGACGACCGGATTTGAACCGGCAACCACTTCGGCCACAGCGAAGTGCTCTACCATTTGAGCTACGCCCACCATTTATTCTATGGATATTTTATAGTTATGAATTAAGTAGTGGCAATTATGGCACAACCAAACTAAATTTGATGGATAATGATTTTCTCTGTTTTTATCAATATGGTGTACAATCATTACTCTCTCATCATTATGCCCACATAGTTTGCAGATTGGTTTCGCGTCCGCTTTTAACATCTTGCCTCGATAATCTATAAACTTTCCGCCTTGCCAATTAGGATGCCTGGGTCCAGAAAAATATTTATTGCGCCAAAGCGTTTGACAAGATTTTGTGCAAAAAAACTTGCCGCTTTTAGAGACTCTTATGTCTTTCGGAGTTCGCCAAATTTTTTTTCCGCAGATCAAACATTCTAAAAATTTGCCCGTTCGCGATCCTATCCGTTGGCAGGAGATTGAACAATATTTTCCCCAGCCCATCTTTTGGTGGCTCGGTTTAGCATAGAATTCTTTCCCGCAAATTTTACATTTTACTTTGGGCATTGTTTCAATTCTATGGGTCTAACAGTAATTTGTCAAATAACTAGGTTGTGGAGCAACCACAACCTGATATTATGCCATTGGATGATGGCCACCGCGAACTTTTTTATTTTAGCATCTTTTTTGGGGAAATCAAATTTTTTGAAAAAAAGAGCCCCGCGTGGATTTGGATCGCGCGGGGCTTGATTGATGATACTTGGCGAGAATGTTTGGTCACGCCGAAGTCTGAAGGAGCTTGGAGGACATCGCTTGCCGCAATTCCCCGTAGGTTTTGATTTCTTTCGGGAAGGGGACTCGCAGATGGCATCTCCGGCAAAGGAGCGCGTCGTGCGTTTTCGTGGTTTGAACGCGATCTACCCAGCCGCCGCAGATGTCATGAACGCCAGCGGTGCCGCCAAGCTCGCGATCGTCTCTGGTATGATCCGTGAAGTAATCGCTGTTGATTGGAGGGGGATACTCGCGAAGCATGTCGCCTTCGGCTGTCAGCCGGATCGGCTTGAGCGGAACGCTCCGCTCAATCTCATCCCGAATCCTTTCAAGAATCAGTTCGCGCTCTCCTTTTTTTGAGGCGAGGTACAGGAGTTGATCCAGCCAACCGGTGGCGCGAAAATGATTTTTGCCGCCTTGGCCGAGCACCGTGTAGGGGCAAAAACTATTGATGGAATAGGTTTCGCCGGTCGCACTGCCATCCTGATCACGATAATCGCCGCGGAGTTTCCCGGGGACAACTTCTGTCGGTTCAAATCCCGCGGCGGAGACAATCTCAAAAAGAATCTTCGCTTCATCAAGATGAAGCTCTTTGACCTCGCTCCACGTGTGCCTTTGAGCCAGGTCAACGAACGACGCAATAAGAATGGGTTTGTTCATTAGTCGCTCCTTTTTTAGATGAATTGTGAAGGTGCTGTTTTGAAATATTCTCTCATTGGTGCTAATAAGTCAAGAAGCGGCGACAGCCGCTTCTTTTTGATGGCGCGCCCGGCAGGATTTGAATGGCTAGGCCCTTTGGGCCGCCACCCCGGCCATAGCCAAAAGTTTTCGTTTAGCCTTACCGCCTTGAGGTGTGCATTTGTAGAACCATTCTTTCTTTCTGGCTCCCGATAGAGTATTAAATTTTTCTTGTTGGACCAAGATAAAAGGTTTATAGAATCTTGTTGTTTTATTGCGGCCGCTGTTATGTTCAAAAAGTCTTCGGTTGAGGTCATTGGTTACGCCAACATAACTATAGAGATATTTTTTACTTTTTAAAATATAGAGATAAAACATTTAGCTTCTGGCTATGGCCTAGGGGCCTTTTTGTGCCCTCGAGAGGATTTGAACCTCTAACATCAGTTCCGAAGACTGATGTGATATCCGTTTCACCACGAGGGCTTGAATAATCTAAAGTCCGCTTCATAATACCAGAATTTTTTGGGTTTGAAAAGGCGGACTCAATGAGGTATGATGATAAAAGAATAGTGTTTATAATCTTTATTTTTGTATAACCGACTTTTTTATTGCCTGAGCCCTTCTATAAACTCAGGGTAAACTGGAGTCGAAGGCTGATTCAATGAATAAAAAATGGAATTGGTATATTTATATCATTGAATGCGTTGACGGTCTTTATTATACCGGCTTAACTTGGAAAGCCGATTTGCGATGGATTCAGCATCTTTCGGGAGTAGGATCTAAATTTACTTCAAATCATAAACCGAAGAAGATAGTTTACATGGAAAAATACGATAATTTAGACGAGGCGAGAAGAAGAGAAAAACAAATTAAAGGCTGGACCAGAGAGAAGAAACAGAAGCTTATTGGCGGTGAATGGGGAAAATGGTAGACCCTTCGACTCGTCCCGCAGTTGCGGGACTCGTTCAGGGAATAAAATTTAGAAATTGACCTTTCAACTCCGTGTTCCGTTAAGGCGGGACGCTTCGCTCAGGATGACGGCTATTTTTTATGCAAATCCCCCAAGAAATAAAAATCATTTTGGAAAAACTGCAAAAGGCGGGCTTTGAGGCATACGCGGTGGGCGGCTGCGCGCGTGATTTGATGTTGGAAAAAACGCCGAAAGATTGGGACGTGGCGACCAGCGCCCGGCCCGAAGAGATCCAGAAAGTTTTTCCCGAAAGCTTTTATGAGAATAAATTTGGGACGGTGAGCGTGAAAACCGGTTCGGCCGATAAAAATCTGGAATTTGTGGAAGTGACGACTTTTCGGACGGATGAAAAATATACCGATAAACGGCATCCGGACAGCGTCAATTTCGCCCGGACGATTGAAGAAGATCTGGCGCGGCGGGATTTCACGGTAAACGCGATGGCTCTTCGATCAGGAATCAGGAATCAGGAATCAGGAATCAGGAAAGAAGCGATTGGCGATCCGCAATATACGATTATAGATCCTTTTAACGGACAAGAGGATTTGGAAAACAAGATTATTCGCGCGGTGGGGGAGGCGGAGGAAAGATTTAAGGAAGACGCCTTGAGGCTTATGCGGGCGGCGCGATTTGCCATGGAATTGGGTTTTGAAATTGAACCGAAGACCAAAAAAGCCATTCAAAAGAATGCCGGCAGTCTGCGTTTCATCGCCAAAGAAAGGATTCGGGACGAGTTCAAAAAAATTCTGATGACGCCGCGGCCCGCGGAGGGGATTCTGCTTTTGCGGGAACTGGGGCTTTTGGAATTCGTGGTCCCGGAATTGGAAAAAGGTTTTGGCGTGGCGCAGAACCGCCATCACATTTACACCATCTTTGAGCACGGCGTTTTTTCGTTGAAATTCGCCGCGGAGAAAAATTTTAATTTGACCGTGCGTCTGGCCGCTTTGCTCCACGACATTGCCAAGCCCGAGGCTAAAAGAGGGGAGGGGCGGGACGCCACTTTTTACAACCACGATATTTTAGGCAGCCGCGCCGCGGCGCGGATTTTGGAGCGGTTGCGTTTTTCGCGCCAAGAAATTGAGGAAGTGGCCAATTTGATCCGCCATCACATGTTCGTCTATGACGTCGGCGCGGTGACCGAGGCCGGCGTGCGGCGGCTTTTACGCCGCGCGGGGGCGGAAAACATGAAAAATTTGCTGGCTCTGCGCGTGGCGGACAGACTGGGTTCGGGCGTGCCCAAAGCCCAGCCGTACCGCTTGCGTCATTTTCAATATATGGTGGAAAAAGTCCAGCAAGACCCGATTTCGGTCAAAATGCTGAAAATAAATGGCCACGACCTGATGAAACTTTTGAAGATTGAGCCCGGGCCGAAAATCGGCGCGATCCTGGATGTTTTATTGGCCGAAGCGATTGAGGAGCCGAAGAAAAATGAGAAAAAACAGCTGGAAAAAAGAGCGAAGGAATTGGCCAAGGCGGACCTTGAAGAATTAAGGGAATTGGCCAAAGAAAAAATTGAAGAGAAAAAAGAGGAAGACGACCAAATAATCAAGGGGAAGTATTGGGTGAAGTAATTCTATTGTCATTCCGGCCTTGAGCCGGAATCCAGATTTAAAAGACCTAGATTCCCGCT
>CAYIFS010000007.1:6093-9971 GCA_964362775.1 uncultured Candidatus Saccharibacteria bacterium
AAAAGTTATATCATTGTTCTATATGGGCCTAGAAGATCTCCAAAAAAAGCTTTATCAGGAAAAGGAGCCGGCCGAAGATAAAAAAGAATCGCCGCCAGCTCTTCCGCCGGTTTATACCGAGCGGACTTTGCCCAGCGCCTTGCCGGCGTCTTGGGGCGGCGAGTCATCGGATTTCCTCGCGCAAAGAAAAAAACGGCGATTTTTGTGGACAACGGTGATTTCGGTCATCGCGCTTCTTTTGGTTTTGGCCGGCTGGATCTTGTGGCGTGGCCTCCATTCTTTTGACACAAGCAATGTGGCTTTGGAAATTTTCGGCCAGGAGAGGATCGTCGGCGGGGAAGAGGTTAATTTTGTGGTCCGCTACAAAAATAATACCAAGACGGCTTTGGAAGAAGCGGTTTTGACCTTTGTCTATTCAACGGATTCTTTGCCTGAAGATGAAAATTTGAAAAAAATGGGGGATTCAATTTTGAGCGAAAGAAAGATCGGGACTTTGCCGCCGGGCCAGGAGGGCCAAGGGGAATTCAAAACCAAGATCTTGGGAGATAAAGATTCTTCGCAAAAGTTCTCCGCCAAACTGACTTATCGTCCGGCCAATTTCAATTCCGAATTTTCCAGCGAAAAAGAATTTGAAGGCAAGATCGTGGCCGTGCCGATCGTTTTGAATTTTGATCTGCCCGAAAAAGTGGTTTCCGGACAAGATTTGAGTTTATCTCTCCAATATATCAACACATCCGACACGGAATTCTCCGGGCTTAAAATAAAAATTGATTGGCCGGAAAATTTTGTTCTTTCAAAAGCGTATCCTGTTTCGTCCGGCGGCCAGAATATTTGGGATTTGGAAAAACTGGCCAGCCGCGCGGAAGGGAAAATTGTTTTCAACGGCGTTTTGAGCGGCCTGGCGGGCGATGATAAATTCTTCCGGGCACAAGTGGGCGTGGAAAAGGACGGGCGATTTGTCGCTTATTCCCAAGCGGCCCAATCAACGATGATCTCCATTTCGCCGCTTTGGCTGGAACAATCTTTGGCAGGCGCAGACAGCGCTTCGGCCGATCCCAACCAGTTTTTGAATTATATTTTGAAATACCGCAACACTACTGAATTCCCTTTGGGCCCGGTGGAGATCAGGGTGAAAATAGAAAGCCAAGCGGTTGATTTGAGTTCCGTTATGGCGCCGGGCGGATTTTTTAACAACAACGATAATACGATCGTTTGGAATGTTTCCACTTTGCCGGCTTTGGAAAAATTGGCGGGTAAAAGCGAGAATGAGCTTTCTTTTTCTTTCAGAATCAAAGACCATTTGCCGGTTATCAATCCTTCCGATAAGAATTTTACTGTTTTGACCGCCGCCTCCATTGACTCTCCTAATGTGCCGTTTGAGCTTTTGGGCACGAAGCTTGCGGGCAAAAATGAATTGACGGTGAAAGTAAATTCGCGGGTCGTTTTTTATCAAAAAGGTTTTTATCAGGATAGTTTAATCCCCAATTCCGGCCCCCTGCCGCCGCGCGTCGGCGAAAAAACCACTTACACCGTGCGCTGGCAGATTTTGAATATCTCCAACAATATTTCCGACGCGGAAGTTTCCGCTGTTTTGCCGAACTGGATGCAATGGCCGGAAAAAATTTCGCTGGCCGACGGTTCTCTGAAATACGACGTTTCAAGCCGGAAGGTCACCTGGAAGATAGGGAAGGTTTCGGCCGGCACGGGGGTCGTTTTACCCGTGAAACAGATCGCTTTTCAAGTCGCTTTGGTTCCGTCTTCTTCCCAAGTCGGTTCATCTCCCGAATTGATAAAAGGAGCGAAGCTGGAAGCGCGGGATGATTTCACCGAGACGCCGGTTTCTCTGACCGCGCCGGATCTGAAAACCAGCTTGACTGATGACCCGGCCGTGGGTTATGACAAAGGGACAGTGGTGAATTAATCCGATGTTTCAAATAATCAAAAAAGACAAAAATTCCGCGAAACGCGTCGGAACGTTGAAAACGCGGCGGGGGGTCATCAAGACCCCTGTTTTTATGCCGATCGCCACTAAGGGTGCGGTGAAAAATTTAACGAGCGAAGAATTAAAGGAACTGGGCGCGGAAATCATTCTCGGCAACACTTACCATCTTTGGCTTCGGCCGGGAGACAAATTAATTAAAAAAAGCGGCGGGTTGCAGAATTTTATGAAATGGCCCGGACCCATTTTGACGGATTCGGGCGGTTATCAGGTTTTTTCATTGGGAAACAAAAGATGGGAGAGTGGGGCGCGGCCAATCGCCTCGCTTTCGACCACCCACGCCAGCCCTGCTCACGGCCTTCGGCCGGAGCGCCGGTCTTCGTTCGGCGCCCGGCCACGCCCCGAAGGAAGCATGGCAAAAATCACCGACGAAGGCGTGGAATTTCGCGACCCGTTTGACGGGAAAAAATATTTTATGACGCCGGAAAAATCAATTGAGATCCAATTGAACCTGGGGTCGGATATTTTGATGGTGCTGGATGAATGCTCGCCGTATCCCTATTCTTTTGAACAGGCGAAAGCGGCGGTAAAAAGGACGACCGATTGGGCGAAGCGCTGTAAGAAATATTTTGAAAAAACAAAGAAAAAAGAGAGGCCCCTTTTATTCGGCATAATCCAAGGCGGAATTTATGAGGACTTGCGCCAACAGAGCGCCAGGGAAATTTTAGAGATCGGTTTCGACGGTTACGCCATCGGCGGCGTGGCGGTGGGGGAGCCCAGAGAATATTTGAAAAAGATCTTGAAATGGGTTTTGCCGCTTTTGCCCGAAAATAAACCTCGTTATCTGATGGGACTTGGCCGGCCGGAAGAGATCATTGAAGCGGTTGAAAGCGGCATTGATATGTTTGATTGCGTGATTCCGACGCGCGAAGCGCGGCACGGAAGAATCTATCTTTATTCTTCGACCAAGCGAAGCCCCGAATTTATCGAGGGGCGAGCGCGTGGAGAAGTTTTTAATAGTTCTCGATGTTCTCGCCCAGGCGAGAATGCTCGAACAATAAAACCCGACTTTTACGAAACTTTCCAAATAGACAAAAGCCAGTTTGCCAAAGATTTTCGGCCTCTGGACGAAAATTGTTCTTGTTTCACTTGCCGGAATTTTTCCCGGGCCTATCTTTGTCATCTTTTTAAGACCGGCGAGGCGCTCGGCATGAGGCTGGCGACAATCCACAATCTGAAATTCTATCTTGAATTGATGGAAAAATTAAGGAAGTGATCCATGTTGACTCCAAAAAGGCAATTGGGGAATTTGGGCGAAGACTTGGCGGTTAATTTTTTGCGCCGCCAGGGGCTTAAGATCTTGGACCGCAATTTTTCAACCAAATTCGGGGAATTGGATATCGTGGCCGCCAAGCCAGGAGGTTTTTTTAAGGGTAAAATTGAAGAAATGATTTTTGCGGAAGTAAAAACGGTGAAGGCCGGGGTTTTGTTGGCCCTGGCGGCGCAAAACGTCCATTTTTCAAAAAAAGAGCGTCTCAAAAAAACCGCCAAAATCTATTTGAAGATAAAAAAAATTCCGCCGGAAATTCCTTGGCGGATAGACGTAATTTTGGTGGCCTTTGACGAGTCAACGGGCTTGGCGGAAGTGGAGCATTTGAAAAACGCGGTTTGGTAAACCGCGGAACTACGCGGAAATTTGAACGCCGAACCGCGCGGAAAGAAGAGATTGCGGAATAACACGGGTAAAAAATTGCGGGAAATTTATTCGCATGGGCGAAATTCGCATGATTTCTCGCCGTTCGCATGCAAAAAAAAGCAGAAGTCAGTCTGCCTCTGGCGAATTGAAGGAGGGGCGGCGGGAGGAATGGGGTTGGGAGCCATTTTCCCATGAGCCTTCTTTTCTTCGTCAAAAATGAGACAGGGGACGCTTCTGCTTTTG
>CAYIFS010000007.1:10071-15958 GCA_964362775.1 uncultured Candidatus Saccharibacteria bacterium
TTTGGCGCGGCCGTCGGCAGGCGGCGCGCGCGGGATTTTATTTCAAAAAAGAACGATAGTTTTCAGCAATCCGGGTGTTAATCGGCAAACGCGCTCAAAAGCGCAAGTCGTCCATTATTATCCCGGATTGCCTGAAATAATAGAGGAAACATACCATGGTACCTTAGCGAAAGAGAAGAACATTTTTACTCGATTGCAAAAGAATTATATCAATATAGGCGTTCTTGTCAAGAGGGGATAAAGAAGTTATAATGGAAAAGAAATATTAAGAAACGTCATGATAGATAACTTGATGGAAAAAATTGTTTCGCTTTGCAAGCGGCGGGGTTTCATTTTTCCCGGTTCGGAAATTTACGGGGGGTTGAACAGCTTCTGGGATTTTGGGCCGCTCGGCGTTGAAATGAAGAATAACATTAAAAACCGTTGGTGGAAAAAATTCGTGCAGGAGCGCGGCGATGTTTTAGGTCTTGATTCAGCTTTAATTTTGCCGCCCAGGGTTTTTGAGGCCAGCGGCCATTTGAAAGAATTCTTTGATCCGTTGGTTGAATGCAAGTCCTGTCACGAGCGCTTCCGGACCGATATTTTGGAAAGCGACAAAGAAGGAAAATACATTTGTCAGAAATGCGGTGGGAACGATTTTACTTTGCCCAAGAACTTTAATTTGATGCTCAAAACTTTTTTGGGCCCGGCCGAGGAGAATGCCAACGCGGCTTATCTCCGGCCGGAAACCGCGCAGGGGATATTTTTGAACTTTAAGAATATTTTGGATTCAAGCCATAAAAAATTGCCGTTGGGCGTGGCGCAGATCGGCAAGGCTTTCCGCAATGAGATCACGCCCGGCAATTTCATTTTCAGGACGAGGGAATTTGAACAGATGGAGATAGAATATTTTTTTAATAAGCCCAAAAAAGATGAAGATTGGCAAGAGTATTTTGAAGATTGGCGGAAAGCGATGAAAGAATGGATAAAAGATTGTGGCATAAAAAATGTCTATGAGCTTGACGTGCCGGAGGGGAATCGGGCGCATTATTCCAAAAAGACGATTGACTTTGAATTCGATTATCCCTTCGGCCGTAAAGAGCTTTATGGTTTGGCTTACCGCGCGGATTATGATCTGAAAAGACATTCCGAATTTTCCGGTCAAGATTTGGGCCTGGCCGATGAGAACGGCGAAAAATCCATTCCTCACGTGATTGAGCCGTCACTGGGAGTTGAGCGGACGATGCTAGCCGCGCTTTGTTCGGCTTATGAGGAAGAAATGGCGCCGACGGGCGAAGGTGGGGAAGAGAAAAGAGTTTTCTTGCGTTTGCCTCGGTGGCTGGCGCCGATCAAGGTGGCGATCCTGCCTCTTTCTAAAAAAGAGGAGTTATTAAAGCGGGCGTTGGAAATTTATGAAAACTTGCGTTTCAGTTTCGTTTGCGAATATGATGAAACCCAAAGCATCGGCAAGCGCTATCGGCGGCAGGACGAGATCGGCACGCCCTTCTGCGTGACGGTGGATTTTGAAAGCCTAGAAGACCAAGCCGTCACGGTGAGGGAGAGGGACTCAATGAAACAAGAGAGAGTTAAAATTGGGGAGCTGAAAGAATATTTGGAAGAGAAATCATCTTTATAATTTATTATTATGATTCAAAGAGAGATTCTAAAACTCGCGATTGAAATGGGCATGGATGCCGACCTGCGGGGGAGGGAGGCGGTTTTGAAACATTTGGCGCGGGAAAAAGAAAAATTTGAAAAGCTTGCCGGAAAAGAAAAAGAGGATTTTGATCCGGAGCGCTTGGAAAATCCTTATCTTGACTCGGGCGTTTGGCAGGACAATGGACAGGAAGTCAAAAAGATCATGGCTTCCATTGATATTTCCAGCGGCGACATTTTGTTGGCTAAAAACCTCGGCGCGGACGCGGTGTTGAATCATCATCCCGTAGGCAAAGGGCTGGCCATGCTGGATCAAGTAATGCATTTGCAGGCGGATGTTTTGGCCGGTTACGGCGTGCCGATAAATATCGCGGAATCTTTGCTTCGGGTTCGGATTTCCGAAGTTGGTCGGGGCGTGCACGCTTCCAATCATCAAAAAACCGTGGACGCGGCGAGGCTCTGCGGAATGAATTTGATGAATGTCCATACGCCGGCGGACAATTTAGTCGCTCATTTTTTGAAAACGCGGGTGGAAGAAAAAAATCCGGAATTGGTCGGTGAAATAGTGGAGATTATCAAAAATATCGAAGAATATAAAAGATCGGCTAAGCTCGGCGCGCCGGTCAAGCTTTTCGCGGGAGCGGAAGAAAATCGGGCCGGCCGCATTGCCTTTACGGAAATCACGGGCGGCACGGAAGGCGCCAAGGATATTTATCGGGAAATGGCCGTGGCGGGTATCGGCACCATCGTCGCGATGCACCTTTCCGAGGAACACCGCAAAAACGCCGAGGAGGCGCATTTGAACGTGGTCGTCGCGCCGCATATCGCTTCTGATTCGCTCGGCATGAATCTTTTTTTGGATGAAC
Source organism: uncultured Candidatus Saccharibacteria bacterium (assembly GCA_964362775.1). GTDB lineage: Bacteria > Patescibacteriota > Minisyncoccia > Portnoybacterales > GWB1-42-6 > GWB1-42-6. The sequence continues at coordinate 12,573 of CAYIFS010000007.1, forward strand.
TTGAAAAACAGAAAATAGAAATTATTCCGGCGGGAGGATTAATCAGAGCGAAGAGATTTTAACATGTTCAAAAAAATCGTTCTCAAAAACGGCTTGCGTCTGATTTTGGCGCCGCAATCTCAAAGCGAGACCGTGACGGCGCTCATAATTTTTGCCACCGGTTCAAAATACGAAGAAAAAAGCGAAAACGGCATCTCTCATTTTTTGGAGCATCTGTTTTTCAAAGGAACGCAAAAAAGACCCAGTGCCCTGACCGTGGCTGAAACTTTGGATCGGGTGGGCGGCGTTTATAACGCTTTTACCGCCAAAGAATACACCGGTTTTTGGACCAAGACCGCGGCGGAAAATTTGCCTTTGGCTTTGGATTGGTTGAGCGATATTCTACTTCATTCCCGTTTTGAGGCCGCGGAAATTGAAAAAGAGCGGGGCGTGATTTTGCAGGAAATCAATATGGTGTTGGATATGCCGATGGGCTATGTGGAAGATCTTTGGGAAAGATTACTTTACGGCGATCAGCCGGCCGGTTGGGAAGTCTTGGGCGAAAAAGAAACGATCAAAAAAATTTCACGGAGCGATTTTCTGAACTATTTCAAAAGCCAGTATCGCGCCAAAAACGCCGTCATTTGCCTGGCCGGAAAATTGGAAGAAAATTTGGAGAAAAAAATTCTGGAAAAATTCGGCGCTTTGAAAAAAGACGAAGCGCGCGAGAAACCGCCGGTGAGGGAAATTCAAACCAAGCCCGAAGCCCTTTGCCATTTTAAAGAAACTGACCAGACGCATTTGTGCCTGGGCGCGCGGGCCTACGATTTGTTCCATCCCGATTATTGGGTTTTGAAAGTCCTGGCCAAGATTTTGGGCGGGATGATGAGCTCGCGTCTTTTTATTTCCGTGCGCGAGAAAAAAGGTTTGGCTTATTACGTGCGCACCGCGGCTGAAGCCTACACGGATTCCGGATACCTGGTTACGCAGGCCGGCGTGGACAACGGCAAGGTGGGGGAGACCATAAAAACGATTCTTAAAGAATATCAAAAGATAAAACGAAAAAAAGTTAACTCCGCGGAACTTAAAAAAGCCAAAGAGAATTTAAAGGGTCTGACCTTGCTTTCGCTTGAAAGTTCGGACGGTCTGGCTTCTTGGCTTGCCTCGCAGGAAATTTTAAAAAAAGAGATTTTGACGCCCAAAGAACTTTTTGGTAAAATAGAAATGGTCAAGGCCGAAGATTTGGCGCGGGTCGCCGGCGACATTTTTCAACCCAAGAATTTGAACCTTGCGCTCATTGGACCATTTAAAGAAAAAGAAAAATTTGAAAAATTGTTGAAGATATGAAAGAAGTAATTGAAATTTCCACTTCCACGATCTTGCGTTTCATCCTGATCATACTCGGTATCGGGCTTTTGTATTTGATCCGCGACGTGATATTGATCTTGTTCGTGGCGGTGATCATCACTTCGGCGGTGGACGGGCCGGTGGATTGGTTGCAAAAACATCGGGTTCGCCGGATTTTCGGCGTCGCGATGATCTATCTCGCTTTTTTCGCCTTAGTGGGCCTTTTGATTTTTTTGGTCGTGCCGCCTCTGGCACACGAAGTGAAACTTCTGGCGTTGAACTTTACGGATTATTGGGATAGGTTGAGCTCCGACTTTACGATCTTGAGCGAAAAGTCGGGCTTCTCCGATTCCATTCAGGCTATTTTAAATAAATTCGGCGATCATCTGAATGGTTGGGCTTCCAACGCTTTTTCCACGACCGTCGGAATTTTTGGCGGCGTCTTTAAATTCTTGATCATTATTGTAATCTCAATCTATTTTTCAATTCGGGAAAAAGGCATCAAGAAATTTTTTATAGCCGTTACTCCCCAAGGCCAGCAAACTTACGCGGTGAGTTTGATTGACCGGATCCAGGCTAAGCTCGGCGGTTGGCTGCGCGGCCAGATCCTTTTGAGTTTTATTATCGGCCTTTTGGTTTTTATCGGCCTTTCCATTTTTAAAATAAAATACGCCCTTGTTTTGGCGCTGATCGCGGGCGTTTTGGAAATTGTGCCCTACATCGGGCCGATTATTGCTGGCACTATCGCGGTGGTTTTGGTTTTTATCCAGTCGCCGATCTTGGCGCTGTTCACCCTGATTACTTTTTACGTAATCCAGGAACTGGAAAAATATGTGATTACGCCCCAGATTATGGGGCGGATGGTGGGGCTGGATCCGGTGGTCGTCATTATCGCGGCTCTGATCGGCGCGGAACTGGCGGGGATATTCGGCATTATTATTTCCGTGCCCATCGCCGCCGGCCTGTCGGTCTTTTTGCGGGATATTTTCATTGAGCGGAAGAGTTAGTTCGGGCAAAAAATAATACAGCCATTTTTTAAAATAAATCCCGGCTAGCCGGGATTTTGATTTTTAAAATAAAAATAGAGAGTTAGATCAAAAATATTATTATGATAACCGCCGCCGTAATTGTCGTTTCCCAAAATAATTTTTGTTGAAGAGGGGCTTTTTCATAGTTTTGAAAATGGAATTTGCGGTGAAAATTTTCGATCCATTTCAAGAGATTGTTTTTCTGTTTGGTGAGGATATTTAATAACATTAATCCGTCGGTCAATATTCCAAAAAATGTTCCGGTTAAGATTCTGACTAAATCCGGGCTGGAGTCAAAAATAATCCAGATGAACACCAGTCCTGCCAAAAGATCAATCGTCACTTTGGACATAAATAAAACCCATCCCTTGGTATTAAGCTCGGATATGTTTCGTGGAAGATAATCCCAGTGGGGGATTTTATCAAAAATATAATGGAATGAGAAGGAGAGAAGAATGAGGAGCGGATAGTTTGAAACTTCCGAGCCGATAATTGCTCCGGCGAGCATATGGGGGAAAAGGATCATAGAACTTTTAACCCTTCGATTACACTTAGGATAAACTTTTAACTTTTGATTTTATACTTTATACTGGATTTATGCCCGGTAGTGAAAATTCGACAGGTATTTTGTAGTAGGAGGAAATGACAAAGTTTTTACTACCAGGCAAGATGTTCAAGAACTCCAGAATATTATAAAATCTAATCAATAAGTCGAATTTCTACTACCGGGTATGGGTCTATTATACATTGTCGCCACTCCGATTGGCAATTTGAAAGATATTTCCCTGCGGGCGCTGGAGGTTTTAGGATCCGTTGACGCGGTGGTTTGTGAAGATACGAGGCAAACTTTGAAACTGCTAAATCACTATGAGATTTCAAAACCGCTCATCAGCTATTTCAGGCACAGCCGATTGTCAAAGACGGATTTTATTTCCGGTGAGCTTTCGCGAGGGAAAAACTTGGCTCTGGTGACGGACGCGGGCACGCCGGGCATCGCGGATCCGGGGAATAAGTTGATTGAGCAATTATTAT
>CAYIFS010000007.1:16058-19954 GCA_964362775.1 uncultured Candidatus Saccharibacteria bacterium
CAAGCCCGGGATGACATCTGATTGTGAATTGAAAATTATTCCCATTCCCGGCGCGAGCGCCCTGGCCACGGCTTTGAGCGTTTCGGGATTTCCGGCGGACCGGTTCACTTTTTTGGGATTTCCGCCCCAGAAGAAGGGCCGGGAAAAATTTTTTGGGGAGATGGCGGTTGTGAAAGAAACGGTGGTTTTTTACGAATCGCCCCATCGAATTTTGAAAACAATGGAAAAATTAAAAGAGCTTTTTCCGGAAAGAGAGATGGTCGTCTGTCGGGAGCTGACTAAAATGTTTGAAACGATTTACCGCGGCGCGCCCGGAAAAATTTTGGAAGAATTGAATGCCGGGCCGAATAATTTGAAAGGGGAGTTCGTAATTGTATTATGAAATATTATATCACCACTCCAGTTTATTATGTGAATGACCGGCCGCACGTGGGCCATGCTTATACTACAGTGGCGGCTGATGTTTTGGCTCGTTGGCAAAAACAAAAAGGCCGGGAAGTTTTTTTTGAAGTGGGCACGGATGAGCATGGCGCTAAAATCGTCCAAGCGGCCCAAAAAGCGGGTCAAACGCCAAAGGATTTTGGTGATGAAAAAGCCCAAGCCTTTAAAGATACCTGGAAAATTTTAAACATTGATTACTCCGGTTTTATCCGCACGACCGATAAATCGCATGAAACTGCCGTTCAGAAGGCGTTAGAAATTTTGTATCGCAAGGGTTTAATTTGTCAGGGAGAATACGAAGGGCTTTATTGCGTGGGCTGCGAACAATACAAAAACCCCGATGATTTAGTGGACGGCAAATGTCCGGATCACCAAAAAGAGCCGGAGAAAATGAAAGAAGAGAGTTATTTTTTCAAGCTTTCGGAATTCGCCCAGATTTTAGAAGAAAAAATATCTTCCGATGAATTTAAAATTGAGCCGGAAACTCGCAAAAACGAGATTTTAAGTTTCATTAGAAGCGGTTTAAAAGATGTTTCTATTTCTCGAAAAAATGTGGTTTGGGGCATTCCGTTGCCCTTTGATAAAGAATATACGACTTATGTCTGGGTGGACGCCTTTTTAAATTATCTGACAGTGCTTGGTTGGAATGGGGAAAATCAAGAAAATTTTAAAAAATTCTGGCCGCCGGATTTGCAGTTGATGGCCAAAGATATCGCGCGAGTGCATTCCACTATTTGGCTGGGGATTTTGTTGGCGTTGGATTTGCCTTTGCCCAAGAGATTTTTTGTGCACGGATTTTTTACAATTAACGGCCAAAAAATGTCAAAATCTCTTGGCAACGTGATTTGGCCGGAAGATTTGGTGAAAAAATTCGGAGCCGACGCCAGCCGCTATCTTTTGCTTTCCTCCACGCCTTTCGGCCAGGACGGGGACATTTCCTGGGAAAAAATGACTCAAAAATATAATGCCGATCTGGCCAATGGCCTGGGCAATCTTTTGAGCCGCGTGTTTAATTTGATAGAAAATAATTTTGGCGGCCAAATCAAAGCGGCAAAAACAGATTTCAATATTGACGGCTTTTTGGAAAATTTTCAGCTTTTTGAAGCTTTACGGGCCATCAAAGAAAAAACCGATTGGGCCAATAAGTATATTGATGAAACAAAAATTTGGGAATTGGTAAAAACCGATAAAGAAAAAGCGGCTAAAATCCTGGGAGAACTTTTGGGCGCGATAGCGGAGATAGGGGAGAGCCTGGCGCCGTTTATGCCCCAAACCGCCAAAAAAATCATGGAATCGGCCCGCGCGGAAAAGATCCGAAAGGGCGAGGTTTTATTTCCGCGGATTGAAGTTTAATAAGTTTATTGGTATATTGGTATATAGAAAGAAAATCGTTTAATCGTTCTTTTATTAAAAAAGGGGAGCGCGATGAAAGAGCCTATGGGGATCATCTTGGGCATATTGGGATTGATTTTCTGTGCCGGAAACGCCGTCAACGCGTTTGGTGACGGCCATTTTATCATCGCCGGACTTTGGGTAATCGGCGCGATACTTTCTCTCGCATTGGCCAATGATGCTCTTGACGCAGTTGATAACGGCGACGTTATCATAATGTGAATCAGAGAAGTTCCAATAAAAGCCTCGATCATTCGGGGCTTTTTAATTCCTATCTTGACAAATATAAATACAATAGATATATTGATAATTAGTTCTTTTTATTTCAGTTAATCCAAACCATCACTTTTTTCAAGGAGGGAGTTGTGAAAAAGCTACTAGCGATTCTTAGCCTGGCCGTTATCTTTCTGTCTTCCGGCTGTCTGCTCAGCAACGATAGCAAAAAGGAAGATAATGGCGGCAACGGAGGGACAGCGGTTTCCAATAAGGCTGACACCTATCTGCCGTATATGATAGGCGCAACCTGGAGCTATGAAGCAACCGAATCCATCGATAGAGACAAATACATTTTCACCGAAGTCGAGACCGTTGTCGGTACTAATTCCTACGGTGGGGAAAACTATTGGTTGATAGAAGAAAAGATCAATTATGAGAAGGGATTCTCTTCTCGAGATCGGATTAATGAGCGGTTCGTACGGATTGACGGCAACACGGTGTGTCAGTTCCTTTCTCTCTCTATCGAACCAATGCCGATTCTTAAGTTCGGGCTCAGTTCTGGGCAGACTTGGATTGTCAATGAGTCCAACGAAAGTTCTTCTTATTCTTGGCTTTCTACCGGGAAGTACCTGGGAATCGAAACTGTACAGGTGCCGGCCGGAACTTTTCAGAACTGCGCCAAGTTCAGATTTGATAGCGCAGCCACCGGCACAACAGGATGGTCACAAACAAGCATCTCGATGGAATGGTACGCGCCGAAGGTGGGGCTGGTGAAAAAGACCGATGTAATGGTTACCAACACCGGAAAGGAATATGCAGAAAATCACACAGATACCGTCACCGCTGCGCTCACCTCATACAGCATCCCGAAGTAGATTTCACCAAAAAACTAAAACCGTTGCCCGATAAGGACAGCGGTTTTCTATTCTTTGGAGAACTTTTTAATTTTAAGGAAATCGGGCTATAATGAAATAAAAATGAGACGATATTATTATTCCCGCCTGCGCTTCGTCCCGCCTCGGCGGGACTTTGGCAAGGCGAGCAAAAGCGGGAATCCAGGTTCTAATCGGAGAATTTAAATTCTGGATTCCGGCTCAAGGCCGGAATGACAGAAAAAATAGGACGCCTTTATCTTGTATCAATATTTATAATATTTATATAGCTTATATTAAGGATTATGTTAATACAAAAACTATGTTGATAGACGCTCACGCGCATTTAAATTTTAATGCGTTTAAAAATGACAGCGAAGAAACGGCCAGGCGCGCGCTGGACAGCGGCGTTTGGCTGATAAATGCGGGGTCGCAAATAGACACTTCGCGTCGCGCCGTGGAATTCGCTCAAAAATTTAGCGAAGGCGTTTTTGCGGCCGTGGGGTTGCATCCCATTCATCTGAAGGAACAAACGGTTGAGGAAGACGAGACAGAGGTTAAGACGCGGGTGGAAGTATTTGATCCGGCAAAATACGAGGCTTTGGCGCGCGAAGCGAAAGTCGCGGCTATCGGCGAGGTCGGCTTGGATTATTTTCACAGTCCCAAAAATAAAGAGCTTCAACGGGAAGTTTTGTTGGAGCAGTTGATCCTGGCCGAAAAGTTGAAAAAACCGGTGATTTTTCACTGCCGCGAAGCGCATCAGGATCTGCTGGATATTTTGAGAAAATGGGAGATGGCGGGCAATAAATCCTTGGCTGGCGTGATTCATTCTTTTTCGGGGAGATGGTCGCAGGCGGAAGAATATTTGAAAAAGGGTTTTTATTTGGGATTTAACGGGATCATCACTTTCGCGCGGGATTACGACAAAGTGGTTTGTCAGATGTCTTTGGACCGCTTAATTTTGGAAACCGACTG
>CAYIFS010000008.1:0-2697 GCA_964362775.1 uncultured Candidatus Saccharibacteria bacterium
GGGGCGCCCCCGGCGGCGCCCGCTTGTTTGGGGGGGGGGGGGGCCCCCCCCCCCCGGTCCCGCAGCTGCGGGAGGCGAGTTCCGCAGTAGAAAAATTTATCTTTACGCCAACTGATTTTTTTTCAAAACAATATCCTCATTTTTATGTTATCCTCTTTTGCACCGCTTCGCCCTTCAATTCTTTCAAAGCGCCGAGCGCCACCCAGCGCGAGGCGCGATTTCCTCTTTTGTTTTTTAAAATATCCTCGGCCACGCCAATCGCTAATTTATTCAAATTCCGATTCCGTTTGCCGATCTGCCGCAAAGCCCAATTCACGGCTTTTTTAACGAAATTCCGCTCGTCCGTCGCGTATTTTTTTATCAGCGGGAAAAATTGAATGAATTTTTTGTCTTTGACTTGTTTATCCTTAAAAGCCAGACAGGCCATTAGGGCAAAACCGGCCCGCCGGATATACTCTCCCCTTTTAACGCCCCAATGCCGACATTTTTTATAAGCGTCTTTATGTCGCCAAAAAAGATTCTGACAAACCTGGTCGCAAACATCCCAGGAATCAAAATCGCGCGCCCATCGCTCCATTTCTTTTTTCCCTATTTTTTCCGCGTCTTCAATGATGCTGGCCAGGATCTTCGCTTCATGGATCCCCGTTCGCCAAAGTTCCTGCGCCAATCGGTGATCTTTCCCAATCTGCCGGCTGAACCGGCGAATTTCCGGCATGGAAACTCCGAGCGTCCCTTTTGTATTTATCCCAAATCGCGCCATGCCGGCCACATTTTTCGGATTAGCCGCCGCCTTCAGTTTCTTAACTATTTCATTTAAAATCATAATTTCTCTTTCCCAAAAGTCGGCGCGGGGATAAATTTTTCGCCCGAGGACTGTTTGAGCCAGGCCGAGGCCGCTGGGGTCGGTTTTGAGCGGGGCGGCCGAGGCCGGTCCCGCAGCTGCGGGAGGCGAGTTCCGCAGAAGAAAAATTTATTCCCGTACCGACTATTATTTCACTTTATTTCAAAAATCTTGTTTCTCTCTCTGAATCCCCTCACCAAACGAATATTTTGTTCCGGTTTTTGAAAATGCCGCGCCAAAAGACGCGAAATCGCGCGATTGGCGCGGCCTTCTTTTGGAGGTTCTTTTATCCAAATTTCAAAACGATTCTCGCCGGTTTTTTCTATTTTCTCTTCCGATGAATCAGGATGAGCTTTCAAAAAAATCATCATATTTTCCTTAATAAAGTAATTTAAATCGGCTGACAGAAAATCCGTCTTTTCCTCCAAAAATTTCAAAAAACCGCTGACCTATGATTTTTTACTAACGGTATAAATCATATAAAGACCGGCCAGACCGACTAAGTCATAAACCACTTTAGTCGCGGTGCCATCGCCGAAAATCTTGGCCACGAGGTTCCAGTCGAACAAACCGACCAGTCCCCAATTGATCGCGCCCACGATAACAAGTATGGCTACGATCCAATCCATTGCTGAATACTTCATTTTTATCACCTCCTTTCGCTCGCCTCGCTTCGCTCCGGCGAAGCGGGCCAATTTTCTCAAAATCTTTGATTTTGTCAGAAAATTGAGCGTCCGCCGAAGCCCCGTTTCGGAGCGAAGGCGAATTTTATCCTTAACTTTATTTTATCACCGAACTTATAACATTCTTCATCGCGTTAATTGATAAAGAAAAACCGACATTTTGTGAGCCCGAAACCATCGCCACATTCACGCCCACCACTTCTCCCGACAAATTGACGAGCGGCCCGCCTGAATTCCCGGGATTGATCGCGGCGTCGGTCTGAATAACGCCGGAAAGTTTTTCTACCGCGCCCGAGCTCGAAACCGCTTCAATATTCCTATTGAGGCCAGAGATAATGCCCACCGAAACCGTGTTTGAATATTCACCGAGCGCGTTGCCAATGGCGAAAACCGATTGGCCCAATTTCAGAGTATCCGAATTCCCCAATTCCGCCACTTTGTAATTTCCGCCGGCGATCTTTATCACCGCGATGTCTTGGGCAGAATCGCGATAGATAATCTGCGCTTCTTTTTGGGAACCGTCAGCCAGCAAAACGGTGTATTTTGCCTGCGTATCCTCCACCACGTGTTTATTGGTCAAAATATAACCGAATTGGCTAATCAGAAATCCGGTCGCCGCCCCGATCTTTTGGATTTCCGTTCCTTTTTGCTGATATTGGGGCACGCGGATGTTAAAGTCTTTAAAAAACGGGTCATCGCCGAAAGGATTGACGTAAACAATCTCAAGCTTGGGCACATCTTTGGTGACCACGATGGAAACCACGGCTGGCGAAATTTTGGCCACGGCCGCGGTCAAAAGCTCTTCTTGCGATTTTTCGCGAATGACCTCGCGCCGGATAGTCTCGTCCTTGACGGCGGCGGTGGAAGTTGAACTTTCTCCGGCGATCGTTTCAACCAGCTTGGAAAGTTTGATCACTTCCGTTTCCAACAAATCCAGCCTTTGTTCGTTCTGGCTGTTTTTTTGCGAAGACTCGTAATTTTTCTCCGCCAAAGAAAAAATAACGATAAAAATCACAAAAAACACGGCCAGCGCCAAAACCAATTTTTCGATCCGGCTTTTCATAATATATAGATATTATACCACAAAAAGAATTTTTAAAAAGGTTTATCCGCCAAAGCCCCTGCCTCGCCGGCAGGCGGGTTGGCGGCGGCGGACAAGCCCGCTTTTTGGTT
>CAYIFS010000008.1:2797-10446 GCA_964362775.1 uncultured Candidatus Saccharibacteria bacterium
CGGCGTTGAATGTTTGGCCAATATCTGAAAATCCTTTAAGATCGCGCCAAAGCCCTCTTTTAGAAGTTCCAAACTCGTCTGGCGATTGTTTTCGCTGATATTAGCCGTCAGATTCAGAACCCTGGCACCGCGCGCCTGTGAAGCGATACCCGAATGCGGTTCGCGGATCAGGTCTTTGACATTTTTTGAGTGCCAATGGTAGCGCCGGGCGCTTTGAGAGGAAACGTTCATTCCTTGCTGAACCACGGTCCAGGCGCCGGTTTTGGTAAAAAAGAAACTGTGATGATAGATTTGGTAGCCGTCCTGAAGCAAAGAACTGTCCACTTTGGCCGCCATTTTGGAATTATAAACCAAAGCGCGAGCGTTCTTTTCGTCAAAATTCAAACGCTCGCCCCAACCTAAAATCTCTCCGGGCGTTTTAAGCGAAGTCTTGCCTTTGCCGCCGCAAATAAAAATACCGAGGTCTTTTTCTTCACCTCGGATAGCTTCTTTGAGCGCCGCCGTTAAAATTGTGGTCAGTCCCGAAGCGTTCCAGTCAAACGCCAAAACCGTGCCGAGCGATTGGAACCAGGCCGGGTCGCCGAGCCGCCTGATAAATTCATCCGCTCCTTCTTCGGCCACGATAGCCCGCGTCATTTCCCGGCCAAGCTTCACCATCCGCTCAAAAAGCCAGCGCGGGCACTTGCCGTAATCCAAGCCGAAAGTGGCTAAACCTCTTTGAATCATAATTCAATTATTTTATTTTCTGACACGCTTGGACGATCGGTAAATTTTTACCGCGCCGACCAAAATACCCAAAATGATCAAAAGCCCCAATCCGATATAATTAAAAAATATAGAGAAGAAAGATTTGCCAAAAAATCCCATTTTGAGGACAGGGAGAGTGGTTAAAGTTTTAAAGATCCTGACCGGCGAAAAAGATTCTTTCTGACCGACAACCAAAGAATATTTGCCCCAGAAACTGGGGCTGGAGACCAAAATCAGATATTGGCCCGCGCCGACGCGGGCGGAAAAATCCGGTCCTTTGAAATAGCTGTCGCCGGCGAACGGCTCAAAGAATGGCTTCCAAGCAAAACTTTTTCCGTCAAGCACGCCGATGACTTCCCTTTTTTGACCGTCAACTTTGATCACTTCGGCCGAGATATCAGTTTCCGCGCCCTTAATGTCCGGCACCAAAATCTCCGCATAAAGGTTGAATTCTTTATTGGAATTAATCTCAAAATAATGAGGGTGGCCGGTCAACTCGCCGTAGAAAGCCTGCGATATCTCGGGATCTTTGATCTCCGTCGTTTCTCCCTGAACAATCCTTGGCTGATGGGCGGAAGCGAAAAAAGGAATGATAAAAATCGCCGAAATAAAAACGGCTAAAATAATTTTTCTCATATCAGTTATTCTTCATTTGCTTTGGTACTTGGCGAAGCCGAGGGAGCGGCCTTGGAAGGAGCTTTATTTTGATTTGACGGTAAAACTCTTTTTTGAATCTGTTTATCCGATTGCTCTTTCAACTGATTCTTCAATTCATTCTTTTTCTCCGGTCCCTGCACTTTTTCAACCACGCCTTCCAGTTTCACTTTGGAATTTTCCAAAGCATTCGTCAATCCTTTCCGCGCCTGCTCCGGCGCTTTTTCCCAAACTCGCAAAAGCACCTCCTGCTGACGAGTATAATTTTCCTTCAATTTTTCCGTGATCGCTTCCACATCTTTGCCTTTTTCTTTCGCCTTTTCCACCCTCTCCATCACCTTCTCCATCTTTTTTTCAAATTTTTGCGCGAGTTTTTCGGCCAAATCGCATTTATCCGCCTCACAAAGCTTTTTTAAAGCCAGCGTGTCTTCATTGACGAATTTTAATTCCAACTCCGCTTTTTTAACCGTATCAAAAGTAAAAAATTGGCTCAAGGCCCGGCCCCAATTTTTTAAAAAATAGATGGGGGAATCCGGCAAAATTCCCGGGTTCGAAACGCCGCCGATCGCCCCGGAATCGTCCGCGGCCAAAACCGGCAAAGCGCAAAAAACAAAGAAAAGCGCCGACACAATGATTTTTTTCATAAACATAAATTTAATGATTATTTCTACTACCTTTATCTTACCCCCAAAATGCCCCATAAGGAAGACTCCACCTTAGAATTTATTCACAAGCTCCTAAACCACCAAACGCGCGGCTACCCAAAAAGCTAAACCCAAAAATCCGGCCAAAACGGCCAGGGCTCCAAAAAGCCCAATAACTAAACCGAACATTTCCTCTCCCAAAACATATTCTTTCAGATATTTATCTAATTTCATATTATTAAAAAATCGCGCCTCAAAAAGAAGTACGGTTTTTCAAAATCATTGTATCATAAAAAATCCTCACGGCCAAATTCCGGCGCAAACAAAAACTCCTCTCTGAAAAAAGAGAAATATAAAAATATCTTAGTAAATCTCGTAGTTCAGAACGACCGAGATCACAATTTCATTCTGGCCGGTTTGAACATCGGGCGCGCTGACGCCGCCGCCCATACCCAATTTCTCCGAGGAATAATAAAGCGGCGGATAAATGCCTTGGGAAGATTCGGTAAAGCTCGTGATTTTGCCCAATTTAACGCCTAAAGTCTTGGCCAATGTTTCGGCTTTCTCTTTGGCCGCGGCCACGGCTTTTTCGCGCGCTTCTTCTTTTAATTTTTCTTCATCGTCAATCGCGAAACTCAAAGAGCCGACTTCGTTGGCGCCAAGCGTCGTGGCTTTATCCAAAATTTCCGAAACTTTGGCCAGATCCCGAATTTTCACTTTCAGGGTTTGGCGCACTTCATAGCCAATGATGATGCTCCGGCCGGTAGTGTATTGGTAGGTCGGATTTATTTGATAAACCGTGGTTTTCAGATCATCTTCTTTCACGCCAAGTTCTTTCATCCCCGCCAAAATAGAGTTCATTTTTTTAGAATTTTCGCTTTGCGCCAAAGCCACGGTGGTTTTTTGAGTGAATACCGTCAGATCAACCTGGCCGATGTCGGGTTTGGCCAAGACCTTGCCTTCGCCGGAAATTGACACAGTGTTTTTATATTGCGCGTCCTGGCCGATATAACGCCCCTGTTTGATTTTATTTACCGTGTCCACTACGCCCCAGATCGCGAAAACCGCCACGATCAAAACGATCAAACCGGTTTTTATTTTTTGAAGACACGAACAATCACAATCATCGGCACAGTTACAACCGCAATCGCATTTTTTTGAATCTAAATTATCCATAAATTTTTGCTTTAATGCTTATCTCTTTCCATAGTATCATAATTTAAGACAAAATACTAAAATACTTCGGGCTTTATTTCAAAATTTTCACCATGCCGCTATTTGCATCTAATTCAACAAGGTTCCCGTCTTTTAATATCTCTGTCGCAATCCTTGTTCCAATAATACAAGGTTTTTTCATCTCTCTTGCAACGATAGCGGCATGGCAAGTTATACCACCTTCATCAGTAATAAAACCCGCTGATTTTTTTATTACCGGCATAAAATCTGGAGTGGTCATTCCGGTTACTAAAATTTCTCCTCTGCTTAACTTATCAAACATATCTTTGCTGCGGATTATTCTTACAACACCGCGAACTATCCCGGGATATGCCACACTGCCCTTAATCGTACCGATACCGGATGCATCAACTTTTTTTAATGAATAGTCATATCTTTTTAAATAATTTCCCAGATTCTCTGATAAGATGCCGTCATTTGTGACGATAAAATACTCGCGACGAACAGACAGAATTTTTGGGTCAGGGATAATTCCTTTCTTTAAATAATTCTCAATTTGATCGCTATTGATGAAACGAGAAAAATTCACATCCATCCCAATTCGACGCGCTACCTCGCCCGCAATCTTTCTGGCGAATGCGTCTACCAACGGTCCTATTTTCTCAATTTGCGTTCTAGTTTCTATCGCAACCTCCACAGCATTTTTATATTGAGTCGCTTTGCCATGACACTCCATTTGAATGGGAAACCAAAGCATCATAATAAATCGCGGGCCGAGCTCTAAATTCATTCTTACAAATTTATCAAAAATTTTCGCCAATTCCTTTTCTGAATAATCCTCTAATTTTTTCTTTTCTACTGATTCAACCCAGGCAATAGTTTTTTTAACTTTTTCTTTAACTATTATGGCGTGTTCATTCAACCATGCCTGATTGCTATCAATTTGAGATAGGATAAAATCTCTCATCCCATCCATGTGCTCCTTTGGCGCTCGGTATACAGTAATGGCATTATTTTCTCCCTCAAACACAACTTCGGTATAGCCCCAGCCAAGTTGTCTTTTAAATTCTTCAGTAAAAACTTTATGCCAAATTTCAGCGTAGATAACGCCCCAATCTCTCGTAATTGATTTTTCAAATATCAATTTTGACATATCTTTTGTATTTTTTGATACTATAATAATAACTTACTTTAGGGAATCTTGCAAATTAATCTCGCTCATAATTTTAGCGCCGAGCGTTGGGATTGCCGAGCCACTCTGGTCTGGTAAATATGTTCCTTCATCAACAAAAACCCCTCTTGAATCTTCAAGGGGGGTTTAATTTTTTCCGCGGCTTAATCTTGACACAAACTTATTAAAAAAGGCTATACTTAGTTATCTAAAAGGCCAAATAAACGCACCTTAACAATTCCAAACAAGGAGAACGAGAATGGAAAAAAGAACCCGACAACTGTTCATTCGCTGGTCCATTGTGACCGGCGGTTTCATCGCTTTATTCTGGATGATCTGGCATCTGATAGTCGGCGAAGTGCCGACCATCACCAACGTCAAGATGACCGTAGACTGGATCTATGTTCTGCCATTCGGTATTTCCCGCTGGTGGGATATTCTGATCGGCCCGATCTGGTCAACAATCATCATTCTCCTTTTGACCAACGAGGGGTTAAAACGCCAAGACGAAGATTTGGACTTCGGGCTGGCCATTCTCTTAATCATCGGATTGGTCGGCGGGCTAATTATCGGAGCGATCATCGGATTAACCCTCGGGCTAACTGTCGTGTTGCCCCTTTTTCTGCTCATCGGCATAGCATCCGGACTCACCGGATCAAATAACAAATGGTATTTTGAACTGGCTTTCGTATTGGGCATCGGGCTGGCCGGCGGAATATATTTTGGACTGGCCGGCGCCCTGGCTTTTGGATTAAGTGTCTGGCTGGGAACCGAGCTGGGCGTTGGGATAGCTGTTTTTTCAAAAAGCCCAAAGATACCATCATCTTTACAGACTAAAATCTGGAACTGGCTGATGGTCAGATAACGTTCTTTCACATCCCCCGCGGATAACAACTCCGCGGGGTTTTTTTATTTTATCTTCCCAAATTAAAAAGGATGGCTTTCAGCGGCCATCCTTTCAAAAATCTGCCTCTTGCCATTCGTATTTTTCCACCCTCTCCCCTTTTTCATCAAACCAAATCTTTCCTTTCAGTTTTCTGCCGGCCAGGATTTCCGGAATCCAGATCCGGTCCGCCGGCCACATTTCGGCTTCGGGCAAAGCGGAAAAATCAAACCAGACATGCGGGCCCATTTCTTCCGAATCTCGCGGCTCGCCTTGCCAATCTTTGGCCAAAAAGACATGGCAATGAACCTTAGGCTCGCCGGCAAAAATGAAAATGAATTCCGCGACTTTTTGAAGCGCTTCTTTTTCAACTCTTAAACCTCCTTCCGATTCTTCATTAATTTCCCGGACCGCCGCCTGAAGGATGGTTTCTCCTTCTTCAATACTCCCACCGTAGCCGTTCCATCGGCCCGCGCCAAAACCGCGTTTTTTCATCGCCAGCCGTATTTGGTTTTCTCTGACCAAAAAACAAAGGGTGCAATTTAACATATTTCCTCCTTTTGAAAGGACTTATATCAATTATACCACACCATTTCTTATAGTACATTTCTGTCATCCCGGACTTGACCCGGGATCCAGGACTCTGGATTCCCGCTTTCGCGGGAATGACAAAATAGATATTCCCAATTTACCGCCGGGCGCGGGTTCGGTCAATGGCCGTCAAAAGCTGTTTGCGGAGCCGGACACTTTTTGGCGTGACTTCCAGATATTCATCTTCATTCATTATTTCAAGTCCTCTTTCTAAGGTCAACTCCAAAGGCGGCGTCAAGGTTATTGCCTCATCGGAGCTTTTGGAACGCATATTGGTCAATTGCTTCCCTTTCGTCGGATTGACATTCATATCATCGCCCCGAGAAACATTGCCCACCACCATGCCTTCATAAACCTCCACGCCGGCCGGAATATAAAGCGCGCCGCGTTCCTGGAGATTATAGAGCGAAAAACCGAGCGCTTTTCCGCTGGCCATGGAAACCATGGAACCCACGGCGCGCCGTTCTATTTCCCCTACGAAAGGCTTAAAACCGATCACCCGGCTGCACAAAATTCCTTCGCCTTTGGTGTCCACCGTGAATTCGCTCCGATAGCCCAAAAAACCGCGCGTCGGAATTTCAAAAATTAAACGCGTATGTTCCTGCTCCGGTTTCATTTCCAGCATCACTCCGCGTCGGCGGGACAATTTTTCGATGACCGCGCCCGTCAGATCCGTTGGCACATCAATCGTCAATTCTTCAAACGGCTCAAGTTTCCGGCCGTCCTTTTCTTTAAAAATGACCTGGGGCTGGGAAACTTGGAGTTCATATCCTTCCCGTCTCATATTTTCCAGCAGGATCGCGATGTGCAATTCGCCGCGGCCGTAAACTTTGTAAAAATCGTTTGAAGAAAAATCAACTTTCAAACCGACATTCACTTCCAATTCTTTCCCCAGCCGTTCCCTGATCTGGCGGGTAGTGACAAATTTACCTTCTCGTCCCGCGAAAGGCGAATTATTCACCAAAAAATTCAAAGAAATAGTCGGCTCGTCCACGTTGATAGCCGGCAAAATTTCCTGATCTTCTTTTTCACAAACCGTTTCGCCGATAAAAATATCCGGCAAACCGGCGATCATCGCGATATCCCCCGCTTCCGCTTCCTCGGCTTCCTGGCGTTCCAAACCCTTGAAAGTGAAAAGCTTGGTGATTTTCCCGACTCTCGTCTCTTTCTCGTTTTTCACGAAAACGTTCTGACCAGCTTTTATTTTTCCTTCATAAATCCGGCCCACGGCTAGTCTCCCCAAAAAATTATCATAGCCCAAATTAAAAGGCTGAAAACGCAAAGATTTTTCAACCAACTCTTTTGAAGAAGCTGGCTTAACTTGGCTCAAGATCGTTTCCAGCAACGGCGTCAGGTCTTTTGAATCATCGCTCAAATTCATCTTGGCGATGCCCTCTTTGGCGTTGGCAAAAACCGTGGTGAAATTCAATTGTTCTTCATTGGCGCCGAGGTCCATGAACAGCGCCAAAACTTCTTCCTGCGCCCAAAGAGGCCGAGCGGCCGGTTTGTCTATTTTATTGATAACGACAATGGGCTTGAGCCCCAAATCCAGCGATTTTTTCAAAACGAACTTGGTTTGCGGCATCGGCCCCTCCTGCGCGTCCACGACAAGCAGAACCGAATCAATGGAACGCAAAACCCGCTCCACCTCCGAACCGAAATCCGCGTGGCCGGGCGTGTCCACGATGTTAATTTTGGTGTCACGGAAAAAAATGGAAGCGTTTTTGGAATAGATTGTGATTCCCCGCTCCATTTCAATCGCGTTTGAATCCATGCTGACGCC
>CAYIFS010000008.1:10546-19653 GCA_964362775.1 uncultured Candidatus Saccharibacteria bacterium
AAAACAAAAACTGCCGAAGCAGTATTTTTAGATTAAATTATTATATTTTAAGAATAACACAAAAGAGGGAAAAAGACAATATTTTACGCGCTTGCGGATAACGACTCAATAAAATCTTTCACGGAATCTTCGCCCGGAAAATCCACTTCTGATAATTCGCTCTTCGGCGTGCTGCAAACTAAGAAATGATAAAATTTATAATCCTGATAATCGCCGTATTCTTTCTTTAATCTTTCCGCGAATTCAATAAGCTTTTCGTATTTTTCGAGATTGCCGTAAATGAGCGCGCGTTTTTCTTTTAACCGCTCCCAATCTATTTGCTCCGGTTGTTTTTCAAAGTTTTCCATAAAATTGAAATCACTATTAAATTATTATTCCAAGCTAAAACACAACTTTCTCAAAACATCGGCGGCAATTCGGCAATCTTCCAAGGCATTATGAAATCCTCTGGGTTCGGCGCCAAAAGTTTGAAATATTTCTTCTGAACCCATTCCGCCGTTATAACCTTTTTTCAATAAATAAATATAAGCAACTGGCCAGATGTCTAAAACATGAAAATCATATTGATCCCAACTTATTCCCGCCGCGCTGATGATTTTTTCAAAATTTGTTATATCTAAATCCGCTACCCAGGACCCGATAAGAATATTCGTGCCGAATTTATTAAAGATCATCCTGCCCACCTCTGCTTGGGTAGGAGCACCTTCCAACATTTCTTGAGTAATACCGGACTTAGGACTAACTATTCCTCGCAGATCAGCATAGATATAAGTGGAAAAATTATCCTTCTCGGCTAAAGAATTTTTATCCAAAAGTATCGCCCCTATTTGAATGGGCTCGTCTTTGCCTTCAAAATCAATTAATAATATGTCTTTAGCAAATTTCATAAGTGGAAAACTAGATAATTAGAATTATTTTTCAATCTTATCCAAAAGTTTTTAAAAACCGTATTTATTCTAAAATTCTCAAGAACTTAAGAACCTGTTCGCCTCTCTCTGAAACTTTATGGCGCACGCTATGGCCATCATTACGCTTTAAAACCATACCGGCTATCGCCAGGCGCCTGATGTGATCGGCTGCGGTTTTAAAATTAATTCTAAGCTGACCGGAAATTTCCGCCACCGAAAGCTCGGGTGACTTTTTCAATAATTCCAAAATTTGAATCCGCCGATGGTTGGAAAAACCCCTCACAATTCTTTCCAGCTGATGAAAACTTTTACCCTCTTCTTCTTTCATATTTCAATTATACCGCTTTTTTTCTTTATTCCAAAGTTCTCAAGAACTTAAGAATAAATATTCTTCCGCTATTTCGTTTTAAACATTCCCGCGTGGCCCGGAATTACCCAATCGGCCGACTCTAAAACCATTTTTCTGCTCTCTTTTAACTTTTCTTTATCCGTGGCATAGGCATCATCTTCCGGAAAATCCTTTTTCCAAAACACATCGCCGCAAATTGCCACTACACCCTCGCCGGTTTTAACCAAAAGGGTTAAGCTATCGTTGCTGTGCCCGGGTGTTTTTATTATTCTAATATCCTCGCTAAATTGCTCCTTCCAGTCTTGAACGGTATTTTTGTCCCACAATCCGAAATATTCCAAGGTCTTTGCCTCCGGAAACATGCCGATATTTCTATAATGGTCAATATGAGAATGAGTGATAAAAACGATATTTATATCGCCCACGCTCAATCCCTCATCTTTTAATTTATCAACCAGCATTTTTTGACTCTCCAAAATACCCGGGTCAACGATAATCTTATTATCTCCGTCTTTAACCAAAGTAATCGTCGCGCAAGTTTTTTCCTCGCCCGCCGTATCCGCCGTTGTGTAGCCTTCTATTAAAATTTTAACTTCTGCCATGGGTTTTTATATTTTATCTCCCCGCCTTCGGGATTTTTAACCATTTATTCGCCGCCAGATGCCAACTTGAAACATCCGCTTTCTGAATCTCATCCCAGATTACCTTGGCTGATTTGGTATATAACTTTTCGTCGCGGACTTTTTTTCTAAATTCCGCCCATTTTTTGGGCAATTTTGATCCTCGCTCCTCAAACTCTTTTATTTCCAAATCTATATCCAAATTATCCGCGTCCTTCACAATTTTGGCTTCTGCGGATTTCCTTTCTTCATATTCTCTAAAAATAGAACCGTAAAAATCATTTAAACTTGTTTTTAAAAACATATCTTTGGCCGCGGAGTCATCATCGGTTTTAACATAAACCTTCTGGATATAGCTGAGATCCGAAGTTCTGACTTCGGTGATGTCGTGAATTAAAGCCATTTTGATGATTTTTTCTTCATTCTTTACTTTTTCTCTTCGGGCGATAATCAACGCCAGCCAAATCACCCGCAAAGTATGTTCCAAAACGCTCGCGCAATCCATTCCGAGATGCTGACGCCACCCGCGCGGCACATTGCGAAGCGAGGCGATTTCAAATAAAAATTCCAGGTCTCTTTTGTTGTTTGTCATAAAATTTTATCAAATTTAATTTCTTTTCTCGTCTCCAACCCTTGATTTCGTTTTCGCGTCTCCTCGCTTCAATCAATGTTTTATATTTTTCTGAATATTTTAAAACAATAGGCCGGCGAATTTTTGTGTAGTGCGCGCCCCATTTGGAGTTATTATGCTGATCTAATCTTTTCTCTAAATTATTGGTGCAACCGACATATAAAGATTTGTCAGCGCATTCTACAATATAAATATAGTACATTTTACACTTCGCTCTGCTGAGCTCAGTGTCTTCGTCGCCACTACATAGCGGGCCGAAGGCTCTGAGGAGCGGTAGCGACGAAGAGTTGGGGAGGCAGGATTCGGACCTGCGAATGACGGCTTCAAAGGCCGTTGCCTTACCACTTGGCTACTCCCCAATGTTTTTTATAAAAAATCCCCCTTAATCCCCCTTTATAAAGGGGGAAAGAATTTTTATTGTTCTTCCGCCAATTCCACCAACGCCAGTTCTAATGGCAATTGCGGCAGAATGGTGGATTTTATTTCATATTCGGCTTGCGTCAAGGCTCTCAAAATTTTGATAAAATCGCGCGAAGATAGTTTTTTGCCCTGTTCCAGGATAGTTTTAAATTGTTCGGGCGTCAATTCCGGCGCCACCAGTTTTCGTCCCGGTCCGGAAAAATCGGCGCCTTCACTGGTCTGCGCGAGCGACGTCAAAATCATCATCTTGCGGAAATAATTGACGAGGGCCTTCACAAATTGCGCCAAGTCAAAACCCTGTTCGCTGATTTTATTGGCCAGCATCAACGCTGATTTCAGATCTTTTTTAACAATCAACTCCGCCATTTCACCGACGCCCTCCTGGCTCGTGATGCCCAAAATCGTCTGCACTTCGTCCAAAGTGATTTCTTTGTCTTCCATCGCCATCACCTGTCCCAAGAGCGATTCGGCGTCGCGCATGCCGCCGTCCGCGTTCAGAGCGATTAATTCCACCGCTTCTTTTTCAATTTTTATGCCTTCCTCGCTCGCCAAAAATTTTAAGCGTTCCGTAATTTTTTCCAGGGTCAAGCGATGAAAATCAAAACGCTGGCAACGGGAAATTATCGTCTGGGGAACTTTCTGAATTTCCGTGGTGGCTAAAATGAAAATGGCGTGGCTTGGCGGCTCTTCCAAGGTTTTAAGCAAAGCATTGAACGCTTCGCGCGTCAGCATATGGACTTCGTCAATGATGAAAACTTTGTATTTCAGGCGCGCGGGCGAGAATTTTATTCCTTCGCGCAATTCCCGGATCTCATCAATGCCCCGGTTTGAAGCCGCGTCTATTTCTATCAGGTCCATGGCTCGGCCGTCGTTGATTTCTTGACAGAACGCGCATTTGTTGCACGGTTCAAATTTTTGTTTCGGATTTTCGCAGTTTATCGCTTTGGCCAAAAGCCGCGCGATGGTGGTTTTACCCGTGCCCCGCGGCCCGCAAAAAAGATAGGCATGCGCCGTTTTTCCGGAAGCCAAAGCGCGGGTGATGGTTTTGACCGCGTGCTCCTGCCCTGCGATCTCGGCGAAAGTCCGGGGGCGATATTTTCGGTATAAGACGAGATTATCCATACGAAATAAGTATAGCGTAAAAAAGATGAGAGAGTAAAGTTAAAAGTTATGAGTGAAAAATGAAAAGTCAAAGTTTTAAGTTCAAAGTGATTCATCTTTATAAACTTTTAACTATTGGCTTTGACTTCTAACTTTTAATTTTAAACTTTAAACTAAAAACCACCTCTGATTATAAAGAGCTTTTAAGAAAGAGGAGTAAATTTCTATCGTTTGAACACGATCAGCTTGTATCCGAGGAAGTTCCAGGCCAAAGCGAGAATTGTGCCCGCCACCGCGCCCAAATTCGCCAAAACTTTATAGCTCAAGTCAAAGTAAAGACCGCCGTAGCTCACAATGAGACTGGCCGCGCCCACGTTCAGTAAAAATCCGATAATGCTGACCGCCAAAAATTGCAAAAAATCCTTGCCCGCGCTTTCTTCCCCGTCGCCGTTCTTTTTCTCAAAAACCCAAAAACGGTTCCAGAAATAACTGTTGATATTGGCCGCGATGAACGAACAGCTTTTAAAAAGAGAATAATACCAGCCGCCGGTCATGCTTTCCGCGCTCAAGAAAATCAGAACATTCAAAATACCCCAATCAAGCAAGGTGTTTAAAACGCCCACGAGCAAAAATTTGGCGAATTGATAAATGACCTTCCAAATCTTGGCGAAAATCCAGGCGCAAACAAGGCCTATCGCCGAAAGCAAAGGCAAAAGCAAAGGCAAAATAATTTTCAAATTGAATTCCGCCGGAACTTCGGCCAAATTTTTGGTAATGGGAATCAAAAGCCAGGCGCAAACTTCCCCGATGATGATTGCGATCAAAAGATCTGTTTTTAGAAACCACCGCGCGCCGATATTTTCTGTCATGGTTTTTTAGAAATTAGAAATTTCAAAGTTTATCCTCCCTTTTTATACCGCGCCTCTATTTCTCGTTCCACCACTATTCGGTCGCGGCCGAATTTCAGCCGAGAAAGATCTTTAAGCGCTCCCTCTATCTCTTTATTTTCCTGCGGGGGCTTGGGCGCGAAAAGGTTAAAAGGCTTTGAGGTCAAATTATTGATTAAAAGCTTGGCATAAGCGTTAAAATTATCAATATTAATGAGGTCGTTCTGGTCAAAAACCGGCGTGAACTGCTTCACTAAAAATTCCGCGTCCTCGGCGCCCACGCGATAAGCGATCATTGAACCCACATTGCCAAAAACCGCGTCGCGAATCTTTTCCGGAATTTGTTTGATAAATTGATGCGCGAGGATAAGGCACAGCCGGTATTTGCGCGCTTCCGACAAGATGGTGGAAATGCTTTCAGTGGTGAAATTCTGGAATTCATCAATATAAAGATAGAAATCGGGCCGCATCTCTTCCGGCGTGTCAATGCGGGCGAAAGACGCCATGGTCAATTTCCCGACAATGATCATGCCGAGCAAATGGCTGTTGATGTCGCCGAGTCTTCCCTTGCTCAAATTGACGAGCAAAATTTTCTTTTTATCCATGATCTCGCGGAAATTGAGCGAAGATTTGCTTTGGCCGATGATGGGCCGCATGAAATCGTTGGCGATGAACACGTTGAATTTGGAAGTGATGTAGGGAACGATATTGGCGAGCGCCGCCTCTCCCCCCGCCTTTTCCGCTTCTTTTTCCCAAAAATCTTTCACCACGATATTGGCGCATTTTTCCAATAATCGCCGGCGAAAAGCGCTGTCCGCCAAAACGCGCGGCACATCCATCAAGGTGGCGCCCTCGGCGGGATCGTCCATCAAAAGTAAAAGGGCATTGCGCGTGTATTGCTCAAACATCGGGCCGCCGGTGGTTTTCAGATCATATAATTTGTCAAAGATATTAATGAGTTCGTTGACGATGAAAGTTTTCTGTTCGGGATTTCGCGGGTCGTATTCCAGCATATTGAGCCCCAAAGGGCGTTCCAAATCCGCCGGATCAACATAGACGACATCCTCGGCGCGTTCGCGCGGCACGAGCCCCAAACAATATTCCGCGAATTCGCCGTGCGGATCAACTACCGCCACGCCTTCGCCCGCCAAAATATCCTGCGCCACCAAACTCTTCATTAAGCTGGTTTTACCGGTGCCGGTTTGACCGATGATATAAAGATGGCGGCGGCGGTCGCTTTTATCCAGCTTGATCTCCGTTTCCGCGCCCCGGAAAATATTTTTGCCGAGAATCAGGCCGCTGGTCGGCAAATTCACCGGCGGCGAAGATTGCTTGGATTTGACAAATTTGACTTTGGGCGCTTCTATCTCGGTGGTCGGAAAATGAAAAACCGAACTTAATTCTTCGGTGCTGAAAATAAAACGGCGGCTGGGATCAAAAACGCGAAAAGAAAAATTATAGAAAAGTTTTTTGAGCGCGCGACCGCCGATCTTATAGCCCCGGAAACTGTTCAAATGAGGAGAATTGAATTGGGCGAAAGAACTTTCCAATTGCGTCAAAATCTGTTCAGCTTGCCCTTGCGAGGGAGCAGACGCCAAAAGATTGATATTCACTTCAAAAGTCGTTTTACTGGCCTTGCTTTCCAGGGCCTTGATCATTTCTTGATCCAGCGGCGTGATGGGCTTTGACGGCGCGTTTTGGAGCGACTGGTCTTTCGGCCTCTCCGAAGAAATTATTGAATCAACCATGTTCAAAAGCTTAAAAAACCATGGCTGTTCAAGCTTTATTCTGGCTTTGTCATAGACTTTCCCCTGCTGCATTTCGCGCGCGATCTTCAAGGCCCGGCCGCGCCACTTATTTTTGACCGGCCGAAGAAGGATCTGAATCGCCGCGCCCTCGCCTTCGATCTGCAATTTGCTCATCGTGTTTAAAATTTCGTTCAAGGGGTCCGCCTCCATAAATTGATAAGTTCGAATGGGCAAAACCCGGTCGCGGTAAAGCACCAAAGAAGAACCGAGGCTGACTCCCTGGGGATTGAAAATATTATAATCATCCGTGGCGCGCACGTCGGCCGCCGGAAAAAAACCGTGGATCTGTTTTTCCAAAATTTGGACAAACCGCCGCGGGCAGGCCAAATAAAAACAGATTTCTTCGCCCACATGCTGGACCGCCATTTCCATGGCTAAAAGAGGCCGGCCATAAGCAAAGGCCTTAAATCCTTTTTCCTTAAAATTGGAAAGGCTCGTGTAAAATTGTTCCATCACCGAGATCAGCTCTTTGAAATTCTTTTTTTCTTTTTCGGCGGCCGCGGCTTTGGGCAAGGTGATGGCCAGAAGTGTCATATTCAAAGACCGGGTCAATCTTTTTTGGCCGAAGAATAAACCAAAAAACCACCAAAGCCCTGAAATTATGGTCAAAGCCAAAATGGCCATCACGGCCGGGAAAAGAATTTGATTCAGGTCAGACGGCATATAACTTAAACTTCTTCCAACTTTCCTCTTTCCACTAATTTTTTATGGAGTTCGTCCACTAAAATATCGTGAAATTCGTCCAAAAGGTACGGGTTATCCAAATTTTTCACGACTTCCGTGGCATAATGGACGCCTTTTTCAAACGCCAGGTCAACGAGCGATTTCAATTGCTGATTTTTTTCAAAACCGCGGAGCCCGGCCGCCGCTTGCGCCGCCGAGAGATTCGGCGCACTCGGCGCCGGCGCTGCGGGAATAGAAGAAGACGGAGGCGTTGGCGGCGCGGCTTCTTTAGTTAAAATTTCTTCGGGTTTTTTTTCTTTTTCGGGCTCGGGCGAAAAAACCGGCGGCTCTTTTGAGAGCTCGGGGTTCTCCGGCGGAACGATTTTTTCCGCCTTTGTTTCTTCAACCGGCTCGCGGTACTGGTCGGGCATAAATCAGGAATTAGGAATTAGCTTTTTAGGAATTAGGATTCAAAAAATAGTTGTCATTCTGACCCCGCATTTTGCGGGGGAAGAATCTCGCGGAAGCGGAGCGACCCGCGCAACGAAAATTTAAGAAATCAATTTATTCACCGTCTCCGTCATCTCTTTTTTGAAATTCGCCACTTCCTGCGTCGTAATCTCTTCAAAATTCGGCACTTTGCTTTTCAAAAACTCCGTCATCTTTTCGGCGTTGCGGCCTTTGGCTGTCTTCTCAAATTCGGCGCGATCAGCCTCGGGCAGTTTTTCCAGAACGCGGACCACGAGGCGTTTTAAAACCGCCTCGGTCATCGCCGTCAAAACCGCTTGCTGTTTTTCTCCCGGCAATCGATCTATCCCGAGTTGTTTAATGAGATCCTGCTGTAAATTTGCGGTGGGCATATTTTTTTCTTAAAAATTTTAATTTATATTGTTTTTCACTTTTCCAAAAGCTCTTTGACCGCCGGAGAGAATAATTTTTCGGACTTATAGAATTTTTCATCCATTTCCACTATTTTTCTGATGGCGTCTTTTATCGCTTGAACTCCGGGAGATTTAGCATTCGTGAAGGACGCCATTTTTTCCAATTGGGTCGTGTAGCCGGAAATTATCCGGGAATGATTTCTTAAAATTTCCGCGGTCAACTGCATTGAGTGCGAATTTGAAATGACTTTTTTGAATTCATCCGGATTTAAGTTTTCATTTCCGGTCAAACCTTCCTGCATTCCCGAAGAAATAACTTCTTCTTTCAATCCCTTGGGTAAAACCTCGGATTCGGGGCTGATCCTTTGAAATTCATATTTCAAAAGATTCTGGGAATAACGACCCGGCTGCGCTTGTTTAAAAACCGAATCCGCGTCTTTTTGAAGCACCTGATTCATTACCTCTTTAATTTCTTGAGCTCTGGGAGAATCAGGGTTAAGACCATTAAGTTCATGGCTCATCCGAATAAAATCCGGGGAATTTTTTTCAAGGGGTTCTCCAAGATTCGTGAAAGATATCCGATATAGGACCGGCTGGGTTTCCAGCTCTTCCTCGGTCAACTCGTTCAGAGGTTTCGCCAAAATCTCGTCAAAAGCTTTTTGAGTGGGAACAATGGTTTCTTCTGGCACGACTTCGGGCTCAATTCTTGGCGGCTCAACCGGTGGCGTTTCAGCTTCTGGCGTCTCGACTGGCGATATTTCGGTTTGGGGCTCTTGAAACGGCGCTTCAACTTTAGGCTCCGGAGGCACCGCTTCTTCAACTCTTACCCCCGCCTCTTC
>CAYIFS010000009.1:0-19023 GCA_964362775.1 uncultured Candidatus Saccharibacteria bacterium
TTGCGCCCATTGGGCCTGCACCGCTTGGTCTTTTTTGACGAGACCGTTGTAAAAAGAACCGAGGAACAGCGCCAGGGCGACAAGAATTATGATTATAATCCACGTGGTTTTCTTCATAAGTTTTTATTCTTTAATGTTTAAGGCTTCTAAAATTTTATCGCGGTCAAAGCCGACGACGATTTGACCGTTTAGATCTATCACGGGCACGCCCATCTGGCCGGACTTTTGGACCATTTCCTCAAGTTCTTTCTGGTCTTGGGAAACATCTATATCTTTGAATTCAACGCTTTTTTCGGCCAGAAATTTCTTCAAGGTGACGCAATAAGGGCACGAGGGGGTGGAATAAACTTTGATCATAGATTTTGTTCTGTCATCCTGAACCCCGAAAAAAGAAACTTCGTTTCTTTAACGGGGTAAACTCCGTAAAGGATCTCTGACGGATGTCAGACCCCGCCAAGGCGGGGAGATTCTTCAGGCTGCGCCTTCAGAATGACTAATATTTTTCCAAATATTCACAAACATTCAACGTGGCTTTGGCGCCTTCACCCGCCGCGATAATTATTTGTTTATGGGCAATGTCGCTGATGTCTCCGGCGGCAAAGATTCCGGGACAAGTGGACATGTTGGTTTTCGGATCAATGATTATCTCCCCTTTTTGATTCAATTCCGCCAGGCCTTCCACTATTTTTGAGGCCGCCACGGAGCCGATTTGGACGAAAATTCCCGAAACTTTCAATTCTCGCGTTTCTTTTGTCTCTATATTTTCCACAACCAACGATTCAACAAATTGACCCCCTTTTATCTCTTTGGGGGCGCTATTTAAAATGATCTCAACCTTCTCGTTCTTTTTAATTTTTTCTTCAAGGTCTTTATTATCGCCTCGCCCCTTTGCGTATTTATTCACAAGATAAACTTTGGTGGCGTAGTTGGTTAATTGTAGGGCCGTGTCCAGGCCGGCGTCGCCGCTTCCCACTACCGCGACAATCTTATCTTTGAAGATTGGCGCGTCGCAGACGGCGCAATAAGTGATACCTTTCCCCTTAAATTCTTCGGCGCCGGGAACTTTCAGTTCCCGATATTTCCGGCCGGCGGCGATCAGAACTGTGTGGCCGGAAAGGCTTTCTTGGCTTGTTTCTATCTCAAAAGAACCATCTTCTTTTTTTGAGATCTTTTTAACTGCTACGCCGCTTTTTATCTTTGTTTCAAATTTTTTAACGTGATTCTCAAATTTTTCAACGAGACCTTTCCCGTTGATCTCCGGCAAACCGAGATAATTTTCCACGAGCCACGCGCCCGCTCCCTGTCCGCCGATTTCGGAAGAGATCACCAAAAAATTCAATTTGCGCCGCGCGGCGTAGATCGCGGCCGAAAGTCCGGCCGGCCCCGCGCCGACAATGATTAAATCATACATAAGTTTATTCTCCTTCAATACTGACTAATTTCCAGTTGTCTCCTTTTACCTTTTTTATCTTCACCTCGCAGGGCATTAGCAAATTAATATTATATTTCAAATTTTCCGGCGCGATCGCTTCATTGTGTTCCACAATATCTCCCAATTCTATCACAATTTTTCGCACTTGGGCAAGATTGTGCTTTCGCGCGTGTTCCTTTGTGATTTTGACGATCTGTTCGGCTAAATGAAAATCATGCATTAGTGGGTAGCGCAGGTCAGGCAGGGGTCGTAGGCCCGCACGAGCATTTTAATTTTTTCTTCAATTTCTTTTTGGGGCGCGGAGCGGCCGACAAATTCCGTTAAATATTCTTTCAGGTCGCTTTCCAGGCGCGCCAGATTTTGGGAAGTGGGGGTAATAATATTGCAATCTTCTATCCGCCCGTCGCCGGAAATTTTGTAATAGTAGTAAAGCGTGCCGCGGGGCGCTTCAATCGCGCCGCATCCCTCGCCCGAACGAGGCGACCAGTCATTTTTTTCTTCGGCCAATCCCCTTTCGGCGGCCAATTTTAAAAGTTTTTGGGCTTCTTCCGCGCAATGGACTATTTCCACCGCTTGAGCAAAAATATTGAAAAAAGGATTAAAATTGGGAAGTTTAAGTTTGGAAAAATTAAGTAGTTTTTTCGCTTCGGGATTGAGATGCGAGGCGTTATTGTTCAAACGGCTCAAAGCGCCCACCATGAATGTTTTGCCTCCGAATTCGGAGCGCTTGACCGCGCTTCTGGCCAACTGATGTTCTTTGACCACGGATAAGAATTCGCTTATTTTGAATTTTTGTTCTTTGGAGGTTTTTATCGGGCCGTCGTAAAAAGGATATTCGTCTTCCGCGCCAAGGCTGACGAAAGGAGAGGCGTGTTTGAAATCCGGATATTTCAAGCCGGAAAAAAGACGAGCCAGCTCCAGAGCTTTTTTTAAAATTTCAGGACTCTGTTTTTGAAGCTCCGCCAATTTTTTCAGATCGGGAAGTTTGGTGAAGCCGCCAATTTTTGGGGTTAAAGGATGGATGGACCGGCCGCCAATAACCTCAATTATTTTATTCCCGAATTCGCGGATGGCCATGCCCGCCTGGGCTTTTTGGGGTAATTTTTTTATCAAAGACAGGTCGTTTTTAAAGCCGAAGAAATCCGAAAGAGAAAAGAAAAAAAGATGCAAAGCGTGGCTGTTCATTATTTGGCCGAGCATCAGCAATTTTCGCAAAAGGACCGTTTGCGGCGAGACTTTTACGCCGAGCGCTTCTTCCAGGGCCTTGAGGCTGGTTAAATTGTGGACCACGGGACAGACGCCGCAAATCCGGGCGGAAATTTGGGAAACCTCGTTGACGCTTCGGGAACGCAAAATTCCTTCCAGAAGCCGGGCGCCTTCAAGAATATCCAGGCGGACTTTTTCCACTTGACCGTTCGCTATTTCCGCCACAAATCCCGCGTGGCCTTCAATTTTGGCGATGTGATCAATTTTAATTATCATAAATTTATTTTGACTAGCGAGGACGATGCGCCAGTTAGGCATATCGTCCGAGTGAAGTCAAAATACAGGGTTTTTGCAATACCCCGCAGCTCTGCTGCGGTTGGGATAATCTTTTTTGAGTCCGGAGCTCTGCTCTGGGGTTTAATACCCTTTATTTTTGGGCCGGCTGTTCCGGGTAAACCCCCACACCTAATTAGTTCAAGATTATAAGAACTGCTGTTTCGCTCCTCGCTATGCCGATTAGGTGTGGGGGTAAATTCTGTCTTGCATTCCGAAGCGCTGAAAGATCATTTTCATTTCTTCTTCGGTATATCCTTGTTTGGCCAATTGTTTGTTCAGATTTTCGGGATTGATATTTTTGAGCGGGCCGCGGCAACCGTCGCAGGGGTAATTATTTGAGGGACAGGGCGCGCCGCAACCGCCAAGAATCACCGGGCCAAGGCAAGGCAATCCTTCTTGCAGTAAGCATTTGTTTTGTTTTAATTGACATTCATAACAGACGGGCCGTTGGGGAATTTGCGGCGGCGCGCCGGCGATCAAGCTTTGCGCCACCCGCAAAAATTCTTCATTATTTATCGGACAGCCAGGAATTTCGTAGTCAACTTTGACGTAATAACTCAAAGGATTAATATCGGGATTGTTTATTCCTTCAATGTTTTTGTAAACATAGCGAAGGCGTTCGGCCTTGTCCTGATAATTTTTTATTTCCGCGATGCCGCCCAGCGCCGCGCAGGCCCCCAACGCGACCAGAATTTTTGAACGACTACGCAAATCTTTGAGCCGCGCGATATTTTCTTCCGTGATCGGCGCCCCCTCCACGAAAACCACGTCATAACTTTTCGCCTCGGGCGTGTCTTCCAGCATAATGAAATCACCGATCTTGGCGCTTTCAAACAGATCAAAAATTTTTTGCCCCAAATCCAAAATCGCTACCTGGCAGCCCTCGCAGCAGGTCAGAGAAACGACAGCGATAGTGGGTTTTTTATTTTTCATAATTTTAACCCCGGATTTTTCACCAGCGAATTGCGCTGGCTTTTGTCTATTTTGCAGACCAGCCATTGGTAATGATAAGCAATAAGGTCTCCGGGTTTAAGGCCAGCGACCATTTTAGGGAGGGATTTAATAAAGATTTTTCGGCCGTTTGATTCATCCAGCGCTTCTATCTTTTTTTTATCTTTATCCAAAGTGATAATTTCGGCCGCGCCTACGGCGCAATGTTTCGGCATTAAAAGATTGTGTTTTTTAAAAACGTAATTTTTAACCGACCTAGGGTCAAGCAAATCTCGACCGCTTTCTTTCGCTTCTTTTCTCAAATGATTCCAGGCGATGATGAGCCGGGGAACCGATTTTTCAAGCTCGTCTTCAAGGCTTGAGTCTCCTTCAAGATATTGGCGCGTTCTTTCCGTCAGTTCTTTTAACCCCGGCATTTTTTCCAAAACCGCCCCGTAAGCGAAAGAATACAAAAGAAAAAGGCCTTTGTTCATTTTTTTGCCAAGAGCCCTCTTATTTCTTCCGCTTGTTTTTTGGAAACCTTGGTGATAATGGTATTTTTGTGCGTCAAAACCCAATCGCCTTTTTTGACCTTAAGCAAAGTGGCGGCTGTTTCTTTTTGGGTGCCGACCTTCAGCAAAATGCCGTCTTTTTTGACCGAAATGACTTGTTTGGGAATGGTTAAACACATAATTTTAAATTATTTATATCGCCCCCGGTATATCTTTTATTTTATCATACGCGAAGATCGGTCCGTCTTTGCAAGTATAATATGGTCCCACGGCGCAATGTTGGCAAACTCCGACGCCGCAATGCATTCGGCGCTCCAGCGACAAAAAAATATCTTCGTCCGCGACTCCTTTTCCTTTCAGTTCGGCCAGCGCGGGCCGATACATTGCCGGCGGCCCGCATAAAAACACGCGGCTTTTTTCTATCAATGGAAATTTGTCAAAAAGCGCGGTCACGAGTCCCACACAGCCCTGCCAGCCGGCGCATTCTTTATCCGCGGTGAGACGGACTTCAATATTCTTTTCCCGCCATTTGTTATATTCGTATCGGAAAAGCATTTCATCGGGGTTTTTGGCGCCGTAAAAGACCTGAATTTTAGCGTTCTTGCCCAAAAATTTTTCTTTGCCCAAGATTAAACTACGCAAAGGAATCAATCCCAGTCCACCAACGATAATGATAAGATTCTTTTTCACTTTGTCATTCTGAGGGAGCGAAGCGACCGAAGAATCTCGTGATTTTCCCATACCCATATCTATATTAGATCCTTCGCTTCGCTCAGGATGACAAGAAGCGTCTATCAGCCAACCTTTCCCGTACGGCCCCCTAATGCCGACTATATCCCCAACTTTCAACTCGTGGATTTTTTCAGTGAGCCGGCCGACATTCCGCACGCAAAGCTCAAGATATTTTTCTCCGGAAGCGCCGCAGGGCGCAAAAGGCGCTTCGCCCAGCCCCGGCAAAGAAAGCTCAATGAACTGGCCGGGGCTGAAAGAAAAGTTATAGCCCCAGACTTTTTGGACAAATTCAAAACGGAACATCTTAATGGAAGAAGTTTGCTCCGTTATTTTGATTATTTTGGCGTTTTCCGAATGATAGGGATTAAACATTTTTTCTAGCTCTTGACCCCTCACCTATGAAGGAATGCGAGCTCCGCTCGCGAATAAATACTAGATAGATAAATTATGATTATTGAAAAAATAAAAGTTAGTTGCTACGGATAATTTTTCAAAATTTCCTTCATAGGTGAGGGGTTGACAATACTATTTGATTATGATATACTTTATTTATTAACACAATGCAGTTCTTTTTGAAGGAGGAAGCCATGTTTAAATTATTGGCTTTGGAAAGTGCAATATCTTATTGCAGAAGCAGTGAATGGCTGAAAGAAGCGGCAAGGGGTTTGGCTTCTTTGGCAATTCTCGCAATCTGGGCGGCGGCGATAATCTTTTTCGTCTTTTGCGACGCTCTCGAATCGGCGCTTGTTATCTCCATCATCGCAGTTTCAATTGCCGCCGCGTTGCTTCTCCGCAAACTTCTATAAATATCCGTTTCCCGACCGCTTCCAAATTTGGAGGCGGTTTTTTTATTTTATTTTTTCCCTCCTTTGAAAAAGGAGAGTTAGGGAGGATTTTATAGATATTTTTCCTTATGATTCCGCTATCTCTTTCAGTACTTCTTCAATATTAATATCAACCGGACAAACTTTGGTACAACGATGACAACCGACGCACCCCATAAAACCGAATTCGTCGGGAATACGGGCAAATTTGTGAAAATACCAAAAATGGATCCTTTCGGCGACGGTATTCAAAAATTTGTGTCCAGGCGCCACTTTCGAAAATTCTTCAAAGAAACAAGAATCCCAGGCGCGCTGGCGTTCGCCATTCCCTTTTTCGTCTATTTCGTCTTTAATCCCGAAACAAAAACACGTGGGGCAGGAAAGTGTGCATTTGCCGCATTCCAGGCACCGTTTTCCAAGCTCTTCCCAAATTTTGGGATTATGGTGATTTTTTAATTTATCGCGCAGGAGTTCCATTTGTGGGTCCGGTTTCCCCTCTTTTATTGGCCCCGAAAATTGGATATGGGTGTAATCTTTATGGCCGAAATGTTCCAGTATCCGCTGGCCGCGTAGCGATCCAGTAAAAACTTTTAACCCCTCCTCGCCTCCCCTTAAATTAAGGGGAGGAAGGGTGGAGTTATGAGCTAAGAATATATCAAACGGCAAATGCTCCAGAGTGTCTTCTTCAAATTTTTCTTCAAAGATATTATCTTCAATTCCGGGCAGGATGGAATGACCGACCACCAAAAGATGCCGGCGTCGGAATTGGTAGTAGGGGTCTTTCTCAAAAACCTGATCGTAAAGATTAATGGCTTTTAAATCCAACAAATTTATGCCAATAATCGCCGTTTTTTGGGCATTTTTGGTTTCGCGAACCTCATTCTTTTTAAATTCAAAAAGTTTTTCGCATTCGGGGACGAAGAATTGTTTAAAAGGAAAAATTGGCAGGCGTCCGTCCAAAATTAGTTCTTCGGATTTTTGGATTTCGCCCACAATAACTTCTTTATTTTCATTTTCCGCTGGACCGAAAACCAGCCAGTTTTCTTTCTGGAGATAAGCAATAAATTTCTCAAGCTCACGCCGAGTCATTGATTATATTGTATCAGATTTTAGGAAGAAATAAAACCTGGGGATAATTTCTTATTTTATATCTGTCATTCCCGCGAAAGCGGCCCCGCAGCTGCGGGGTGGATCCCGGCTCAAAGGCCGGGATGACAAAAAGTGTGTGGATAAAAAAAGGACGGATTACTCCGTCCTTTTGGGTAAAAAGGAACTTATTAAAAATCAAAAGAAAAAGACGAAAATATTGGCCACACCCAGCGTTAAAAGGGAGACCCAGAAAGCGGATCGTCTTTTCTTTTTCGCGAAAAGAAAGAGGCTTTTTGACCACAATACAACAAAGATCACATTGGCCCAAACCTCGCCTTCTTTCCAGGGAGAGTTCGGCCAGAAAATCATGATAATAAAAATATTTGTCCAGATCGCGTAGGTCGCCAGCGGCCAGTCTTTTAAAATGGCGGCAAAAAAAATGATGCCGCTAAGCAAGGCGAAATAGAAAACACTGAAGACAATCGTTTCTAACGACATGCGACTCCTCCTTTTAAACTTTTAAGGAACAGGGAATGGTTCGCGTCAAGACATTATTTTCTCATTCGGGCTTTCAGAATCGCTAATTTGAATCTCCAATCTT
Source organism: uncultured Candidatus Saccharibacteria bacterium (assembly GCA_964362775.1). Classification (GTDB taxonomy): domain Bacteria; phylum Patescibacteriota; class Minisyncoccia; order Portnoybacterales; family GWB1-42-6; genus GWB1-42-6. Next base: position 7,663 of record CAYIFS010000009.1, read on the forward strand.
GCCAGAAAACGGTGTATTCAATCAAGAAATAAAAAGCCAAGACAAAGACCAGCGCGCCGATGGCTGAAAAAGCGAAAGTTAGGGCTTTGGAATCCGATCCCGTCAGCGCTGCTACCGGAGCGGTTTGAATTTGATTGGGATTCGCGGAATTTGAAGAAGAAGTGACAGCCGTTTGATTTATGGTAATCTGGGCGGAAGCCGAACGCTCATAAATTCCTTCCCCGGAAACATAAGCGTAGTTAGTTAAAATTTGGTTGGCGGAAGCGGAAACTGAAGCTTCAAAACTTATCCGGTGACCCTGGCTGGCGTATATTATACCTGGATTTATGCCACTCGAAACAATACTGTCGCTGATATAATTGCCGTCAAGGCGGGCGGAACCGCCGATATAAGTCAAACCGGCCGGTAGAACGTCCCAAACGCGCAAATCAGTTAAGGTCACGGCATTGACGGGCAAGGTTAATTCAATTAAGAAAATCACGCGATTGCCGGCATTGGCGTAAGTTTCGGAAGAAAAAGTAATTTGGCCGGCGGTCAAATTACGGACGGAATTATTGATATTCAGAGTGCCGACGGTGGCGGTTCGAGAAAGATAAATTGTGGATGTGTCGCTGTCTTGATTGGCCTGGTCGGTGTGGGTGTAAACGTAATTAGTCAATGATAAATTTTGGCTCGTGCCGGCATAAATAGCCGTGGCTTCAAAAGTGATAAAACGAGAAGAATTAACAAAGATTGAACCGATATTGATTCCGCCCGAGGCAACGCCGTCAGAAATCCTTTCATCATTCAGGCGGGCCGTGCCGGGAACATAAATGATGTAAGAAGGCAGAGTGTCAAAAACAATCACGTTATCCAAGGTAGCGTTGCCGGTATTTTGGATCTGAATTTGAAACATCAGCCGGTCATTGCTGGAAACGCTGATATTTTTTGAAAAATAACCCTGGCCGCTTGTTAAATTGCGGGCGTTGGCGGCGATATTTATATTATAATTTGGAGAACTGGCTTGAGCGGTCGAAGGTAAAATTACCTGGCTCAAGGCTAAACCCGATAAAACCAAAAAAACCGCCAAGACAACCTTGATGTCACTAGTTTTGGAATATAATTTTAAAATATTCAGCTGCATCATAATTTTATTTTCTGTTTTAAAAATTCCACCGATCTCAAGTGAAATTTTTGAAACAAAGGAGGAATTTGAATTGGTCAAATTATCAAATTCCTCCGGTTTTTTTAGAACGAACGTTTAGCGAGGCGTCGGCGAATAAGAAGGATTGTAGCTTCTGTCATCGTTCTTTTTTCCCCGACCAGATGACTATACCGGTGCCGATCAAAGAGGCGGTGGTGATAAGCCATGGCCAGGAAGAATTCTTTTTTTGGACGCGAACCACGGTTTTTCTGTCAACAAAAGTTTCCTGCGACCTAAATCTTTTTTCAACCGTGGTGAGAATTTTTTTCTTCGCCAGGGCGGGAGATATTTTAACGATCAATCCTTGCACCGCGTTGCCGCAGACGCCGAGTTTAACGATCCGATATTCTTTGGCGGACGAAACGTTTTCCCCCTTGATTAATTCTCCCAAGAGCACGGTTTTGGGCTCAACCCAGCCCGTAAACCATTTGCCCGAAGAGGCTTGGGTGGCCAAGACCAGGGTATCGGGAAAAACAATTATCTCCAGATTTTGTTCTCGGCAGATCTTTTGGATCTCCGCCACGGAATTGCGCGGCGTCAGTTTCAGCTTTTTATACTCGCTTTGACCGGCGGGCAGAGGCGGCAGAGAGGAAACGATTTCAATCCCCGACGGAGAGAAACCGTTTTCTTCATCTGTCCAGGTTTCTGTTTCCGGCGGGAAATAGACGATGTTGATCGGCTCTTTTCCCTTTTCATAAAACTCGTCCGTCGTTACTATTCCGGCGCAACCCCAGGTCTGGAAGAAAAGGCAGCCGGTCAGCCAAAGCGAAAGTAATTTTTTGACTCGCATTCAGCCATCTCCTTTCAGGGAACCGGTTGTTCGTCGTTTGAAAATCTTGGTTTGGAAGAGTAAGCGGGAACGATTTCCCTTTTCTCTTCGGGTTTCCGGCTTTGGGTTTCAGACACGCTGCTCGTTTCCATCCCCTTCGTCTTAAAAGAGGGGGTCAAAGAGCCCGAATTTTCCATTTTTTCTTCAATACCGAAAACAAAGTTTCCCGCTAAGGGAAAGAAAAAGATTATTTCTTTTTTGTTGATAACGCACCGGTGTTTCCAACCGGCGATCTTCGCTGGTTGGAAGATTATTTTCTCCACCAAACCGTCGTTATTCAAAACTCTCAATTTGATGTCCGAAAAGACGCCTTGTTCTCTTCCCGCTTTCTTGAATCCGGCGTAGAGCTCTTCAATGAATTTCACCGGGTTTCCGGGAGAGTATATTCCGGCCATTTCGGCGATGCCCTGGCGGAGGTAGAAATCTTGGTTTTCATACCATTCCCAGTAGCCCGTTTTTATTTCGGAGGCTTGGGGAACGGAAAAGAAGAAAAGAATGAAAAGCCAAAGCGGAACGAAGGCCGCGGTTTTCATTTTAAGGCCTCGCTTTCTGGGTTTTAAAGGAACTTTCGGGTCTGATTCAGTGCCTGAACTATAGCTTTTTTATTCGGTTTTTGTCAACCCCTCACATGAAAAAGAATGCGAGCCTTGCTCGCGAATAAAATACCAGATGAATAACCCGTAATTATATAGAAAATAAGGCTATTTAGCAGAAATAACTTTGACAAATTTCTTTTTCATGTGAGGGGTCAAGATTATTTTATTAATTCTCCCCGCGCCACTAAGCGCTTAAAAGTCGTGCCCGGCGGCCAGCAGGTCATCAAGGCCAAAGAAGAATTTTGGGTTTGGGAAATTTTAGTTTGGGCGGGCGAAAGGAGCTCTTTTGAGGTCAGGCGATAATCGTATTGCCGGCCCTGATAAAAGACTGAAACAATATCCCCCGCTTCCAATTTGTCCAATAAGCTGAAGATTTGGCCGTAGGGAGTTTGGTTCCAAATGTAAGTTGAGCTGTGGCCGGTCACAAAAAATTCTCCTGTTTCGCCGGGCTTGGCCGAACCTGGATAAACCACGACTCCCTGATTGAGCGCTTGATTTAATTCTTTTTGGCTGGTGCCAAAAGCGAAAATAAGCGGCGCTTTAACGTCAATTTTTGGGATCAAAATAAAATTTTCGCTTTGAAAAGCGGTTGTCCTGTTTTGAGAAGTTCCCGGCGCGGAAAAATTTTGTGAAGCCGAAGCAAAAAATTGATAAGAAGCGCCCGGGCTTTTAAATTCCAAAGGGGTTTTTGTTCCCGACGGTTCATCAAAAGAGATTCGGACATTTCTTTTCTCCCAATTGACCAAGCGGGTTTCAAGCGCGGAAAAATTCAAAAAAGCGAAGATCAAAATAAAAGCCAGGAGACCCGAAATTCCATAGAAAAACAATTTGTTCTTTTGGCGCAGATTTTCGGCCAAAGACTTGGTTGAAAATTCAGCTTGGCTGGCGCGCCAAAAAGCGTAGGTTGGGAATGCGGCTAAAACTGAGAACCAGGATCTAATGTAGAAAGCAAAGGCGATATTTAAAGCAAAAATCAGCAAGAGAAATAAAAATCGCGGCCAGAAAAATCTTTTGAAAAAAGCAAAGATCAGACTCGCGGCCAGAATAACAAAAGCGCCAAAAACCAGCCAGAGAGCGATATTTTGCCCGGTTTCGTCGGTAATAAAAATAAAGGGGCCGCCCAGCCATTGCGTCAAAAAATACGCCAAAAATTGGAGGAAGATGTTAGTCAAAGCCCCCTTAATAAATGAATCAGAATTGGTTTTGGGTGAAAAATCCATTGTCTATACGATAATACTAAATTCTTTAAAAGTCAAGGAAACAAAAACCCCCGCTTGAGGCGGAGGAAAAATTGTTTTTTAGATAGAATGATTATTTGGTCTGATTCAATTTTTCGTCAATGATCTTTTGAAATTCCGCGTAGGGCTGGGCGCCGACTAATTTTTGACCGTTGATAAAGAAGGTCGGGGTGGCGGTCACCTCTTTTTTAATGCCTTTATCATACCAATTTTGGGCCGCGTTTTTGGCGCCTTCCGAATTATAACAGGCGGTGAAGTCGCTTTGATTCAAGCCAGCGTTGACCGCAAAATCAATCAAGTCCTGCGCTTCTTGAATTTCCGCGTTATGGCTGAAAAGATAATTAGAATATTCGGTGTATTTTCCCTGTTTCTCGGCGCAATAGGACGCGGCGCCAAATTCAAGGGGCGGATAAGGATAAGAAACAAATCTCACCTTTCCGGTTTTGATGTAGTCATTTTCAATCAAGCCGAAGGTCTGATTTTTGAAATTAACGCAGGCGCCGCAAAGAAAGCTGAAATATTCTTCAATGACCACCGGCGCGTCGGGATTGCCGTAAGAGATACTCGCCGCCTCATTGTTTTTCACCTCCGAAGTTTGGGGATTCAAAATGGAAGCCGGAGAGAGGCCGTTCTTTGAATAATACCAGCCGGCGCCGATGACCAATGCCGAAAGGATGATGGCGACAATGATGATCTTTTTGTCTGACATGGGTTTTTATTAATTAATTAAAGTTTAAAACAAATTATATTTTTTGTCAACTATTCGGGCCGACTGGAAGAAGAAAGGATATTTTTATAATAATTTTCGGGATCGGAGACAAAATTATCGTAAACTCTTAAAAGATAAAAAATGCTGAAGATCTGGAGAGCGATCAGCGCCAGAAATCCCCATTTGTAGTTTGGTTTAAAATCCATTTTCTAAACTTTGATGTATTTTCCCCAGCGTTCAAAAAGTTCCGCGGTGGCGCGCACGTCGGCGGCGCAATAGCGGGCGATCTCCAGGAACTTTTTCTTTTTAAAATATTCTTGCACCTTGTCGCCGCTGATGCCTTCCAGTTTTTTTCTGTCCAGGCCAAAGTTTCGGCAATAAAAATCCAAAGGGAAGCGCCGGAAGGCGTCGTAAAAAGTGAGCTGGTCCAAAAGGTCAACATGTTCCGTATCGCTGTAGCGGTATGGCATCAAATTCCGCGTCGGCCGGACTTTTAAAACCGCGGAGCGGATCATAATATAAGGGCAGTCAAATTTCCGGCCGTTGAAAGTGATGAATTGCTGGTGTTGGCGGATCTCCCGCCAGAACTTTTCCAAAATTTCTTTTTCCGGAAGCGCTTCATATTCCATCCCCTCTTCCACGAACGATTCTATCTTTTCTCCGGGTGCCTGGAAAAAAACCTTTCCGCGCGCGGTCTCCGGATTAAAAAGGCAGATGGCGGCAATTTCGCCGGTCAGCGGCCAAAGCCCCAGTTTGTCTTTTTTCTCTTGATTCTTTTTCTCGTCCTCGGCGTCCTTCAAAACATACTCCTGAACTTTTTCATCAAGGTTCTCAAAATCAACGCCGATGGTTTCAATGTCAAAAACGATTTTAGACATAGGGTTTAATTTTGTCATTCCGGCCTTGCTTGCCCGCCATAGCTTTAGCGACGGAGGGAGCCGGAATCCAGAAATATGGATCCCGCAAGCGAGTGCGGGATGACAATTAATAAATTGTCATTTTCTTCATTATATCATCTTGCTGGATTTGGCGCACGACCTCCATTCCTTCAATAACTTTTCCAAAAACCGTGTGTTTTCCATTCAAGTGCGGCTGGTCTTTCTGGGTCACAATGAAAAATTGGCTGCCGTTGGTATTCGGCCCGGCGTTGGCCATGGCCAAAGACCCAACTTCAACCTTATGAGACTTTAATTTTTTTGTGTATTTATACCCCTGCGCTTCCAGGGATTTTATTTCACTCTCCGCGAGCCCCAGGCTCCAGGGGTTAATTTCGTCCTCAAATTTATAGCCCGGTCCGCCGGTGCCGTTTCCGTTCGGGTCTCCCCCTTGGATCATAAATTCGGGGATCACCCGATGAAATTTCAACCCGTTATAGAATCCTTTTTGGGCCAGATCGGTGAAATTTTTAACCGTTTTGGGCGCATCTTGGGAAAATAACTCCAATTTAATTTGGCCGCGGGGCGTTTCTATCACCGCGAAGCGATTTTGAGGTTGATTTTTCATTTTCAGATAAAAATTAAGATAAAAAACGCCGCCGGTTAAAATCGCCAGGGCGACAATGGAACAGGCGCTAATAATTAGGATCTTTTTATTCCGTTTTTTCTTTTCTTCTTCTTTTTGCGTTTCTTCCAGTTTTTTCTCTTCGCGAAGTTTTTGGATTTTGCCCATCAGAGTTTTATTAATAAAATAAGTAAACAAAAAATAAACTCATTTGCTTTTTTAAACAAATGATTAAGCAAAATAAAAATTGTGATTGATCTAAATTACTTGGCGAATTTGTTGTAAAGCCAGGCGAAAATCCAGCCCAGGATAAATCCGGCCACCACGCCTTCTATCGTCATCACAATCGCCCCGCCCCAGGAATAAGAAGCCAAATGGAGGGCGGCCATGCGCGCCATAAAATCACTGGCTTTGCCGGTGAGCAAAGAAAAGGCCATCATCAAAAAAGTCCAAACACCGCCGAAAATAGCGGAGGCGTAAGCCAACGCTAAAGCATTTAATTTCATATCGTATAAAAATATTTTTATTTATTTAGACCAACCGGCTCGACCAACCGGCCATTGAAATAGTAAATTAGTGAACAGGTAAACAAGTGAATAAGGAAAATCCGGTTATTTTTGGCATCGGGGACAAAAATGGGCGCTTCGCCCTCCGATCTTTATTCTTGTTATCTCTCCTCTACATTTTACGCATTTTTCGCCCTTTTTGCCATAGACCTTCAGCTCTTTTAAAAATTTTCCTTCTTGACCCCGAGCGTCAAAATACGTGTCAGCCGAAGTGCCGCGAAGTTTAATCGCTTTTTGAAGGATCTTTTTGGAATTTTCAAAGATCTTTTCAGTCTCTTTTCCTTTAAGAGTTTCCACTCGCCGCGAAGGGTGAACGCCGGCAACAAAAAGGATTTCGTCCGAATAGATATTGCCTATTCCCGCCAAGTTTTTTGGGTCCATTAAAAATTGTTTGATCTTGGCGCGGGGGCGTTGGCGCAGAATCTTTTCAAAAACTTTCAGCGTGAAATTTTTTTCCAAAGGTTCCGGCCCAAAATTCTCTTTGGCTAAAAGTTCAGCCAGTTTTTCGATTTTGACGAGTTTTACATAGCCGAATTGTCTTAGATCGTTAAAAAGCAATCGGCTACCGTCTTGAAAATTAAAGATCAGGTGGGTATATTTCCATAATCTTTGATTTTTAATTTCGGGTTTTTGAAATATCAATTGGCCCGTCAATTTTAAATGGATCAAAATGGAATAACCGTTTAATAATTCAAAGATAAGGATCTTGGCGCGGCGCCAAACCTTTTTCACTTGGGCGTCCAAAACCGCTTTTTTAAATTCAGCCGGCGGCGCTTTGATGATTTTGGGCAGAAAAATCTCAACGCTTTTTATTTTTTTGCCCGTCAGAAAGCCGTTAAGCTGGCGGCTGATAGTTTCAACTTCCGGAAGTTCGGGCATAAAAAATGTCATCCTGAACCCCGAAAAAAGAAACTTCGTTTCTTTAACGGGGTAAACTCCGTAAAGGATCTCTGACGGATGTCAGACCCCGCCAAGGCGGGGAGATTCTTCGGGCTACGCCCTCAGAATGACACAATTAAATTCTATTAAATTTTTATCGCTTTTTCCAATCGCCTTAAGGCAACCACGTAGGCGGCGACGCGCAGGTCAATCTGGAATTTTAACGCTTCTTTCCAGACATCTTTGGTCGCTTGCGTCATGATCTTTTTTAGTTCTTCAAAAACCTTTTCTTCTTCCCAATATTTGTTTTTCAGATTTTGGAGCCATTCAAAATAGCTGACCGTCACGCCGCCGGCGTTGGCCAGAATGTCGGGCACGACCAGGATCTTGCGGTTATTAAAGATCTCGTCCGCGCCTTCTTTAAGCGGGCCGTTGGCGAGTTCCAAAATTATTTTGGCTCGAGTCGCCAAAGCGTCTTCCGGGCCGATCAATCCGCCCAGAGCCGCCGGAATCAAAATATCGCAGGGAGTTTTGCGAATCAGATCTTGCTGGGAAACCTCGCGGCTTCCCGGAAAATCTTTCAGCGAGCCGGTTTTTTGTTTGAATTTGATCAGCTTTTCCACATCCAGTTCTTGGCCGGGTTCTTTGGGCCAAATAGCGGATGTTGAATCCCCCACTCCCACGATCTTAAAACCGCGTTGAGCAAGAAGCTTGGCCATATTGGAACCCGCGTTCCCAAAACCCTGAATCGCGACCGTCGGTTTTTCAGAACCCTTTTTGAGTTTTTTCACGATTTCTTCCAAGACATAGACGCCGCCCAGGGCCGTCGCGATGTCCCGGCCTTTTGAGCCGCCGATCTTTAGGGGTTTCCCGGTCACGACCGCCGGCGTTTTTTGCCGGACAATCTTTGAATATTCGTCATAAATCCAACTCATCACTTGGCCGTCGGTGTAAACGTCCGGCGCCGGAATGTCTTTCTGGGGGCCGATTATGTCGGCAATGGCGCGGGTGTAGGCGCGCGTCAGGCGTTCTTTTTCCCCCAAAGACAATTTTTTGGGATTTACCACCACTCCGCCCTTTCCGCCGCCAAAAGGAATGTTTACCACCGCGCATTTTACGGCCATCCAAAAAGCCAGATCCATTACTTCTTTCAAATCGCAGGATTCATGGAATCGGATGCCGCCTTTGTACGGTCCGCGGGCGTTGGAATGTTGGACGCGGTGGCCGGAAAAAATTTTAATTTCGCCCGAATCCATTTTGACGGGAAAATTAACCTGCAAGATTCTTTGCGGCGTGTTTAAAATTTCCAGATATTCTTTTTTAATCTTTAAAAGCGCGGCGGCCTTATCAAATGGTTTGGACATGGTTTTTCTACAAATTACGAATTTCTTACAAATATACGAATTTTAAATCCCCCTTAGTCCCCCTTTAAAAAGGGGGAATTTATCTGTATATCTGTATCAATCCGTAAATCTGTAAGTTATATTCTGTGTTTATTTATTTCAAATCCCGCGATGCCAAAGGCCGTGGCGACATTAAACGATTCTTTTCGGCCGAACATCGGAATTTCCAAAATAACGTCGGCTTTTTTTAAAATATCTTTGCTAATGCCCCGGGTTTCGTGGCCTACGATCAGCGCCAGAGGGAAAACAGGCTTGAATTCCAGAATACTTTTTGTTCCTCTGATGTTATTTTCCAAGCAGACGATCTTGACGCCTTCTTTTTTCAATTTTTCCACCAACCGCCCCGTTTGTTTGAAAATTTCGAAAGGAACAAGATTTTGAGCGCCTAAAGCGCTTTTTTGCAATTTAGGATGAAGTTCTCCAAATTGGTTGACGCCCGAATAGCCGCCAAGATACAGTTTATTTATTTTCAGCGCTTCGGCCGTTCGGAAGATCGCGCCCACGTTTTCCAAACTTCGGATATTGTCCAAAACAACAAAAAAAGACCGGCTGGAATCTATCTTTTTCATTTATCCATTCTATCCCCCGCCTTTGAATTTTTCAAGTCAGATCGCCAAAAATTTTTCCACGGCAAAAAAGACCAAAAATCCGATAACCGTGGCCAAAATCAGGCTCCAGGAATTTTTTTCGCGGTGCGCTTCGGGCAAAAGGTCGGAGGCGCCGATATAGAGCAAAAAGCCGGCAAAGAAAGCCAGAAAATAAACCAGATTTTTGACCGGCAGATCAACGATCCAGCCGCCGAAAACGCCGATGGCCGAGATGAGGGAATTCAAAGCCAACCAGAAAAAAATCTTTTTTTTGCCCTCCCTATTTTTAAGGAGCCAAACAGAAATATTAAGGCCATCCGTGATCTTGTGGAGGGCGACCGCGAGGGCGACAAAAAGACCGATGATAATATCCACCTGGAAAGCGGCGCCGACGATCAAACCGTCAAAAAAGCCGTGCAAAGATAAGCCGGCCGCTCCCCAACCGCCCACATTCCGGTGTTTTTTTGAACGGCAGTCTTCTTCATGAGCGGGATCAATGAGAATGAATTTTTCCAGCAAATGAAAAGCCAAGAAGCCGAGCGCGATGACGGCCGCCAGATTCTGAAACGGCTGGCCAAATTCATCGCCGAAATTTTTTATTTCCGGCAGAAGTTCAAAGAAAAACAAGGAAAGCAACAATCCGGCGGAAAAAGCCATCAGAATTTCAAGCTTGTGTTTGAATCTCAACGCCAAAAGTCCGCCTAAAAAAGTGGCGATAATGATTGAGAGGATGGCAAAATAGATAATCATTTGAAGAGATAATAAATAAATAAAAGATCGCTTAAAACCAATAAAACGATTGTAAACCAACCCAGGGTCAAACTTATCCAATGGCAGCGGAAATTACCCATCACTTTTTTGGCGCTGGCCAGCCGCAGAATGAAATAAATTATCACCGGCGCCAGAATTCCGACGATCAGCTGGGAATAAAAGATTGCTTTGATCGGTTGAAAATTAAAAAGCAGAGAAGCCAGGCAAATCAAAAATCCGAAAGTGATGACCGAATAAAATCCTCTGGCACGGCCGGGTTTTTTGCGCAGACCGTCGGGCCAATTGAAATATTCCGCCACGGCGTAAGCTGAAGAAGTGGCCAAAATGGGAATCGCCAGAATTCCCGAGCCGATCAATCCCAGGCCGAAAAGTTTGGCGGCCCAGCCGCCCGCCAGCGGCGCGAGAGCCTGGGCAATGTCGGCGATCGTCAGAGTATCAAGATTGTGGTCCAAAACAATTGAAGCGGAAGCCAGCATTACAAAAAAAGCGATGAAAGAGCTGTAAATGAATCCCAGGGTTACTCCCCGGCCGGATTTTTTCAGGCTTTTTTCGTTTCGCCGTTCTTCTATTTCCTGTTCGGTTTGCCAGAAAAAACTGTAAGGCGAAAAAACAGCGCCCAGGATGGCCAGGAACGCCGAAATATAAACTAAATTGAATTCAATTTTCGGCCAAATCACGGCTCCCAAAACCTGGCGCCAGTCGGGAAAAGCCAAAAAGCCGGAAATTACATAGGCCAGCAAGATTCCCGAAAACCAGAAAAAATAACGGGCGACATGCTGGTAAGTATCAAAAACGATGATATACCAAACCAAAATGATTAACGGCACGATGAAATAAAGATAATTTTCGCCGGTCAGAAGCTGAAAACCGGCGGCCATGCCGATGATGTCGGCCACAAGAGAAAGAAGATTGGCGATGACAAAAACACAAAGGCAAACCAACGCGGTCTTTTTCCCGAAATTTTCTTTGATCAGGGAAATCAACCCTTTTTTGGTTATATCGCCGAGGCGCGCCGAAAGCCGGTGAATAGCGATGAGAAGCGGTGTCACTAAAATTACCACCCAAAGCAAGGAAAAACGCGTCGCCGCGCCGACCGTGGA
>CAYIFS010000010.1:0-5176 GCA_964362775.1 uncultured Candidatus Saccharibacteria bacterium
GCGGCGCAAAAGATTTTGGCGGAAACCAAAAAAGAAATTGTCCGGTCCGGGAAGAAACCGAGATTGGCGATTATTTTGGTCGGCGAAGACGAAGCGAGCAAACTTTACGTAAAACTTAAAAAATCAGCGGCCAAAAAAATCGGCATTGAGGTTGAGGAATTTGATTTTCTCGCCGTTTCTCCCGAGAAAGAAATTTTGTCAAAAATAAGCGAATTGAACGAAGACGCCGCGGTCAGCGGAATAATCGTCCAATTGCCCCTGCCGGCCGCTCTGGATAAAAACAAAATCATCGGCGCGATTGACGCGAAAAAAGATGTTGACGGTTTCCACGCGGAGAATCAAAAAATGCTCAAAAGCGGAAAATTCAATTTTTTCCCGGTTTTGCCTTTGGCAATTTTGACGGCCATAAAAGACGCTCTGGGCGATAATTTTGAAAAGAAAAAAGCGTTAGCGTTGGTGAATTCCGAAACTTTTGGCTCGGTTCTTAAGGCGGTTCTGGAAAAAGAGAAAATAAAAATGGAATTTTTGGTGAGGAATGCTTGTTTGGTTTCCGGGGCGGAAAAAGAAATGAGGGAAGCCGATATTTTGATCTCGGTTTGCGGTTGCCCCAAAATGATCAAGGTCGACATGATAAAAGAAGGCGCGGCGCTCATTGACGCGGGCATCACGCGGTATCACGACGGCAAAGTGGCGGGAGACGTGGATCAAGAGAGTGTTTTCTCAAAAGCTTCTTTTTTGACGCCGATGCCCGGCGGCGTGGGGCCCCTGACCGTGGCCTTATTGCTTCGCAACGTGTTTTTAGCGAGCCGTTAGTTTTTGTGTTAAAATTAAAGGGTATGGAATTTGAAAGCGTTATTGGTTTGGAAATTCACGCGGAGCTCAAAACCAAAAGCAAGATGTTCTGTTCTTGTTTGAACGCTTTTGGTCTGGAAAAAGAGCCGAATCAGAATATCTGCGAGGTTTGTTCGGGCCAGCCCGGCGCCTTGCCGGTGATTAACAAGGGAGCGGTCAAAAAAGTTCTAAAAACCGCGTTGGCCTTGGATTGCCAGATTAACGATCTTTCAAAATTTGACCGGAAAAATTATTTTTATCCGGATCTCCCTAAGGGGTATCAAATTTCTCAATATGACGCGCCTTTTTCCCAAGGCGGATTTTTGGAAATTTCCGGCGAAAAGATTCGAATAACGAGAATTCATTTGGAAGAAGATACGGGAAAATTGGTGCACCGCGCGGGCGCGGATTTTTCTTTGGTTGATTTGAATCGGGCCGGCGTGCCCTTGATGGAATTGGTCACGGAGCCCGATATCCGTTCGGGTTTAGAGGCTAAGCAATTTTGCCAGGAGCTTCAGCTGATTTTGCGCTATCTTGAAGTCTCGGACGCGGATATGGAAAAGGGGCAAATGAGGTGCGAAGTGAATATTTCGCTTCGCGAAATACCGCGGAACGACGCGGAACTAAAAACCGCGGAATCACGCGGAAAGGAGAATAAATTAGGGACTAAAGTAGAAATTAAAAATTTGAATTCTTTCCGGGCGGTGGAGCGGTCAATAGATTATGAAATAAAAAGGCAAGCCGAAATTTTGGAAAAAGGCGAAAAAATTATTCAGGAAACCCGCGGTTGGGACGACGCGAAAGGCGAGACTTTTTCCCAGCGCGTCAAAGAAGAGGCGCATGATTATCGGTATTTTCCCGAGCCCGACCTGCCGCCGCTTTCGGGTTTAAATTTGCTGGCGGAAGACCTGAAAAAAGAAATTCCGGAGCTCCCGGCGCAAAAGAGAGAAAGGTTTGCCAAGGAATATAATTTGCCGTTGGGAGATGTTGAAATTTTGGTTTCCAGCCCCGAACTCGCTTCTTATTTTGAAGAAACGGCGAGCGAACTTAAAAATTGGGCTAAAGGCGCCGAGCCGAGAATTGACCTTGACAAGGCAGTTAAAATAGTGGTAAACTATTTAATAACGGAAACCCCGCGTATCGCCAGTATTTTAAATATTACAGATTACGCGTTGCGCGAAAGAATTTTTCCGGAAAATTTCGCTGAATTTGCCAAGACAGTTTTACAGGGTGTGGTTTCTTCATCGGGCGCCCAAGCTTTATTGAAAGAGATGTTTATTTCCGGCGCCGATCCGAGCCATATAATTGCCGAAAAAGATCTGGGGCAAGTCAGTGATGAAGAAGGATTGAATAAGGCGATTGACGAAGTTTTAAGCACTAATCCCGGTCCAATGGAAGAATATAAAAAAGGTAAAGAGAACGCTTTGATGTTTCTGGTCGGTAAGGTCATGGCCGCGACCAAAGGCAAAGCCAATCCGCAGATAACCGCCGAAATTTTAAAAAGAAGAATTAAAAATAAATAATAATCAAAAAATATGAGTCCTAACCGTTTTGAAAACTTCGCGGCCGGACATGTTAGTCTGACCGAGGCCGAAAGAAAAAAATTAGAGGAAGAAGGAGGATTGGAAGCGATGGAAGAGAGAGTGAAAAAAGCTAATGAAGCGCTTAAGGAACGGGCGGTTAAGGGGTCAGAAAAAAGTTTAGGTAAGGATTTGGCCGCTTAGGCGATAAATTTTTTCAAAAGATTTTCCGCTTGTTTTGAATTTTCCACCCAGCGAATCCTTGGATCTCTTTTAAACCAGGTCATTTGTCGTTTGGCAAAATGTCCAATATCTTTTTGCAGACGCTCAATCATCTCCTCTCGGGAGATTTTATTTTGTAAAAATCGGGCGAGCCAACGGTATTCCAGGCCGAAACTTTCCAATCTTTTCCAGGAAATTCCTTGTTCGCGCAATCTTTCAACTTCTTTGATCATTCCTTGTTTCAGCCGTTTTTCCAATCTGATTTTTATGCGTCGCGCGAGTTCCTCGGGCGATTTTTTAATGCCGAGGAATAAAAGATTTAACTCCTCCCAACCTCCTCTTAATATAAGAGGAGGAGCTCCCTCTCTTAATTTAAGAGAGGGTTGAGGTGAGTTATAAATTGACGGCACCACTTGCCCTGTTTTGTAAACGATTTCCAGCGCGCGGATAAGGCGGCGGGGATTGCGCCGATCAATGTTTTTGGCGCGGCGCGGGTCAAGTTTTTTAAGTTCGGCGAATAATTCTTCAGTTGTTTTTTTTTCGAGTCTGGCGCGGAGTTTGAAATCAGGTTTGATTTGAGGGATTAGCAGGTCGTCAATAACCGCTTGAATATAAAAACCGGTGCCGCCGCAGATGATCGGTAATTTGTTGCGGCGGGCAATATTTTCGATAGCCTTATCAGCCAGTTTTTTAAATTGAGCGACGGTAAAACGCTGTTTTGGCGAAGCCACATCCAAAAGATAATGGGGCACGCCTTCCATTTCTTTTTTAGTGATTTTTCCGCTTCCAATGTCCATTCCGCGATAAACTTGCCGCGAATCGGCGGAAATAATTTCGCCATTGAATTTTTTGGCAATTTTTACGGCCAAATCTGATTTTCCCGAGGCCGTAGGTCCGGCCACGACGACGATTTTTTGTTTTTTATTCATCAGGATGCTCAAATTTATTAACTAAGGTATCCAAAATTCTCCAGCGCCTTTTTTTCTCTTTGGTTGGGACATCATCTTTTAGTTTGACGGCCGCCGTGCCGGGCCTCGGTGAATATTGGGCGATATAGGCCTTGCTGAAATTTATCTTTTTGCAAAAGTTGAACGTATTTTGAAATTGTTTTTTTGTTTCACTCGGGAAGCCGACGATAATGTCGGTGGAAATTTCGGGTGCGGGAAAAGATGGCCGACATTTTTTGAAAGCCGCGCGGATCTTTTTAATCAGGTTTTCGTAATGCGCTACGGTGTAGCGCCGGTTCATTTTGCGCAAGATCTCGTTGTCGCCCGATTGGACAGGTAAGTGGATAGCAGAAATTATTTTGTCATTTTTCGCGATGATTTCAATGAGTTCGTCCGACATGTCTTTCGGGTGGCTGGTTAAAAAATTAAGCCGAAAATTGCCCGGAAGTTCAACCAATTTTTTCAAAAGTTTTGGAAAATCGGTTTTATCGGATCGATAGCTGTTCACATTTTGCCCCAGCAAAATTATTTCTTTAAAGCCTTTCTTGATGAGCAATTTTGCTTCGTTCAAAATCGCCGCCGGCCGGCGGGATTTTTCCCGGCCTCTCGTGAAAGGCACCGCGCAGTAGGAGCAAAAATTATTGCAGCCGGTCATGATGGGCACGAAGGCGGAAAATTTGTTTTGACGGAGCGGTGCGATCGTATCAAAATATTCGTCCGGCTTCCAAAACTCTACGCGGCCTTTCAGTTTTTTTCGGTCGGCTTCAAGAACGCAGCCGGCCAGCACGATTTTTTTGTTTTTAAATTTGTGAATTTTATCAAAAACCCGGTCAATGGCTCTTTGCCTGACCGAGCAGGCGTTGATCACAATCAGATCAGCCTTATCCGCCGATTTGGCCGGTTCATACCCTTTTTTTTCCAGAATCGTTGCGAGGCGTTCCGAATCAGAGATATTCATTTGGCAACCGTAAGTGAAAATGAAGTATTTCATAATCTGAAATTCTAACAAAAAAACAGCCTTTGGGCAAGCAGGCTGTTTTTAAATCGTTTTTAATTTGCCGGCCAGCCGAAAGTTGATGGCAAAAACAGGATAAAATTTATTAAAATTAAAGCCAGGGTTATTATCAAAAATTTTTTTTGTTTGGGCCAAAGGTCGGCCAACCAGATGGCCAGAATGATCAAAGCGTAAGTCAGGGCGGGAAGATAATGATAGAGAAAGGCTACGCGTTTGATAAAAACAAAAGGCAGGAGATTGGCCACATAAGCCAAAATTAAAATAAAAAATGCGGGCGAAAAAAGGGCGCGGTATTTTTTTAAAAGAGGCAATAGTAGGGTGCCAATCAAAACAAAAAAACTCAAAAGCCATAAAAGAAGATTGCCTTCAAGAAAGATTTGATAATTTTGGCCGTTTTTTTCTTCATTCCAGTAAAAGATCGGTTTTTGATCAAAAGGCCAGGAAAACCAGCGGCTGCCGTAGGGGTGGGTTTGGGTCAGGCCGGCATTGGCTTGCCACATGGTTTGATTGAGTTCGCTGAATTTTGACCAGAAGCTCAATTTTTCTTCCGCAGGATTTTTTAATTCTTGTTGGAAAGCCGGGGTCATAAAAGCGTTGCCTTGTCCGGAGCGTGGCAGAAGTTTGAAATGAACGGCAAAAGG
>CAYIFS010000010.1:5276-11509 GCA_964362775.1 uncultured Candidatus Saccharibacteria bacterium
GCGATCAGGAGTTTCCCGAGAGGCGGATGGATATCAAAATAATATTGACCCGTGAAATAGGCGGCGACGAATTTTCCAAAATGAGTTTCGTCAAAAACCACCTGCGCCGGGTAACTTAAGAAGGAGAAATGAAGAGAGAAGGATAAAATGATGAGGAGAATGAAAGGCCAAAAAGATTTAAGAAAACAAGTCATTTTTTAAAATAAAAAATAATTATAGTTTATTTTTTATTTCTTCTTTGATTTTTTCAATGAATTCTTCCGTCTTCATCGTCCCCAAGTCTCTCTTTCCTCTTTCGCGCGTGGCCACCAAGTCTGATTCCATTTCTTTGTCACCCACGACCAAAAGATAGGGAATTTTTTGCATTTCGCCCTCGCGGATCTTTTTGCCGATAGTTTCATTTTCGTCTTTGACCTTGACGCGGATATTTTGAGAGAGAAGAGAAGAGGCGATTTTTCGCGCGTATTCGGCGTGTTTTTCACCGATCGGCAAAACCCAAACTTGTTCGGGCGCCAGCCAAACCGGGAACGCGCCGGCGTAATGTTCAATTAAAACAGCGCAGAAACGCTCCATAGCCCCAAAGATCGTCCGGTGGAGCATAATCGGCACGTGCTCGTTGCCGTCGGGACCAATATACGCCATCCCAAATTTAGAAGGTAAATTCATGTCCAGTTGGATCGTCGGACATTGCCATTCTCGGCCAATAGCATCAAGAATTTTGATATCCAGGGCCGGGCCGTAAAATTTCGCTCCGCCCTCTTCTATTTCATATTTTATTCCTTTTTCTTCAAGAACTTCTTTGATTGTTGACTCGGCGGTTTCCCAAACTTTTGAATCGCCGACGTATTTCCCTAAATTATTCGGGTCGCGCACGGATAGATAATATTTGAGTTCTTTAAAGCTAAAAGCGCCGTAAATATCCAAAATAAATTCAATCGCCTTGCGATATTCGTCTTTGAGCTGTTCCGGAGTGCAGATAATGTGGGCATCGTCTTGAGTAAAACCGCGGGGACGCGCCATGCCGTGGAGTTCGCCGTTTTTTTCATAACGGTAGCATGTGCCGAGTTCGTTCCATTGGATAGGCAGTTCGCGATAGCTTCTTGGCCTCGATTTATAAATTTCCACATGGAATGGACAGCTCATCGGTTTTAGAAAATATTCTTCCTCGGTTTCTGTGTCTTTGAAAGAAGGGTACATTGAATCGCGGAAAAAATCGAGGTGCCCGCTTGTTTCCCAAAGTTGGGCGCGGCCAATATGGGGCGTGTAAATATATTCATAACCCCTTTCTCGATGCAATTGCCGCCACCAGCTTTCAAGCAATTCTCTGACAAGAGATAATTTAGGGTGCCAAAGGATCAATCCCGGCCCGACTTTTTCGCTGATGGTGAATAAATCCAATTCTTTGCCGATTTTGCGGTGGTCGCGTTTTCGGGCTTCTTCAAGGCGTTCTAAATATTCTTCCAAATCTTTTTTGTTTTCAAAAGCCAGGCCATAAACGCGTTGGAGCATCTTGTTTTTTTCCGACCCGCGCCAATAAGCGCCGGCGATCTTTAAAAGCTTGAAAGCGTCGGGTTTGATTTGACCGCTTTTTCCCACGTGCGGCCCGGCGCAAAGATCCACGAACGAGCCGGTTTTATAAAGGGAGACTTTTTTGACTAGTTCCGTTTTTTCCAAATCCTCAATTAGTTCCACTTTATAGAATTGGCCGGCTTTTTGAAAAAGCTTTTTGGCTTTTTCACTTTCAATTTCCGTTCTTTCAAACGGCAGATTTTGTTTGATCAGCGTTCGCATTTTTTCTTCCAGAATCGGCAAGTCTTCGGGAATCAGCGTCCGCGGCAGGTCAAAATCATAATAAAATCCGTCTTCGGTCGCCGGCCCGATGGCAAATTTTGCTTCGGGGAATATATCCAGCACCGCGGCGGCCAGAAGATGGGAAGCGGAATGGCGGAGGGTTTCTAAATTGTTTTTCATGGTTTTGTAATTTAAAATTAATAAAAAGTGCCCAAAAATTTACAGATGTCGGGCCCCTCACTTGGAAAGAAAAGCGAGCGTAGCTCGCCAATTATACGATAAAAATTTGATGGTTTGGATAATATTTATCCTTTATTGCCAAAATTTTATCGTACAATAAAATTTCTTTCCAAGTGAGGGGGGTTCCACCCGACTTCCCATAAATTTCTGGGCACTTTTGGCGCCTATTCTTGCCGGCGTGAGCCTTGGACTCCGCGGTTGGTGAGGCCGCATCATGGTCCTGATAGAATTTTAATATTATTGAGATTTATTGTCAATTATCCGAAATTCCTCAAATGATTCTGATTTATTTCCTGCACTGATTCGCAGAGAACCTTAAAATTTCCTTCTTTATCGTCCAGGCGGCCCGAGATCAAAGCAATTTTGTCTTCCTGCCAGAAAGTGGCGGTTTGCTCAAGCGTCCGCGGAAAAACCAAAACCTCCACTTTGGCGCGCGTGTCTTCCAGGGTCACGAAAAGCATGGGCTTGCCCGAGCGCGTGATAATCTTATGGATTTTGGTGATGGCGCCGCCGACTTTTACTCTTTTCCCCACCAATGAGGAAGAAAGTTTTGAGGGCAGAGTGGCAAATTTTTCAATCACTTTTTCGTATTCCTGCGCCGGATGGCTGGAAATGTAAAGCCCGAGCAATTCTTTTTCCCAGGCCAACCTTTCTTTTTTGGTGCTCGGGGGGAAAGGTTGGAGTTTTAAAGTGGGCATCAAGCCGTTCTTTTTCCCTTCACCTTGGGCTGTCGGCACGGAAAAAAGACTGACCTGGCCGTTAATTTTCGGTTGTTGTGTTTCGCGGGCGAAAGTCAGAATCATAGGGAGGTTGCCGAGCAATTGGCCTCGTTCAGCGAGATTGTCCAGGGCGCCGCACCTGATTAAACTTTCCAGAGATTTTTTGTTCAGGTCTTTGTCTTGGACGCGTTCTATGAAATCAGAGATCGATTCAAATGGGCCGTTTTGTTTGCGTTCTTTCACGATCGCCGCCACAATATTTGAACCCACATTTTTGACGGCGTTCAGGCCGAAACGAATAACGTTATCTTTTATTACGGTGAAACTACCGAGACTTTCATTTATTTCCGGCGGCAAGACTTCAATTTTCATTTGGCGGCATTCTTCGATCAAAAAAGCGATGCGTTCAATGTCGTCAAGTTCGGAATTCATCAGCGCGGCCATGAATTCGGTGGGAAAATGGGCTTTCAAAAAAGCAGTCTCGTAGCCGATGAGCGCGTAGCAGGTGGCGTGGGATTTGTTAAAGCCATATCTGGCGAACGGTTCAACGAATTCCCAAATGCGCTGGCTGGTCTGTCCGTCAATATTCTTTTTTTCCATGCCCCGGACCAATTTTTCTTGCTGTTCGTCCATCAGTTTTTTGATCTTTTTGCCCATGGCCTTGCGCAGAGTGTCAGCTTCAGGCAGGGTGTAGCCGGCCAGCTTCACCGCGATTTCCATCACTTGTTCCTGGTAGACAATAATGCTATAGGTGTTTTTCAGGATCGGTTCCAGCGCCGGATGGATATATTTTATTTCTTTGAAGCCATGTTTGTGGGCGATGAAGTCGGGGATCAGGTCCATAGGGCCCGGGCGATATAAGGCCACCATGGCGATGATGTCTTCAAAAACCGTGGGTTTCAATTCTTTCAGATTTTTTTTCATGCCGCCCGATTCAAGCTGGAACACGCCCGTGGTCCGGGCTTCTCTGAAAAGCTGATAGGTTTTTTCATCATCCAGCGGCAAAGTGTTGATCTCAATTTTTTTGCCCTTGGTATTTTCCACGATCTTGATTGTGTTCTCAATTTGGGTCAGGGTTTTGAGCCCCAGAAAGTCCATTTTCAAAAGACCCAAATCTTCAATCGCGTGCATTTCATATTGGGTGACAATGGTTTCGTCGTCCTGCGTGGGGTGTTGAAGAGGCACGATTTTTTCAAGCGGTTCTTTTGTGACGACGACGCCGGCCGCGTGCGTGGAGACGTGACGCGCCACGCCTTCAAGCTTTAAAGCGGTGTCAACCAGTTTTTTTATCTGGTCGTCGGAATCGTAAAGCTGGCGGAATTCCACGGACTCGGCCAGTGCTTTTTCTAGAGTGAATCCCATGGGCGGAATGGCTTTGGCCACTTGGTCGCAGACCTGATAGGAATAGCCCATGGCTCGGCCGGTGTCGCGGATGGCGGCGCGGGCGGCCATTGTGCCGAAAGTAATGATTTGGGCCACGTGGTCGTCGCCGTATTTTTGGCGGACGTAGCCGATCACTTCTTCGCGCCGGGCGTCGGCAAAATCCATATCAATATCCGGCATGGAAATTCTTTCGGGATTTAAAAACCTTTCAAAAAGCAAATCATATTTTAAAGGATCAATATCGGTGATATTCAAAAGATAGGAAACAATTGAGCCGGCGGCCGAACCGCGGCCCGGCCCCACGACGATCTTTCGGTCTTTTGCCCAGTTTATGAAATCTTGGACGATTAAAAAATAGGAGGCGAAACCGGTTTTTTGAATGATATTCAACTCGTGTTCAAGCCTATCCAAAATTTCTTGGTTGGTTCCTCCGGAATAGCGTTTTTTGAGGCCGGCTTCGCAAAGTTCGCGCAAAAAATCTTCCGGTTTCTGCCCCCCGGGAACTTTGAAATGAGGCAATTGGTATTTGCCGAGTTCAAATTCAAAATTGCATTCGGCGGCGATCTTTTGGGTGTTTTCTATGGCTTCCGGTGTATCTTTGAACCATTCAATCATATCGGCGGGCGGCCGCAAAGAAAAATCATCGGCCTTAAGGGTCAGGCGCTCGGGATCATCCAGCGAGGCATTGGTGTTCACAAGCATTAGAATATCCTGCGCTTGGGCGTCCTCGGGTTTTAAATAATGGACGTCGTGCGTGGCCATCAGGGGAATCCCGTGTTTTTTTGAAATTTTTTTCAGCGCTTCGTTCACCTTTCCTTGATCTGGCAAATGAGGATGGTGCTCCATTTCAAGGTAAAAATTTCCTTTGCCGAAAATTTCTTGATATTCCAAAGCGAGACTTTCGGCTTTTGAAAGGTCGGCGTTATTGACGATGGCGCGGGCGATCTCGCCGGCCAAACATGCGGAAGAGCCGATCAGGCCTTCTGAAAATTGGCGCAAGATCTCTTTATCTATCCGAGGCTTGTAATAAAATCCTTCCAGCCACGCCCGGGTGGTCAGTTTCACCAAATTTTCGTAGCCGATCTTATTTTTGACGAGGAGTATCAAATGAAAACGCTTGTCATCCATCCGGCCGCGTTTGTTGAATCGGCTGTCGGGCGTCAAATACATTTCCGAGCCGATAATGGGTTTAAGCCCTTTGGCTTTGGCTTTTTTAAAAAATTCCACGGCGCCGTAAAGCGAACCGTGGTCTGTCAAGGCCATTGAATCCATTCCGAGTTCAAGAGCCTTATCCACTAATCCGTCTATTTTAGGGAGGCCGTCAAGAAGGGAATAGTGGGAGTGAACGTGGAGGTGGGAGAATTTCATAAAATATAGCGACCCGGATAACCCAGATTTTTCACCCGGATGTCCCGGATAAAAAATAAATTTTCTTTTTAAATATCCGGATCATCCGTGTGTCATCCGGGTATCGGTGTCGTTTTGAATTTAGAACCTTTTCTTCCCTCGGCCGACCAGATAAACAAGGCCGCCGATCAAAGCGACGGCTACGACGATCACAACCGTCCAAAACAGGAATTTAAAGACGAAAAAATGATTGATTTTAACGATGAATCGGGCGACTTGATTCCCGCTTTCACTTTCGCCCAGAAACCAGATTGAAGCGCAAAAAACGATTATCGCCCAAGCGGCGATCTTGAAATTGGCCAGCAACATTTCTAAAAAGTATCTAAAACGCAGAGAAATTTTTTCCCAAAGGGAAAGAGTGTCAACCGCTTCTTCAATATCAAGCATCGCTTGCCAATAACCCATGACGATCTGTTTTGTCTCTTCGCGCGAAATTTCAAAATGCGGTTCATTGAGAATTCTCTGGCAGGTATCGCGGCTGGAATCCAATTTGTCCGGCAAGCTCAAAAATCGACCGGCGTATTTCAGTTGGCGTTCCACACTTTTTCCGGGAATCTGTTTTTGGGAGAGCATTTCTTTCAAAAGTTTTTCCGTTTCCAGAATGCCGATTTTGTAGCCGGAAAATGTTCCTTCCCCGAGCGCCTTTTCCACCGCCGACCAATTAAGGCCGAGTTTGTTGTCTGGCATATAGAG
>CAYIFS010000010.1:11609-14388 GCA_964362775.1 uncultured Candidatus Saccharibacteria bacterium
TTTTGTTATATGTTACATGTTATATGTTTTATGATTTTTCCTAATTTTGAATCGGAAAATAAACTTTGGCGCCGAGGTTGCCGATTTGTCGTCGGCCTTGATGAGGTCGGGCGGGGACCGTTAGCCGGACCGGTGGTGGCGGCCGCGGTTTGCGTCGCGGCGCAGTTAGAAGTGAAAAGTGAAAAATTAAAAGTTTGGGGAAATATCAGGGATTCCAAAAAATTAACCGCGCGCCAGCGCGAAAAATGGTACGAAATTTTAACAAAGGATAAAAACATCAAATGGGGGATCGGCGCGGTTTCTCAAAAAATTATTGACGAAATAAACATTTTGGAAGCGACGAAAATCGCGATGAAAAAAGCGTTGGAAAATTCGGGAGTTGAGGCGGACTTTTTGCTTCTGGACGGCAATTTTTTGTTGGAAGACTTGAATATTTCCCAAAAGGCCATAACGCGCGGGGATGAAAAAATTTTTTCCGTGGCCGCGGCTTCCGTCATTGCCAAGGTGGCGCGCGACCGGCTTATGCGAAAATACCATCAAAAATTCCCGCTCTACGGCTTTGACGCGCATAAGGGCTACGGCACCAAAAAGCATTTCGCGGCTTTGCGCCTTCACGGCCCTTGTTCTTTGCATCGGTTTTCTTTTAAGCCGATCAGGACCCTAGCGAAGAAATGACCGATTGATGAATTATTTTTTTAATAACATTTATTTGACCGACGATGGATTTTCTGCTACAATGAAATCAATAAATTTTAAATCCCTCCTTTCCTCCCTTTAAAAAGGGAGGAAATTATAATCTATGCCTCTTCCTAAACAAAAACACACTCGGTCGCATCGGAATCGCCGGCGTTCGCATCTGGCGCTTAAAATCCAGAAAATTTCTTTTTGCCCAAAATGCGGCCAGCCGGTTTTGGCGCATCAAATTTGCCAGAATTGCGGCACCTATAAGAACCGCGAAATGATCGACGTTTTAAAAAAACTCACCAAAAAAGAGCAGAAGAAAAGGAAAAAAGAGTTGGAAGCGCAGGAGAGGGAATCGCACCACGACCACCAGCGCGAAGAAAAGTAATTTAAAAAACCAAGCCTAATTTTTTATATGGCCAATCGTCATTTATCAAGGAGCATCGCCATGCAATCTCTTTACGAATGGGATTTTTGGGGCAAGGATGAAAAGAAGCTTGATGAAATCGTGGAGAAGAATATTTCGGAATTCGGACCGGGCTTGGAAGGGGCCGATTTTATTTGGCGTTTGGTTCGGGGCACGGCCGAGCATATTTCTCAAATTGATAAAATAATTGAAAAATCGGCGCCCGAGTGGCCTCTGGAACAAATTACGATCATTGACCGTAACATTCTACGGCTCGGCCTTTTTGAGCTTTTGTTTGGCGATAGGGCCGAAGTGCCGCCCAAAGTGGCAATCAACGAGGCCATCGAGTTGGCTAAAAGTTTTTCGGGCGAATCGTCCGGAAAATTTGTCAACGGGGTGCTTGGCACGGTTTACCGCGAGATCGGCGAACCGCAGAAAGACGAATAAAACCACAAAACATGTAGCATGTAACATGCAACAAATTTTCATCTTTGTTATATGTTACATGTTTTATGTTATATGAAAAATGAGTGATTTATCAAAATTGGAATCAAAAATCGGGGTTAATTTCAAAGACGCCGATTTGCTTCAGCAGGCTTTAACCCACCGTTCTTACATCAATGAAAATCCGGGTTTCCAGCTGGACCACAACGAACGCCTGGAATTTTTGGGAGACGCGGTTTTGGAGCTGATCGTCACCCAATATCTCTATAAAAATTATCAAAATCCCGAAGGGGAATTGACAAATTGGCGGGCGGCGCTCGTCAACGCCAAGATGCTGGCGGAGGTGGCTGATGAACTGAATTTAAACGATTTCGTTCTATTGAGCCGGGGCGAGGCCAAAGACACGGGACGGGCCCGTCAATATATTTTGGCGAACGCCCTGGAAGCTTTGATCGGCGCGGTTTTTTTGGACCAGGGAATTGAAAAAGCGCGCGTTTTCGTGGAGAAAGAAATTTTAAAACACTTGTCCAATATTTTGGAACAAGGCGCCTTTCGCGACGCCAAAAGCCTTTTTCAAGAAGAAGCGCAGGAGCGGGCGGGCGTGACGCCGAGCTACGAAGTTTTGGACGAATGGGGTCCGGACCACGCCAAGCATTTCAAGGTGGGCGTGTTTTTGGAACAGGAACTGGTGGCGGAAGGCGAAGGTGTTTCCAAACAAGAAGCTCAACAAAAAGCGGCGGAAGAAGCGATTGTGAAGAAAGGGTGGAACGGAAAGTAGAAAATAAAATGTCATTGCGAGGAGTAAGTCTGCGAACGACGAAGCAATCCCGTAATAATCCTGTGAACAAAGATTGCTGTAATAGCTCGGGATTGCTTCGCCCTTCAAAGATTCGGGGCTCGCAATGACGAACGATTGACACCTTTAATTTTTTATAATATCCTAGCAAAATATGTTGACCATTCGACTTCAAAGAGTAGGGAAAAAGAATCAACCGGCTTTCCGGCTGATTTTGACCGAGAAAAAAAATCCCGTCAAAGGGAAATTTCAGGAAATTTTGGGCTCTTACAATCCGCGTTTAAAGACGAAGTCTCTAAAAGGGGAAAGGATAAAATACTGGCTTTCCAAAGGCGCCCAGCTTTCCGCCACGGCGCACAATCTTTTGGTGAACGAAGGAATTATAACAGCCAAGAAGGTCAAAGCCTGGCGGCCGAAAAAGAAAGAACAAACGGAACAAAAACCGGCGCCGG
>CAYIFS010000010.1:14488-16900 GCA_964362775.1 uncultured Candidatus Saccharibacteria bacterium
AACGCGTTGACATAAATTAGCGCCGGTGCTATGCTTTTTATGTTGACAGTTTCCGGGAAAGGTCGAACTGTCCCAGATGTTAAACAAAACAAGATAATAATCCAAAGAAAGATATGGCTAATTATCCCGACCAGGAATTCGTGGATTTTGTCATTAAAAGCATTGTGGATCATCCCGACGAGGTTGTAACCGATCGGAAGATTGATGAAATGGGAGTTCTTTTGACTCTTAAGGTCAATCCGGAAGATATGGGTCAAGTCATCGGTCGCCAGGGCGGAACCGCCCGGGCCGTCCGGACGCTTTTAAGAGTTATCGGCGCCAAGCACAACGCCCGCGTGAACTTCAAAATTGAAGAGCCCGAGGGTGGAAGAGTGATCAGAGAGCGCAGCGAATCTCCGGTTAAAGATGTTGACGCGGTGGTTGATGATTTGAAACTGTAATCCAACTTCCGTAGAAAAAATAGAAAAACCGTGCTACAATTTATTCGTAGCGCGGTTTTTTGTTATTCCATGAGATTTGATATTATTACAATTTTCCCCAAGATATTCGGCTCATATTTTAGCGAGAGTATTTTGGCGCGGGCGCAAAAGAATAATTTGATAAAGATAGAGGCGCACGATCTGCGGCAATGGGCGACGGACAAACATAAAACCGTGGATGACAAACCTTTTGGCGGCGGGCCGGGGATGATTTTTAAAATAGAGCCGATCTTTAAAGCGATTATGGCTTTGAAAAAAGTAAAGATATTCTTCGAGCGGAGCGAAGCGAAGTCGAGAAGTTTGACTTCTCCACGCCCCCGCAAATGCGGGGTTGGTCGAAGAATAAAGCAGCGGGTGATTTTATTCTCCGCCAAGGGCAAGGAATTTACGCAAGCGGACGCGAAAAGATTGGCTAAATACGATCAGCTGATTTTGATCTGCGGCCGGTATGAAGGCGTGGATGAGCGAGTGGCGGAGCATCTCGCGGACGAAGAAATTTCCATCGGGAAATTCGTCTTAACCGGCGGGGAAATTCCTGCTATGATAGTGGTAGACGCGGTCAGCCGCCTTTTGCCGGGGGTTTTGGGAAATAAGGAATCATTGAAGGAAGAGAGTTTCTCAAAAATAAGTAGAGTCCGCCTTCGTCCCGCTCGTGGCGGTGCTTCGGCGGACGCTCAATTTTCTAACTCCGCCTGCGGCGGAGAGAAAATTGGCGAGTATCCTCAATACACTCGGCCCGAAAATTTCCGCGGCTGGAAAGCGCCTAGGGTGTTATTATCCGGCAATCATCAGGAAATTAAAGATTGGAAAGATGAGCAGAGTAAAAAAATTAAACACGCTTAAAAATTTTCAATTATCAATTTACAATTTTCAGTCAATAATCAATTTTGAAATTTTCAATTGAAAATTCATTGAAAATTGAGATTTGAAAATTAGAAATTAAATTTTTATGCTCTACATCGCCGCCGACCACGCCGGCTTCCAATTAAAAGAGGATTTAAAAAATTTTCTGGCGAAAGAGGGTTATGAAATAATAGATCTTGGCGCGGAACAATTGGATCTGATTGACGATTATCCGGATTTTGCCAAAAAACTGGCTTTGGCCGTGGCCGACAGCCGCGATTCGGGCGGCATTTTGATCTGCGGCACGGGCCAGGGCGTTTGTTTGGTCGCCAATAAAGTGAAAGGCATTCGGGCGGCGCTGGTTTATGATAAATTCACCGCGCGCACCGCGGCCGAGCATCTGGATGCCAATATCATTTGTCTTGGCGGCCGCACTACCGATCTGGAAACCGCTAAAAAACTCGTGAAAATTTGGCTGGACACGGAATTTGAAGAAGACGAAAGGCATCAGCGGAGATTGGAAAAGATAATGAAAATGGAAGAATAATATGGTTGAGCTCATCCCCACCATTATCGCCAAAAGTTTTGGCGAGATTGAAGAAAAAGCGCGATGGGTTGAACCTTTCGTCAAAACCGTCCAGATTGATATTATGGACGGAATTTTTACGCCGAATTTAACTTGGCCCTACGCGGAAAAAGGGCAGAAGATCCGCGATTTGGAAAATTTAAGAACCGAACTTTTTCTGGAAATTCATTTAATGACCGAAAAACCGCAACTTGATTTTCCGGAATGGTTAGAAAGTAAAGCCGGGCGGTTTATCTTACATTGGAAAGCCTTGGAAAAAATTCACAGCCACGAGCTTAATCCCTACGAAACAGACACGGGAGTCGGCTTTCCGGTCAAAAACTTGGCGAAAGAAGCCCATAAAAAAGGCAAAGAAATCGGCGTGGCGTTGAATCTGGAAGAAAAAATTGAAGTTTTGGATTCTTTTATAAGCGAGATAGACTTAGTATTGTTGATGAGCGTCGAACCCGGTTTCGGCGGCCAAAAATTTCAAGAAGAAATTTTGCCAAAAATTTCCGCTTTGCG
>CAYIFS010000011.1:0-15440 GCA_964362775.1 uncultured Candidatus Saccharibacteria bacterium
GTCGTCAAAGGGGCGCTCGGAACCGAATTTTTCGTCCAAAGTCGTTTGCGGCCGGAATTAAACGCGGTTGAAGTCAGACTTCAACGGATTCCAGACTTCAACGGATTCCAATTCTAAAAAGTCAGCTTATTTAATCCGCTTTATTATTATTTTAAATAATGATTGTCCTCTTGTCAAATGATAGCTCTCTGTGGATAACTGCTCGGGTTTTGCTCGGGCGTTTATGCTATAATATTTATATGCTTACTCTCACTCCTCGACAAAAACAAATTAAAGATTTTATCCATAAAGTCATCTCCAAAAACAGCGTGGCCCCGACCGAGCGCGAAATTGCCCGCCGATTTAAAATTTCTCCTTCCACCGTACACGAACACCTATCCACCTTACAAAACAAAGGACACCTTGAAAAAGCACATGGCCGCGCAAGAGCGATTGAACCGATAATAAGTACCGGTCCTGAAATGATAAATATTCCCCTACTTGGCGTCATTACTGCCGGCGAACCAGTTGAGACTTATCAGATACCTGAAACATTATCAGTGCCTAAAAGTTTATTATCCAAAAACGGCGAGCATTTTGCCTTAAAGGTTAACGGCGATAGCATGATTGATGAAAATATTAATGATGGCGATATTGTCATAATTCGTAAACAACAAACAGCAGAAAATGGAGATAGTGTTATAGCATTAATAAATGAAACCGAAACTACTCTTAAAAAAATTTATAAAGAAAAGGGTGTTTTTCGCCTACAACCAGCTAATCCAAACTTTAAGCCAATTTTTACAAAAAAATTAATAATACAGGGCAAAGTTATTAGTCTCATAAGAAATTTCAGTGAGTTAAAGAAAAAAGTGGCAGAAGAAATGGAAAGTAAAGAATTTGATAATCTCACCATCAACTATATTAAGAAAACGGACATTAAACATAGAAAATCTTTAGGTCAATACTTTACACCAAAATCCATACGAGAGCTACTTCTTAGCAGACTTCCACACACCATAAATAATCCTAAGATACTTGATCCGGCTTGCGGAACCGGAGAATTCTTACTTACAGCAAAAAAATATTTTAGAAATCCCGATCTATCTGGATGGGATATAGACAAAGAATTAATCGAGATAGCAAAGAAAATAGCCCCCCAGGCAAATATCAAAAATATTGATGCTCTTTTTAACCGAGACTACGAAAAGTACGATTTTGTTATAGGGAATCCCCCATATTATGAACTCCCTATGTCCGAAAATGCGAAAAAAGATTTTAGGGAAATAATTAATGGTCGAGTAAATATTTTCAGTCTATTTGTCTACCAAGGATTAAAATGGCTAAAAAGGGGCGGCTATCTTGCTTTCGTTGTGCCTCCATCTATGAATAATGGGGCTTATTTTTCTAAATTGAGGAACTTTATAATCAATAATTCGAATATCGAGTATATTAAAATTCTCGATGATCCTAAAATATTTAAAGGAGCGCTTCAATCTACTATGTTATTTATTCTTAAAAAAGGTAAAAATAATGGAGATTATATATTCAAGAAAAATGGCCTATCAATTTTTAGCGAAAATACAGAATATTTAGAAAGAGCGTTCGAAAATAAAGTTACATTATATGACCTAAATTATAAGGTAAAAACAGGCAGGTTAATATGGAACGAAAAAAAGCATCTATTAACAAACGATCCAGAAAACGCTATCCCCCTGATATGGGCGCATAATATAACCGACAACGGCCTCAATTTCCCAATAGTAAAGACAAAAAAACCGCAGTATGTAAAATGCGGCAATTTTGATGTTGGGCCAGCCGTAGTGGTAAATAGAATCACCGGTTCTGTTAAGTCTGGGAAATTAAAATCTGCTCTGATTCCTTCCGGAATGAAATTTATTGCTGAAAACCACGTTAATGTAATATTCCCCCCATCTAAACAAGCTCAAGCTAAAATAAACTTTGGAAAAAATACTTCCAAGCCAAAAATTAAGATTGGGAATATTGTATACCAGCTATCTTCAAAAGAGAGAACGGAAGTCGTAAAAAATATTACAGGGAACACACAAATTTCAAAAACCGAACTAGAAAAATTATTTCCTATTAATGCTATCTGATAAATCAAAAATATTCAAACAGGGAGTTTTTATGCCCTGAGAAATGTTTTTCCAATGAAGTACTATTTGTAACAAGGGGATCTCAGCCCTGTTTTTTATTGCAATTATTTTACAACAAGTCATGCCATGGGGAAATATAATCTTAAAATTAGAACATCCCTGGATAATTGCTCTGATTTTTTCTCCAATATTTTCTCTTCTTAAAACGATCCTGCCATTATCACAATTAGCGTAATAAATGAAAAGATTTTCAACTTCTTTAAAAATATCTTTTTCGCCTATTAACTCTTTTAATATTTCTTTTTTATGGATGCCCATAAAAATTAGAATAAAAAATCTTTTGATAAATTCACCATTTTGTTTCCGAGAACGCAAATAATTTAGATACTCTATTTTTTCTATTCTATCTTTATTGCGAATATCACCGAGTATTTGTTTTGCAACCTTATTGCCCTTTTTGGCTAGCCCCCTGAGGAATCTCGCCTTTGCTTCTTTTAGAGACACCGAGTTAATAATCTTTAAAAGGTTTTTTGGATATGCAGAGCCTCTGTTTAAATACTTAATAACCCATTCATTGTGTCTCTTCTCTTGTCGAAATTTACTCCAATTCTTTACTTTGCCGACAAAAAGAAAATTTTCCGTAAGCGCATCTTGGCTAATATTTGCTTTAGTGCCAATACCAAGTTTTGTGTCGCTCATCTTTAATTCAATAAAAAGCTTCTTCTTGTCAGAAACGATCAAAATATCTCCCGTATTGTCATAACGGTCACCTAAATGATGAGCCGTTGTAATTTTTGAAAAATCATTTTTTATTTTGTCTGCAATGGAAAAAGCATGATTAACCCAATAATTCTTTTTTTCACTAGCAGTTAATCCTTGACCCTTAAGTATTCTTACAACAATTTTCTCTGCTTCTTTTATTAATTCTCTTTCGTGCTTACCCATATTTTTTTATTATTCTTCACTTTATATTTTATCTCCTCCTTTGCTCTTTTAGGGCTCCAAAAGGACAAATTAACCTCTCTTTATAAAAGGAGACATTTTTTATTATCCCACTTCAAACTAAAAAACGCCGGGTTTGGCTGGCGGGTTAGGAATAACCTCACCCTTTTAAAAATCTCTCCCTGCCTTCGCTCTTTCAAAGTATTACAGCGGAACTTATTCGCGGTATTATCACGGGGTTGCTTCGTCGCAGACTCCTCGCAATGACAATAAAAGCTATTCTCTTATCCCACATTCGTCAAAGAAAATAGCCAGGGATTGGCGGATTGAGGCGAGTTCTTTGTCGTCAAAGGGGCGCTCGGAGGCGAATTTTTCGTCCAAAGTCGTTTGCGGCCGGAATTGCTGCAGAAAATATCGTTTTGAACCTTGAAGCCACCGGCCGATGCCAAGCAAATCTTTTCTGGAATGAAGCGCCGGCAAAACGGTCGTGCGAAATTCGTATTCGGGCAAGGAACGCGTCAGCTCCACGCTCCGCTGAATGTCTTCCAGCGAAACTTGCGGTCCCACGACTTCTTTGTATTTTTCCAAGGGGGCCTTGATGTCCATCGCGATATAATCCACCAGATTTTTTTTCAATAATTTTTCCACCAAGGAAGGGTTCGTGCCATTGGTATCCAATTTCACCAAAAAACCGAGTTCTTTTATTTTCGTCAAAAACTCGGGCAAATCCCGGTTTAGCGTCGGCTCTCCGCCCGTAACACAAACGCCTTCCAGCATCCCCTGCCGATTTTTCAAAAAATCAAAAAAATATTTTTCTTCAATTTTGGGCGCGTCCAAAATTTTTCGGGCGTCAACCAGATCCGGATTGTGGCAAAACGGACAAGAAAAATTGCAGCCGACGGTGAAAACCGTGGCTGCAAGGCGTCCGGGAAAATCTATTAAGGTCAGTTTTTGAAGCCCCCCGATGATCATTTTTTGGCGAGTACCGGCTCCTTAATTTTCAAAGGTTTTTCTTTCACTTTGAAAACCTGGCGGTCTTTGAACTCTTCCTGTTTGCCAAGATGCCACTGCTGAACCGGCCGGATATAGCCCACGACCCGCGAATAAACTTCGCAAGGCTGTTCAATGAGACACTTGGGACAAGTGAAATGTTCGCCAGCCAAATATCCGTGGTTTGGGCAAATACTGAAAGTCGGCGTGAAAGTCAGATAAGGCAGGCGGTATTTGGTAAAGATTTTTTTGAGCAATGTTTTCACGGTTTCAGGCTGGGTGATCCGTTCGCCCAAAAAGCCGTGCAAAACCGTGCCGCCCGTGTATTTGGTTTGCAGATCGTCCTGCAGATCAATCGCTTCAAGCAGGTCGTCGGTGTGGCCGACGGGCAGTTGGGAGGAATTCGTATAGTATGGTTCTTTTTCTCCGGCGGTAATGATCTCCGGATACATTTCTTTGTCTTTCTTGGCCAAGCGATAACTCGTGCCTTCGGCCGGCGTGGCTTCCAGATTGTAAAGATTGCCGGTCTCTTCTTGGAAAGAAATAATGCGCTTTCGCATATGGTCCAAAACTTCTTTGGCAAAACTCCGGCCCGCGGGAGTGGCCAGATTTTTTTCAATGAAGTTCAAAAGCATTTCGTTCATGCCGACCAGCCCGATCGTGGAAAAATGATTGCTCCAGTAGCTCTGGCGCATTTTTTTTATGGACTCCAAATAATGTTTGGAGTAGGGATAAAGCCCCTTTTCAATAAAATTATCCAAAGTTTTGCGCTTGATTTCCAAACTGATTTTGGCCAGTTCCATTATTCGGTCCAGCCGCGTGAAAAAATCTCTTTTGGTTTTGGCCAGATACCCGATTCGCGGCAGATTGATCGTGACGACGCCGATGGAACCGGTTAGGGGGTACGAACCGAAAAGCCCGCCGCCGCGCTTGTAAAGTTCGCGATTATCAAGGCGCAGACGACAACACATTGAACGCGCGTCATCCGGATTCATGTCAGAATTAATGAAATTGGAAAAATAAGGAATGCCGTATTTGGCCGTCATTTCCCAGATGCCCGCCAGCGCCGGATTATCCCAATCAAAATCCTTGGTGATGTTATAGGTTGGGATCGGAAAAGTGAAAACGCGGCCCTTGGCGTCGCCTTCGGTCATGATCTCCGCGAACGCCCGATTGAAAATATTCATTTCTTCCTGAAATTCGCCGTAAGTTTCTTTTTGGGCCTGTCCTCCGATGATCACCGGCTGGTGAGCCAAATTGGCCGACGGCTTGATGTCAAAAGACACGTTTAAAAACGGCGTTTGAAATCCCACGCGCGTGGGAATCGCGCAGTTGAAAACAAATTCTTGCATCGCCTGCTTGACCTGGGAATAATTCAACGCGTCGTAACGGATAAAAGGCGCGAGCAGGGTGTCAAAATTGCTGACCGCCTGCGCGCCGGCGGATTCTCCCTGCACGGTGTAGAAAAAATTGACTAATTGCCCCAGCGCCGTGCGGAAGTGCTTGGGCGGCCGGGATTCAACCTTGGAAATCACGCCGCCAAAACCCCGGTTGACCAGATCATACAGATCCCAACCGCAACAATAAGCTCCCAAAAAATCCAAATTGTGGACATGAAAATCGCCGCTTTTGACCGCTTCGCGGATCTCTTTGGTATAGATTTTATTCAACCAATATTTTTTGCTGACGGAAGAATTGATGTATTGATGAAGCCCTTGCAAAGAATAAGCCATGTTGGCATTCTCTTTCACCTGCCAGTCCAATTCCTGGATATAGTTATCAACCATATCCACGGTTTCATCAATTGTGGTTTGGGCTTCGCGGATGCGCCGGCGCTGTTCGCGGTACAGAATATAAGCGCGGGCCGTTTCCACCAGATTTTCTAAAATTAAAACCTCCTCAACAATGTCCTGCACTTCTTCCACTTTCGGTGTTTCATTTTTAAAGCGTCGAGAAAGAAGATTTAAAACTTTTTCCGTGACTTTTTTGGCGATTGCCCCGTCGCCCTGTCCCGTGGCGGTCAGAGCCTTGTGCACGGCTTCATTTATCTTTCGCGAATCAAATTCCACCACCGAACCGTCCCTTTTTTGGATACGGTCAATCTTCAATCTTTTCTGTTTTTTCTGCCTCTTCTGCTTTCTCATTTTTTTCTCCGCCGATTAAAAAGACGCCTGCTTAGAACTTAAGCAAAAGCGCCCAAAATTCGCCGGGGCTTTCCTGCCCCACGCGTCAACGCCGGAGGTTAAATCGCGCTGACGCTTAAGGCCTAAATTTAATTTTTAATTTGTTTGCTGCTCCACTTTCTATTCTACAAAAAATCGGCAATAAAAACAAATCAAGGCAAACTGTGGATAACTCAAGAAGTGATGGAAATCGCTTTTATTGACAAAAAGGCGGCTGAATTATAGAATAATTTATTCTCCGGTTCGTTCAAAACGAAAAACCCAGTTCAAAATTCTAAAGGAGGTGTCTTATGAATCCCGGTGATGTTGATATTGAGAGAATGGTACAAGAGACAGAAATCTCAATCTTTCTGATAAAGGAAGCGTTGAGCGTTCCTATTTCGATTAAGTGTCCGGCCACCAACCGAGATCAAGCCGAAGAAGAATATTTCAACGCGCCCGAAGACAGCGAGGAAAAAAGGGCAGCGCTGGCCAAATGGCGAGAATTTTCAGCGGCTGAAATTGAAGAAGCTGTCACGCTCGAAGAGACCGAAGAAGCATATCGCAACACACTCGAAGACACCGAAGAAGAAAGGGCGGCCATTCGCAAACTCGCCACTTTCTTTGTTCGTTCGTAGTTATTTATCCAAAACAAAACTCCGCCAGAGCAATTGCCCTGACGGAGTTTTTAATTTTCTTAAATTACGAAACTCTCTTTATTCCTCCCCTCCTCATTAAGGAGGGGAATTAAAGGGGAGGTAATTCAAGAATCTAAAATCAATTACCCCTCCGCCCTTCGGGCGCTTCCCCTCGATGAGGAGAGGATGAAAGATATATTTTGTAATCCAAAGCAATCAGCGAAAAACCCGCCATTGGCGGGTTTTTCGCTGATCTTATAATCTTTTTTTACTTCATCTTCTTTCTAATGAAGGCGGGGATATCCCATTCCTCGTCCCCGGAATTATCAATCGGGTTCACCTGTCCGGAAAAAACGGATTTTTTGGCGGAAGGCGCTTCCTGTCTGGCGGGCTCGGTGCGGAATTCCGGTTTTTCTTTTTCTTTTGTCCTAAAGTTGCCCTCGCCGAAACCGGCGGCGATCACCGTAATTTTTATTTCGCCTTTTTTCAAAGTATTGTCATTCACCGCGCCAAAGATGACTTTAGCCTGCGGGTCAATGGATTCGGTGATGACTTTGGCCGCTTCATTTATTTCCATCATCGTCAGGTCCAAACCGCCCGCCACGTTAAAAATCACGCCTTTGGCCCCATCAATCGCCACTTCAAGCAACGGAGAACTGATGGCCGCTTTGGCCGCCACCGTCGCCCGGTCTTCGCCTTGGGCCTTGCCGATGCCCATTAAAGCGCAACCGGCGTTTGTCATGATCGCTTTCAAATCGGCAAAATCAACATTGACGAGCCCCGGCGTCACGATAATGTCGGAAATTCCTTGAACCGCTTGCCGAAGCACATCATCAACTATATGGAAAGAATCCATCAAAGAAGTATTGCGATCAATCGTCTGTAAAAGCTTGTCGTTGGGGATGGTGATCAAAGTGTCCACCTTATCCCGCAAATTTTCCAATCCTTCCATCGCGAGCCTCATTCTCTGCGAACCTTCAAAAGCGAAAGGTTTGGTCACCACGCCCACTGTCAGCGCGCCGGCATCTTTGGCCGCTTCGGCCACGATCGGGCCCGCGCCCGAACCGACGCCTCCGCCCAGCCCATAGGTCACAAAAACCAGATCCGCTCCCTTAAGCACTTCATGGATCTCATCGCGATTCTCTTCCGCCGCCTGGCGGCCGATCTCCGGGTTCATGCCCGCGCCCAGCCCCCGCGTCAAATTTTTGCCGATCAAAAGTTTTTGCGGCGCCAAACAATGATGCAAGTCCTGGGCGTCGGCGTTGATCGCGATCAGCTCCACGCCCTGAATTTTACACTCTACTATCCGCGAAACCGTGTTCCCTCCACCCCCTCCAACGCCCACCACTTTAATCTTGGCGAACGTCTCCATATCTGGTTTAACTTGAGGCATATTTTTTGGAAATTTAGAGCTAATGAATAATTATCTAAGAGTATGATAACCAAACAATTCTTGTCAATAGAGAATCGCTTATTAAAAATTTTAAGGCAAAAAACTTTTAAACCACTTTTTTAATTTTCCCGCCCAGGGTTTTAGCGCTTTAAAATATTCAAAAGAAGAGCCGCTTCCTTGGGCGCAAAATTCGTCCTCCTCGCCAAGAGAGATCAAGCCGCAAGCGACCGCGAAGATCGGGTCATTAACATCTTCCACCAAGCCCTCTATCTCTTGGGGATAGCCGAGAGCCACGGGCAAACGCAATTTTTCTTTGGCGAATTCAACCAAACCCGGCAATTTCGCGCCGCCGCCGCAAAGCACGACGCCGGCCGGCAAAAGTCCGGCCCGGTCTATTTTTTTTAATTCCTTGTTTGCCAGATCAAAAATTTCATTCACCCGCGCTTCAATGATCTCGCTGATCGCGTGGCGCGAAACTTCTTCTCCCTCGGCGTCACCCATCTTTCCCAGATCAATCATTTCTTTTTTGTTTTGGGAGGGACGGAGCGAACCGAATTCTAATTTCACTCTTTCCGCCACTTCCACCGATGTCCGAAGACCGATGGCAATATCATTGGTAATATGCAAACTGCCGACCGGCAAAACCCGACAATGCAGAATATCACCCTCTTCATAGACCGCGAAATTAGTCGTCGCTCCTCCCAAATCCAAAACTAAAACGCCCAGTTCTTTTTGGCGCTTATTCAGAACCGCCCGGCCCGCGGCCAAAGCCGAAACCATAAATCCGGCCGCCTCCAAGTCCGCTTCCTGAAGACACTTGGCTAAAGATTTCATTGAGGGAGTCAGTCCCTCAATTAAAAGAGAATCCACTTCCAACCTCACACCCCGCATGCCAACCGGATCTTTTATATCACTCTGGTTGTCAACGGAAAAACGCCGCGGCAAAATATGGAGGATTTCATAATTAGGCGAAAGAGAAATGGCTGAAGAAGCGTTGATCGCTCGATTTTTGTCCTCTTCTGAAATTTCGCCGTCCGCCCGTGAAACCGCCACCACGCCCTTGCTTTGACGGCAATTCAAATGAGAACCGTTGATATTCACAAAAACCGAATCAATGGGCATTCCTAAACTTTTTTGAGCCAATTCTTTGACCTGCGAAACGCTTTTTGCCGCCTCTCCCAAATCTACCACCACTCCCTTTCGGAGTCCGGCCGAAGGCATTTGCGCCACCGCCGCAATTTGAGGAAAAGAATTCCCTTCTCTGAATTTGGCGACGACGATTTTTGCGTTGCAGGTGCCGATATCCAAACCGGCGACTATTTTTTCTCTGGACATTTTTTTATTGTCATCCCCTCCTTTTTTAAAGGGAGGCTGAAAGAAATTTTGAATTATTCCCCTCCTTATAGGAGGGGATAAGGGGAGATTTTTACCTTAAATTTATTTCGTGAATTTGAAAGTGGAAAGAATTTTATCAATAATATCCCCTTCATCAATTATGCTACCGTTAAAACTAATATCAAAAATTTTTCCATCTTGAGGGAATACCAATAAAAGACTTTTTGTAGTGCCGATTTTAGTAGTTTGCTCATATTCCAAACCTTTTATATCCTTACCAAATATTTTTTTAGTTACATCGGTAAAAGAATATTGGTATTGATAAAATTTTTCGTTAGCTTCCAATATGTCATTTTTTCTGATTTGCAGACATTCTTCATTCGTCAAGCAATTTAACTTCTTAAATTGACCATCTATTACACCAATATCCGGATTGATGCTTTCTGAAAAACTTCATCCGGTAAACCTGCTCCAGGTCCTTTCTGCATAACAAAATCCCGAGGAAGTTTAATAGTGTAATCATACTTATCATTCTTATATGTCTGCCAATTTGCGGTTTGATCCGGCGTCGCAGACGGCGTAGCGCTCACGCTCGGACTGACTGAAGGACTCACGCTTGGACACTGCGCAAACTCGCAATTAGTTTCGGTGCGGAAAACATAAGAGCCGTCGGCGCACTGTTGGGCTTCTTGAGTACAAACTTTCTGGCCTACCTTTTCCGCTTGCTTTTGCCAAAGATAATATGAACCATAAGAAACGCCGCCGATGACTAAAATTCCAGCCACCACTAATGCAGCAATCTGCCACGTTTTGCTTAACGGCTTTGGGGGTTGCGGATTTGGCTGGAGATTTTGATTCTGGCTAACGGGTTGCTGTTCCATATAAGAAAATGCCATCCTGAACCCCGTGAAGGATCTCTGACGAATGTCAGACCCGCATACGCAAGAGATTCTTCGAGCTACGCCCTCAGAATGACAATGTTAGGTTTTTATAAAAACTTTGCTCAAAATATCTAAATTCCCTTGTTTGCTCGCCTGTTGTTTTAAATATTTCAAATCAACTTTCGCTAATTTCAAAACCGACTGAATATCTTTTAAATGTCTGTCCGACCCGCCTTCTTTATACCAGCGCAATTTGCTCAAAATTAAATCCTCCGGCGAAATAAAATAAATTTTCTCTCCTTTTATTTTTTTTAATTTTCTGCGGCCCAGCTCTTTTTCACCAATGGCGTCTGATTTTTTTATTACCCAAAAATCTATTTTTACGCCGCTGTCCGTATGGATATAATTAAACTCCGCGCCGCGGCAAACCGCGTCCCTGACAGCCGCTTTATCCAAATATCCCGCCTTAGATAAATTACGAATTTTCTGAATAAACGATTCTGTTTTCCCGACGTCTAATTGAATTATCAAATCTATATCCAAAGTGCTTCGCGGCCTGCCCCAAACCGAAACCGCGTAGCCGCCGGTAACACAATATCTAATTTTTAGATCGGATAAGATTGCCGCGATCTTTCCGACTAATTCGCTGAATTCCATTTTTCCATTTCTTATTTAATCCCATCAAATACCGCGAGAAATCCCAAGTCAGCTTAATTTTTTCGGCGGCTGACATTCGACGAAAAATATTATCTTGAATATCCTGCGCTGTTTTAACCGCCGCTTTTGACATATTATTTTAAACTTCTTAAGATTCTTCCTTCAATCGCAAACATCCGTTCCGCTTTTTTCGCCGATTTTTCGTGGTCGTATCCAGCCAAGTGGACTATACCATGAACAAAAAGTCGGGTCAATTCACAATTTAACCCGATTTTTCGTTCCCGCGCCTGCGCCTGTGCTCGCGATAAAGAGATAAAAATTTCATTCAATTCCTCAAAACTTAAGACATCCGTTATCTCGTTTTTCCGGCGGTATTTTTTGTTTATTTCCTTTATTCTTTCATTGTCCGTCAAAACCAGGCTCGTCTCTTTTATTTTTCCCTTTAAAATTTTTTGAGCCGCCGAAAAAACCTCCTGAAAAATTTTTTCATTGATTTTCCGACGCGTGAGATTGGTAATTTGGAGCATGCCATTAAAAATTCTCTTTCTAAAAGACGCGGGGATGAATTTTTCGCCCGAGGACTGTTTGAGCCAGGCCGAGGCCGCTGTGGCTGATTTAGAACGGGGCGGCCGAGGCCGGTCCCGCAGCTGCGGGAGGAGAGTTCCGCAGAAGAAAAATTAATTCCCGCGCCGAACTGGAAATTTTATGTTTTTGGAAGCCAATACCGAGCCCGAAATCTATTTCCCCAATTCCTCTTTCACGATCTGATTAACCAAATTGCCGTCCGCTTTCCCTTTCACGCGCGGCATGAGTATTTTCATCACTTTGCCTAGGTCATGAATGGAAGAAGCGCCCGATTCTTTGATGGACTCTTGAACAATCTTTCTTATTTCTTCCTCCTTCATCTCTTCGGGCAAATAAGCGGATAGAATTTTAATTTCCGCTTCTTCCCCGGCAGCCAATTCCGGCCGGCCACCATCCGTGTATTGCTTGACGGAATCTTTGCGCCTTTTGACTTCGGAAGCCAACACCGCCAGAACTTCTTCGTCTTGAAGCTGGCTCTGAATTTCCATTTCCGCTACAGCCACGCCCTGGCTTGCCAACTTCATCCTTTTTTCCACTTCTTTGTTCTTAATCGCGGCATTAAGCATTCGCAAAACCGAAACTCTCGCTTCTTCTCTGGCCTTAAAGGCTTCTTTGAAATCTTGAGAAATTTTTTCTTTTAGGGTCATGCCAATGTTGCCGCGCCTGCCAAAGCTGATAATGATTAGCTGAAAAATAGATTAAAGCGAACTTAAGGTATAATTCAATCTAATTTCCAAGTAATCAGCTTTGGTTATCGGCGGGCAGGTTAAAATTTACAAGCTCAATGCGCAGTAAATTTTACTACAACATTGA
This sequence comes from uncultured Candidatus Saccharibacteria bacterium, assembly GCA_964362775.1. Taxonomy (GTDB): domain Bacteria; phylum Patescibacteriota; class Minisyncoccia; order Portnoybacterales; family GWB1-42-6; genus GWB1-42-6. The sequence continues at coordinate 12,493 of CAYIFS010000011.1, forward strand.
GCACCCCTCACCTTTCCTAACTTAAATCTTGCTATTATTTCGGTCAGAGCCGATAGGCGACTTCGCCTTGAACTCTAGGATAACCGTTTCTCTCAAATTGGGAAAGGTGAGGGGTAAAGGTTTGGTAATGAAATTTCCTTCGCCTGCGGCTCGGAATTTTGAACAAAGCCCTTTATTTTCTCAACTTAATTTTATCTTTCGGGATCAATTGTCCTTCTTCCAAAAGACCCATTTTCAGCATTTCCCGCCGCTGGCCCCGTAGCTGTTCTCGGCGCAAAGCCGTGGCCTTAATCTGGCGCTTGGTTTTATTTTTTTGATAAAATCTGGCTTTTCTGGCATTCAACAAAACACCGCTCTGCTGGACTCGGCGGGTAAACCGGCGAAGTAATGAACCAACCGGTTCTTTTTCTTTTCTTTTTACTTCAACTGACATTTAAAACACCTCCTTTTCAAAAATTTCTAAATCCAAATCTCTAATTTCTAATCCCGTCCCGCCAAAGGCGGGACATTATTGAAAATTGAAAATTGGTAATTGAAAATTATTTTTATATCGGCCTAATATTTTCTCCCAGTTTCGCGCCGCCCAAAAGGTGCAAATGGGTGTGCGGCACTTCTTGTCCCCCGTGCTCTTTCACCCGGAAAAGAAGTTTATATCCTTTATCCGCAATCTTGAATTTTTCCGCCAGGTTTTTCGCGGTCATAACCAAGCGGCCGGCTAAAACTTCGTCTTTGTCTTTCAGATCGGCGACGGACTCAATGTGTTTTTTCGGGATCAAAAGAATATGCACCGGCGCGATGGGATTTCTATCTTTGAAAGCGACCACCAGGTCATCTTCGTATAAAAATTCCGTTGGAATTTCTTTTCCGACTATTTTGCAGAAAACGCAGTTATTCATACGAATTGAAACGCGAATTTAATTCGAATCATTAGAATAGAATTCGCTCAAAAATTAGAATGTCATCTTTTCAGTCTCTTTTTCATCTCTTCCACGATTTTTTCCTGCGGCACGATCTCCTGGGAACCGGCCGCCATATCGCGCACGATTATCGTTCCGTCCAAAGCTTCCTGTTGGCCCAAGATCAAAGCGAATTTCACGCCGAGCCGATCGGCAATCCTAAGCTGGGCCTTAATGGAGTCCCGGCTGAAAGATTCGGCGGTCACGACTCCAGCCTGATGCAGAGCTTCAAAAAGTTTCAAACTCTTTTTCTTGCCGCGATCCCCCAGTTGTACCAAAAAAACTTTCGGATTGTAGCCCAAACTCACTTTCACTCCTTCTTTTTTCATCGCCAGCACCACCCGGTCCGCTCCCAAACTCACTCCGACGGCCGGCGTGCTTTTACCGCCCAAATTTTGAATCAAATTATCATAACGGCCGCCGCCGCCGAGCGATAAAGGATTCTCGCTGTTTTCCCCCTCCAGCCAAAATTCAAAAATGGTTCTGGTGTAATAATCCAAACCCCGCACCAGATTTTTGTTCAAAAAATAGGGGATTTCCAATTCATCCAAAAATTCCAAAACGCTTTTGAAATGAGTCTTGCATTCAACGCAAAGATATTCCAGGCTGGAAGGCGCCTGGGATTTTATCGGCTGGCATTTTTCTTCTTTGCAGTCCAGGAGGCGCAATGGGTTTTCTTTCAGCCGTTTCTGGCAATCCGGACAAATTTTGTTTTTCCGACGCCGATAATAATCCATGAGCGCGCGCCGGAAACCGGAACGGCAATGATTGCAGCCAAGGCTGTTGATCTGCACGTCCACTTTTTTGAGCCCGGCCGCTTTCAGGATCCTCAAACAAAGTTGGATTATCTGAACGTCAAGCACGGCTTCTTTTTCGCCGATCGTTTCCAAGCCGAATTGCCAAAACTGGCGCGCCCGGCCTTGCTGGGGCTGTTCATAGCGGAACATCGGTCCCAAATAGAAAAATTTAAGAGGCTGGGGAAGATTGCTCAATCCGTTCTCCAAATACGCCCTGACCACGCCCGGCGTGCCTTCCGGCCGCAAAGCCAAAGTGCGGCCCGAAAGAGTTTTCAAAGTATACATCTGTTTGGTCACCACGTCCGTGGTCTCGCCGGTGCCGCGAACGAAAAGTTCCGCGTCTTCCAGAATCGGCGTTTCAATTTTCAAAAAACCGTAATCCCGCGCGAGCTCTTCCGCGTTCTTCAAAAATCTGTCCCAATAGGGCTGGTCTTCAGGCAAAATATCGCGCATGCCCTTGGGGGCTTGAAAAAATTTCTGTTTTTGTTTCTTTTTCATATTCATGAAAATTATTGAGTGTAACTGGGAGCGGAAAAAATCGCGGCGCTTTGAGGCGGCCAAGCACGAAGCCAGGCGCGGCCCACCAGATCTTTCTCCGGCAAAGATCCCCAGAAACGGGAATCGGAAGAGAATTGACGGTTGTCGCCCAAAACGAAATATTCGCTATCATTCAATTTTTGTTTCAAATCGCCGGCGGTCATAACCTCTTCGGAAAGATATTGTTTTTCATCCAGAACAAAACCCAACGGACTTTCGTCGTTGTAAATTTTTATCCGGCCGCCGAATATTTCCACGGTTTCACCGGGCAAGCCGATGAGACGCTTGATGAAATACTGGGAAAGATTATTCGGATAATGGAAAACCACCACTTCGCCTCTTTTCGGTTCCTGAAAACGGTAAAAGAGTTCGTCAATGATCAAATATTGGTTGTCGTAAAAATTCGGCTCCATGGAAGCGCCTTTGACGAAAAAAGGCTGGACCAAAAAATAGCGGATCGGCAAAATGATCGCCAAAGCGACTAAAGTGATCTTCGTTACTTCCCAAATGAAAGAAAAAAATGATTTCATAAATCGCCCAAATAAAGATATAATAGCAAGAAAGAGATTCCAACCCCCAAAGGGCCGAAAAACCCTGATCTGGCCTCTCTTTTCCTATAATCATACACCAAAAAATAGCTTAACGCAAGAGGGACGGG
>CAYIFS010000012.1:0-7076 GCA_964362775.1 uncultured Candidatus Saccharibacteria bacterium
CGCGCCATCAGCCAAGAAAAAGCGATGGCGCCCGTAATTGGCGGGAACGGAAAAACGGTCAAATATTACAGCCGCCAAAACGGCCGAGTTTTTGAATCGGATTTCCTGGGCCAAAATATCAAACAGATCTCCGACACGGACCTGAAAAATCTCGCCAAGATCATCTGGTCGCCGGACGGAGAAAAGGTTGTCGGTGTTTTTTCGGAAGGCAATCAGATCAAAAAATATTTTTACGACTATGAAACCCGCCAATCGTCCGCGCTCAACCAAAATGTCGGCTGGGTCGCTTTTTCGCCCGACTCCAAAAACATCGCCTACCAATATACCGACCCAACCGCCGGCCAAAGCAATATTTCCGTATCCAGTCCCGACGGCTCCAATTGGCGGAATATTTTCAAAACCAGGATTGATGATCTGATCGTGGAATGGCCCAGTCGCGAAAAAATTTCCATCCGCACCAAAACGAGCGGCCTGGCCCAGGGATTGCTCTACGCCATTGAAGAAAAAAGCGGCAACTTCTACAAGATCCTAAGCGATACTTTCGGCTTAAGCGTCAACTGGTCGCCCAAAGCCGATAATCTTATTTTTTCCTATACCGACAGCTCCGGCAAAAATCCCCAGCTCGCCTTGGCCGACGAAAAAGGGGAAAAGACAAAAAACTTGAATCTAAAAGGAATCGCGGATAAATGCGTTTGGTCAAAAGACAACTTCACGATCTTTTGCGCCCTGCCGCAAAGCTTTTCCGATCTGGATGTCTGGCCGGACGATTATTACAAAGGCTTGATTGTTCTAAACGACGCGATCTACAAGATTGACTTGGAAACGGACCAAAAAACAAAAATAGCCGGCTCGCCTGACCAAGCCGGCTTTGACGCGCAAGACCTATTTTTATCGCCCCAGGAAGACTATCTCTTTTTCGTCAATCAAAAAGACGGCCGGCTTTACAGCTTAAAGCTGTGAGGCTGAAAAAAATCAAAGCCAAGTCATTTTTCCAAAAAGGCGTGTCCGCCAAGCCGTGAATCAAAAAATAAATAAAAACAGCCGCCAAAGCCAAAACCAGCGGCTGTTTTGTTTTTCGCCAAAGCTGGAAATTATTTCTAATCAGCGAAAAAATCAGCCAGCCAAAACCGATCAAGCCCAAAATTCCGGCTTGCAGCCAAAAAGCCAAGAAGAGATTATGGGGCTGGGGAGAAGCCCATTCAAGATACGGCGGAAAATATTTTTGATATTCAAGATAATAATTTTGGAACAGGCCCGGCCCGATTCCCAGGATCGGATGCTCGCTTAAAATTTTCAAAGCAGACTGCCAGATCATCAAACGCGATTGAAATGAAGAGCGGTCGGAATTGAACAAACTTTCCATCTTTTCGCCACCCAGCTGTGAAGAAAAAACTATTAAAAAAACAGCCAATAATAAACAACTAGCAATAAACAATTTTTTAATGTTGATCCGGCCGGCGCGCCAGGCCATCAAAACCGCGAAAATCAACGCGCCGAAAATCGCCAGCCACGCGGCGTAGGAAAAAGTAAAATACAAACACACAGCATATAACATGAAACACGCAACAAAAAAGATCTTCTGCCATTTTTTCTTGATCTCAAACCAAAACCCCAGGGCCAAAATCAGGGCCGGAGCGAGATACATGGCCAAGTGGTTCGGGGAAAGATAGAAAGCTTTCAGCCGGCCGTCGAAAGTCAGTTGGCCGCTTAATAGATAAATAAAAGAAATAACGGCGACAACGACGCCGGAAAAAATGATCGCCCAGAGATATTTTTTAAAAATTTCCCGCTTTTTAGCCAGGTCAAAAACGATCAAACCGAAAATCGCCGGCGCCAAGAACCAGGATTTCAAAATCCCGGCGCTGGTCTTCAGATCCGCTGACACAAGAGTGGAAAATATTACGCCGAACATTATTAGAATCACCGGCCAAAAACAAGCTTCTTTTTTGATCGCTAAAAAACGAAAGTCTTTTTCGCTAATTTTTTTAATTAACCACAAGAGTGCTGTTCCCCAGATCAAAATCTCCAAAAAATTAAGCGGCAGCCAGCCGATCTGCGTTTTTAAAAGATATATCGGCGCCAAAAACAAAACCCCGGCTGGCGCCAATTCAATTTTTTTCCAGGCAAAGATCCCAAAAACCAAAAACCCCAGCAAAGCAATCAAAAATTTTAGAGAAAACAATTCAATGGACATGCTTTTAAAAAATATTTATCTTTGGGGGCAAGGCTAATGATTGGAAAAACATCGTGAGACGCGCCCGCTACTTTCATTATTATGTCTTTAAAAAATTAAGGCGCGGCGAGCGTTGAGCCGCAGTTAAATGATTATATTTTTTATTGTTTACGACTGCGGCGGTTTTGAAAATCATTAGCCTTGCCCCCGCGTCACGTCAATCGATTTATTGTTTTTCGCCGCCGCCAGACCGCAAACGATCATCAAAAACGCCAAAATTGTGGGATTGAAGATCGCGGTTTCAAAAAAAGAATGAACGGAAAAATAAACCAAAGCGCCCAAAACCCCGAATCCCACCACCCAATTTTCTTTTTGGGCGGTTTTTATCTTCAAAAACGCCGCTTTTAAGGAAGCGAAAATAAACCAAAGCCAGGCCAGGAGCCCAAAAATCCCCGTCTCGGCCAAAATATCCAAATATAAATTATGGCTCGTGACCGGACTCCGGTAATCGGCATAAGGGTTGAGAGAAAGAGGATAATTTCCCAGCCCGACGCCCAAAAATGGATTCTTTAAAAAATGATCGAAAGATTCCTGCCAGATCAAAAGACGCCCTGAATTGGAACCTTCATTTGGGTCAAAGCTTGAATAAAAACGGGTCAGCGCCGCGCCGCCAAAAATCAGCGCCAAAAGCAGAAAAAACGCCGCGCCGCGTCTTAAAAAAGACCCGTCTTCCTCCGCGATCTTAGGCCAAGAAAAGAAAATAACCGCCAAAAAACCGGCTAAAAAGCCCAAATAACCGCCGCGGGAAAAAGTGAACGCCAGGATTAAAGAAAAAAAACCAAAGGCCAAAAACCAAAGAAAACGCCGGTTTTTAAAAAATAAAAAAGCGGCCAGCGAAAAGAAAGAAACCAAACCCAAGAAAAAAGCGAGCATATGGGGATCGGGAAAGAGACCGAAGGCCCGTAAAAAAGTCCGGTCCTGAATTTGGACCAGCCAGCTTGGATTCTCGGCCACCAGGGCGCCGAAAGTTTGGCCGGAAAACCAAGGCAGAATTTTTCCCGCCCAGAAAGAAGAAAATTTTTCCACGTCCCAAAAGAACTGACTAAAAAATTGGAAAAAGGCGATCAAAGACGAGATTATCGCTCCGAGCGTCATGACTTTTAAAATCACCGGCTGATTTTTAAAAGAAGCAATCTCTTTGGCCAAGATAAAAAGAGGAAAGATTGTGGCGAAAACCAAAAGTTTGCGCCCGGCCCAAAAATGATCCTGGGCCCAAAAAACAGAAATTAAATTTATCAAAAAAAACAGAGTCAAAGCCAAAACCGCTTCATTCTCCAGCCAAGAAAATTTTTTGGCCGGCTTCAATTTCAGCCACCAAAATGAAAATAAAAGAGGGATCAAAAGGCGGCCGCTCAAAAGATCGAAGCCCGCGGCCAAATTCAACGCTATTTGAAAAGGCAAATAAAAAACCAAGGCCAGAAAAAACAACTCAAGGCTCTTTAATTTCAATTTTCCCGAAAGCATAGAAAGAATTTAAGCGCTTTCTTTTCCTCTCAATAATTCCCCGAGATCTTTTAAAGAGAACCCCTTGAAAAGCCAAAGCGTCAAAAAATAGATCATTCCTCCGAGAGAGACCAAAAATAACAGGTTTTTCTCATGAAAATACCAGAGAAAAAGAGACATAATCAAGGCGGCTAAAAAGCTTTTAAGAGCGGAGCGGAATGACGGCCAAAGGCGCCAAAAACGCCAGAAGACCCAGAACATCAGGCCCAACACCAAACCCTCGGTCAAAACCGTCACCCAAGCGGCGGCCAAAAAAGAGTATTTGGGAATAAAAATCAAATTCAAGATCAAATTTACCGCCATGCCCGCCGCTGAAATTTTAAGCAGAATTTTTTGTTTTCCCAAGGCGATCAGACCAAAAGAAAACAGCGTCCCTAAGAAAATAAAACCGACCGCCGCCATCAAAATTTTTAAAATCATGACTGATTCTTGATATTGGCTACCGCCCAAAAGTTGGATGATCTGGGGAGAAACAATTATTCCGCCGAAAACCAGCGGCCAGCCAAAGATCATCAAAATATCAAAGGTTCGCTGAAAAGTTTTTTTAAACATCTTAAAGTCGGGCAGGGCATAGCGAGAAAGAAGAGGCATGATGAGTCCGACGAACATGGTCGGAAAAAAGATCAGCCCCTCCAGAACTTTGTAGCTCAAACGGAAGATTCCCACGTCCTCCGGCGGCCAAAAGACGGAAAGAATGATGGCGTTGGCTGAAAAATAGATCATCGTCAAAATATTGGCCATGGCCAAAGAACGGCTCTTCCGCCAAATCTCTTTCCAAAAAGGGAAATCAAAATCAAGCCGGAGTTTGGCGTGGCCGGCCAAAAGATACCAAACGATTAAAAAGTTAATAAGCCCCCCGAGAACAACGGTTAAAACGATCCAAAGGAAACCAAATCCTTCTTTGATAAACCAAATGACCGCCAAAAATTGAACGATCTTTCCTGAGAATTCCGCCAGAGCGACCTTATCCATGCGTAAATATTTTTGGAATATCCCCACCAAAACCTGAACATCGGTTAAAAACCAAAAGCCGACCATCCCCAAAGCGATACCCAGGCGCGTCAAATCAGAATAGGGCAAGAAAAGACTGGCAATGGGCGCCAGGGCAAAAATAAAAAGGCTGGAAAACAGCCTTAAGGTAAAAATATTATTGATTATTTTGTTTTCCGACGCGCCTTCGCGGGAAATTTCCCGCACCATCATCTGATAAAGACCCAGGTCCGCCAAAACCGCGAAAATTCCGCCGAAAGCCAAAATAATGGAAAATTCTCCCCACTCCGCCCGGGAAAAATAACGAGTGACGAATCCGATGGTCGCCAGAGAAATAACGGTGCCCGCCACCCGCACGGCCGCCGAAACCAACGAATTTAAAGCGATCCTCCTGGCTAGCATTTTATTGTTCCTTTATGACCGGTTTGATGACCACCTGTCTCTCTTCGCTTTCTCCTTCTGATTCCGTTTTAACGCCTAAAAAATCAACCAAGGCCAAATGGACCGCCCGCCTTTCGTAAGAAGACATCGGCGGCAACCACCGTGACTCCCCGGTTCTTAAAACTTCTTCGGCTAAATTTTTGGCCATCCGGGTCAAAGTTTCCAGCCTGTTTTTTTGATAAGAATCCACGTCCAAAGAAAATCGGGGAGTCGCCTCGCCGAATTTTTTATTCAAGATCGCGCGCGTGATCTGTTGCAAGGCCATCAGATTTTCCGCGCCTTTTCCGATCAACCAACTCGCTTCATCGCTTTGAATATTGGCGGAAACGAAATTCTGGCCTTCCTCGTCAACTTTCACTTCGCCTGAAAAATCCATTTTGGCCAGAATTTCTTCAATAATTTTTTTTATTTCCAAAAGGAGGTCATTCATTTTTTTCTCTTAAAACCAAGTATTGCTGGCCGATGCCGAAAAGAGTCATCACCACCCAATAAAGAGACAATCCCGCCGGCAGATTCCAAGCGATAAAAACCGTCACCAAGGGCATAAAATAAAGCATTTGTTTATTCATCATCACGGAAAAATCCCCGGGCTGGCCCTTTAATGATTTTTTGGAAATCATCATCTTGGATTGCCCAAAAGTGAAGATCCCGGCCAAGATCGCCATCCAAGGATTGCCTTTTGCCAAGTCCATAAAACCCAAGAACATTGGATCTATCGCTTCGGGCCGGCTGATGAAAGAATAAAGGACATTTAATCTTTCCGGATTTAATCCATTCCAAAGAACCTGATAAAGGGCCAGCAAAATCGGCAATTGCAAAAGCAAAGGGAGGCATCCTCCGGCCGGATTGATCTTATTCTTTTGATAAAGTTCCATTAAGGCCTGCCCTTGTTTTTGCCGCTCGCCTTTGAATTTTTGCTGGATCTCTTTAATCTGCGGTTGCAAAACATTCAGCGCCTTTTGGGATTTTATCGCTTTCTGGTTCAGAGGATACAAAACCAATCGGATTAGCAAGGTCAAAAGAATGATCGCCACTCCGAAATCCTGAAAAGAGATCGTATTGTATAAAAAAATCAGCCCGTTAAACAGGGGTCGGTAAAGCGCTTCGTTAAAAATCAGAGAAATAATATTCATAAAATTCAAGGAAGGGGATCAAGCCCGCCCAGATGCCAGGGGTGGCATTTAAGGATTCTTTTAATTGAAAGACCCACTCCTTTCCTGACGCCGAATTTTTCTATCGCTTCAAGGCTGTATTGAGAGCAAGAAGGGGAAAAACGGCAGATCGGCGGCCTCTCTTTTTTAAAAAACCCTTGGTCGGGCGAGAGAATCAGTTGATACGCTTTCAAAAGAAACAATAAAAATTTTTTAATCATGGACTTTGGCTTTTTTCAAAATTTTTTCCATCTCTGTTTCAATTTGATCGTATTTTTTTCCCAAAAGATTGGCTTTGACCACAAAGACCGTGTCAAAACCGTTTTTTATCTTGCCAAGGCTCTTTCTCAAAATTTCCCAAATTTGACGGCGCAAACGATTGCGTTCAACCGCTTTTTTTGAGACACGGAGACTCGTCACTACGGCAAAACGAGAGTAAGGCAACTCATTCTTTTTTATTTTCAAAGATAACCCTTCTCCGTTGAAAAAAACGCCGTTTTTAAAAATGTTCTCAAAGTCCTTTCTCTTTTTTAAATGAAAAACCTTCTTTAACATAGATTAAACGGTCAATTTTTTCCGTCCCTTGCGGCGGCGGGCGCTGATGACCCGACGGCCGTATTTCGTTCTTTGGCGAACCAAAAAACCATGGGTCTTATTCCTCTTTTTCTTCTTTGGCTGAAAAGTAACACTCATATGATCCGGTCTTAATTTTTATCCTCATAAGTATAAGGTTAAAAAGGAGAAAAGTAAACCCTCAC
>CAYIFS010000012.1:7176-14322 GCA_964362775.1 uncultured Candidatus Saccharibacteria bacterium
CCCTCACCCATAAAGGAAGGCGAGCCCTGCTCGCAAAATAAATATTAAATAAGAAAGCTTACGATTATTGGAAGAACAAAAATTAATCGCTACAGATAACTTTTAAAAAATTCCTTTATAGGTGAGGGGTTTCCTTTTTGACAGAATAAAAAATCATTATTCTGATAAAAAGAGTTCTCATCTTTTCTTCCCCTTCTTATCCACATTAACGTCTCTTTTCCTCTTTTTCCCCCTTGTTTTCGCCTCTTTTGAAATTTTTGACCATGCTATAATGAAAACAATAAAGGAGAAAGTATTTACTTCCACTGAACGGCCATTGTATATTTTAAGAAGTTAAAGGCTGTTCGCCTCTGGGAGGGGGAAGATGAAATATCCAAATATGACCAATGAAGAACTCTGGCAATCGGCGCTGGGCGAAATAGAGCTTAATATCTCTAAGGCTAATTTTATTACCTGGTTTCATGACACCGGTATTTTAAAAAACAAAGATGGCCTGGCCACGATCGGCGTGCCCAACGGCTTCAGTAAGGAATGGCTGGAGAACAAATACAACAAGCTTATTCTGCGAGCTCTCCGCAATCTTTCTCTTGAAATTAAGGAATTAAAATTCGTCAATAATCCCTCGGCAATCCAAAGCGCGCCTGTTTTAAACCGCTCAACCAGAACCTCGCCCAAGAAAGAAACTCCCGCGAACGCCAGCCAATCTTTTCAGGAATTCCAAGTGGACAAAGAAACCAACCTTAACCCAAAATACACTTTTGAAAACTTTATTATCGGCTCTTTCAACGAACTGGCTCAAGCCGCCGGGAGAGCCGTCATCAACAGCCCTGGGGAAATTTACAACCCTTTGTTCATTTATGGGGGAGTGGGGCTTGGGAAAACCCACCTTCTGCAAGCCATCGGCAATGAAATCATTGAAAAATACAAAAGAAAAAAGAAAGTAAAATATACAAGCTCCGAAAAATTCACCTCGGAAGTCGTGAGCGCCCTCCATAACGGCAAAATGGAGGAATTCAAAGAAAATTACCGCCAAACCGACGTTTTAATCATTGATGACATCCAATTCTTGTCCGGAAAAGAAAAAACCCAAGAAGAATTTTTTCATACATTCAATTTTCTTTATCAAAAGAACAAGCAAATAATTTTAAGCTCTGATCGGCCCCCAAAAGCCATCGCCACCCTTGAAGAAAGATTGAGGTCGCGTTTTGAGGGGGGAATGATCGCTGATATTTCTTTTCCGGATCTGGAGACCAGAATGGCCATTTTAAAAATAAAAACCGAGGAAAAGAAAATAAATTTAACCGAAGACGTTTTAACGTATATCGCGGCCAATATCCCTAAAAACATCCGAGAGCTGGAGGGCGCGCTTAATCGGGTAATCGCCGCCACCCAGCTTTCCGGCCAAAGCAACCTGACGATTGAAAAAGTGACCCAAATTTTATCCCATCTTATTTCTCCGCCCAAAAAAGTGGTCCATTACAAAAATATCCTCCAGGCGGTGGCTGATTTTTATGATATAAATTCCAGTGAATTAATTAACCGTTGTCGGAAAAAAGAAATGGTCTATCCTCGGCAAGTGGCGATGTATTTGATCCGGGAAGAATTAAAAAAGTCTTTCCCTTTTATCGGAGAAAAGATCGGCGGCCGAGACCACACGACAATCATGTACGCTTGCGAAAAACTAAACAAAGAGCTTGAAACCAACGAACTTCTGAAACAAGAAATCAGCCTAATTAAAGAAAGAATTTATAATAATTAACCTGTTGATTTGATTGTGGAAAAAGCCCTGAAAACCCTCGGATAAATATTTTCTTAAAGATAAAGGAAATATTATCAAAGATTTATCCCCAAAAAAGCACCTAAAATTATCCGGAGCTGAATTGAAAAAATCTTCTTTTCCACAGAAAATAAAAAAGTAGTAATAAGTTTTTCTTAAATAAATAAAGAATTAAAATTATGAGAATCGTCTGTCTTCAGGAAAATTTAAAAAATAATTTAAACATCACCCAAAATATTATTGGCAAAAATTTAACCTTGCCGATTTTAAATAATCTTTTATTGGAAAGTGAGAATGGCCGGTTAAAGATTTCTTCTACCAACCTGGAAATAGGAATCAATACTTGGACGAGCGGAAAGATAGAAAGAGAGGGGGCGATAACTTGTCCGGCAAAAATCCTTTTTAATTTTATCAGCAATTTGCCCAATAAAAAAATAGAGTTGGAAGCGAAAAATAATGTTTTAACGGTCAAATGCGAAAACTATAAAGCGACCATTAAGGGTTTGCCGGCCGATGATTTTCCAATCATCCCCAAGATAAAAAACGATCCAATCTTGGAAATAAATAATCTTTCTTTTAAAGAAGGATTAATGAGGGTTTCGGGTTGCGCGGCTATTTCCGAATCCCGTCCGGAAATTTCAGGAGTCTTTTTAAATATCAATAAAGAAGAATTAAAGTTGGTCGCGACCGATAGTTTCCGTCTGGCAGAAAAAATTGAAAAAATAGAGAAAATAAAATCAGAGTATTTAATGATCATTCCTCAGCGCACCGCCCAAGAACTAATCAGAATTTTGGGTGAAAAAGAGGGAATAACAAAAATAATTTTAGGATCAAATCAGATTTTATTTGAAAGCGGCGAAATCCAAATTATCTCCCGCCTGATTGACGGCCAATACCCCGATTATCAGCAAATTATTCCTAAGAATTTTATCACCCAACTTTTGTTGAATAAAGAAGAATTTTTGAACGCGGTTCGGATTGCCGGGTTTTTTAGCAGTAAAGTGAATAATATTAAATTTTCAATCCAAACAGGGAAAATAGAGATTTTGTCCCAAGACCCGGATTTAGGAGAGAATAAAACCCAGATCCAGGCGGAGGTGACGGGGAAGGGGATGGAAATAGAATTCAATTACCGTTATTTGCTTGACGGGCTGAATAATATTTCCGCCAAGCAGATCTTCATGGGTTTCAGTTCCGAATCAACGGCGGCCGTTATAAAATCAGCCGAGAATGATGATTACCTTTATGTGGTCATGCCGATAAAGACCAATTAAGATGTTTACTCCCATTGGAAAAATTTTGCCTCTTAAGGTTAGGCAATTGGGGATGGAAGACGAATTGAGGTTTAAAAAATTAAAAGATGATTGGGACGCGATAGTAGAAGATTCCTTGGGAGAAAAATTTAAAAACAGATCCAAGCCTTTCCAATTAAAAAATAAATTTTTAATGGTGCGTTGCAAGAATTCCGTTTGGACCAATGAATTTCAAATAAAAGAGAATTTGATTTTTAAAACGATTAAAAAAAGATTCAGAAGTTTGGTCTTGGAACGAATAAAATTCAGGGTTTAAAAAAATCCCCCCCGCAGCTGCGGGGGGGATTTTTTAATTAAGGCAAGATTTTATTTATTCACAAAAACAGCAATTTGGTCTTCTTGGCGATTTAGCGCCCGGTCGTAAATTTTCGCTTTTAGGATATTTAAACCGGCGGAAATACTTTTCAGATCAACATTTATTTCGTAGGGTGGTCCACTGATAGAACCTAAGAAATTATCATTGGCGAAAAAATCGATTTGGGAAAGGCCGAGAGGCGCGGAAAAAGAAACGGTGAAAATGAAATTTTGGACGAGAACTTCGTTTCCCTGGGGTTTAAGAATGGTTATTTTGAGTTGGCCGGAATTTTGATCGTTTTGAGAAACCGGCCCGTTGTTGAATCCTTGTTGGCCGGCCCAATTTTGAACCGGCGCCTCCCAATTTTTATATTGAGGATCGTTCGCTGGCTCTTGGGGAATTTCTCCTTGAGGATCGCCTTTTTTCACATAATAAAGAATATTATGGACTTCTTTTGATCGGCGTTCTTCCAAGAGCTCGGCCGGCGTTTCGGAATTGGCCGGTTCGCCGGAAATTTTATTCACCCAATAGGACCTCTCGGTAAAATAAGAGCCGTTTAGAATAGATTTAGAGGTTGATTTTGTTTCGGGTTTTTGGAAGGCTTCGGGTTCTTTGGGTAAACAGAAAAGATTTTCAGGCTGTTCTTCTTGTCCTTGGCAATTTTTAATTTTATTCTCATAGGCTTTTTTAATAAAGCTGTGCCAAAGAGGTCCCGCGGCCGCGATGCCGGCGCCGGACTTCGCCATGGAAGAATTGTCATTATTGCCGACCCAGAGCCCAACGCTAAGCGAAGGGGTATAGCCCAGGGTCCAAGCGTCGCGGTATTTTTCCGTCGTGCCGGTTTTGGCCGCCACGGGCCGGTCGGAAAAATAAAGGGCAGAATTTTCACCAAAGATCGGCGATCGGGCCGCGTTGTCGGAAAGAATATCGGAAACCAGGCGGCTAATCTGCGGTTCCAAAACTTTTTTTGGCCGGCTTTTAAATTCTTCAATCACCTTTCCTTTAGCGTCTTCAATTTTCAAGATCGGCGTTTTTTCATTTTTAATTCCGTCGTTGGCGAAAACGGAATAAGCGGCTACTTCGTCCAAAAGCTTTACTTCTCCGCCGCCCAAAACCAGCGAAAGGCCATAGCGATCCGGGTCGTTTAAGGTAGAGATGCCCATTTCTTTGGCCAATTTTATGGTTCCCGGCACGCCGGCAAGATAAAGCACTTGAACCGAAGGGAGATTAAGAGATTGAGCCAGGGCTTCGCGGATGGTGACGGGGCCCCGGAATTTATCGTCATAATCTCCGGGGTTATAGCAATCCAGGCCATATTCGTCTTTTTCGCCCGTCCCATCCGCGGGGCAATTCGGATTGAATTCGGTTTTTAGATCAAAAAGGATTGTTTCGGCGGTGTAGCCTTTCTTAAAAGCTTCGGCATAGGCGAAGGGCTTAAAAGAAGAACCCGGTTGGCGATCTCGCAGGGTGACATTCACGTTGCCGTCATGTTCCAGATCAAAATAATCGCGCGAGCCGACCATGGCCAGGATCTGGCCGGTCTTGGGGTCAACCGCGGCGAGGGCCGCGTTATAGGCTTTGTACTTGGTCCAATTATTTTTCGCCCCTTCAGAAATTATTTCTTCGGCGATTGATTGAAGGTCCCAGTCAAGAGTGGTGTACACTTTCAATCCGGCTTTTTCAACATAATCTTGGCCGTATTTTTCTTCCAGATATTCTTTGACATACATAACAAAATGCGGCGCTTTTAGGCCATGGGCTTGCGGCGAGAATTTAGGTTCTTCTTTTTTAGCCGCCGCCGCTTCTTCTTGGCTGATAAAATTCAGTTCGGCCATTCGGTTCAGCACCAGATTTTGGCGATTTTTTAATTCTTCCGGATGGGAACCATAGGGAGAATAATAACTTGGCGCCTTGATCACGGCGGCCAGTAACGCGCTTTCGGCCAGATTTAAATCTTTGGCTTGTTTGTTAAAAAAGGTCTGGGCGGCGGCTTCAATCCCATAGGCATTAGAGCCATAAGGGATTTCATTCAGATAAAAATTCAAGATCTCATCTTTTGAATATCGGGTTTCAAGTTCAATCGCCAAAACGGCTTCTTTGATCTTTCGGCTTATCTTTTTTTCGGAAGTGAGCATTGATTTCTTTATGAACTGTTGGGTGATGGTTGATCCGCCCTGGGCGGTGCTTCGGCCCAAAAAATCATAAATAAAGGCGCGGGCGATGCCTTTGAAATCAAGCCCGTGATGCTTATAAAAACTGGAGTCTTCCGCGGCCAGAGTGGCATTTTTGGCGAATTGAGAAATTTGGTCCAGAGCGACGACGGTTCTTTTTTCTTCGCCGTGGATATCATAAAGGATTATTTGGCCCGTTCGGTCTAATATTTTCGTGGATTCGGTGACTCGTCGTTCGCTTACTTTTGAGGGATTGGGCAGATCTTTGGCAAAATAAATAAAAACCGCCAAGCCCAAAAAGAGCGCGCTTAAAAAAAGCCAGAGGATCAGCCGAAAGATCTTTTTGATGTTCTTTTTGATCTTCACGGCTATTTTCCTTTTAGGTCGGTAAAATTTCGGAAGCATCTTTTTAATTCTGGCACATAAAAAGATTTTTTTCAATAAATCCCCACACCAAAAATTTGGTGTGGGGATAAATTAAAAAATCCCCGTTTCAGGTGGGAATTTTTTAATTATTGGTCCTATTTTTCCGGCTCCTCTTCTTCTATCAAGTCGTCGTCAAGTTCCGCCGCCTCTGCGGGTTCGCCTTCCGCCTCCCCCGGAGAATCATCTTTTTCTGCATCGTCTTCTTCAACTTCCTCCAAACCATCGCCGGCTTGGTATAGATTATCTTTCATAGAAAATAAAAATTGCTTATTTTATTTTTTATTTCGACCTTTGAGGAGAAGAATTATTATTCCACGTAATTTTATTTGATTGGCTTTTAGCTGTCAACCCCTCACATGGAAAAGAAAGTTTTTGACCATCCAAAAGAAACAATTTTTATTAGATTCTCAATTCCTAATTATTTAAATTATATTTTCTGTTCGCGAGCCAGACTCGCATTCTTTTCCATGTGAGGGGTCAAGCCCCTCTTTCGGTGTGGAAGAGGAGAGGAAGGGAATGGGCGCAGCAAATGGCCAGGGCCAGGGCGTCGGCCGCGTCGTCGGGCTTGGGAACTTCTTTGAGACGCAGAAAACTTTTTACCATGGCCTGGATTTGTTTTTTTTCGGCTCGGCCGTAGCCCGTCAGAGCTTGCTTGACCTGGAGGGGCGTAAATTCAAAGATTTCGGCGCCGCTTTTAGCCGCGGCGAGCAGGATGACGCCCCGTGCCTGGCTGACCTTGACCGCGGTCTTTTGATTTTTAAAAAAGAAAATGTCTTCCACCGCCACGACCTTCGGCCGGTATTTTTTGAGGATTTTTTCAAGCTGCGTAAAAAGGTCCTTTAGTCTTTCGGCGGTGCTTCCGCTGGGAAAGGTTTTTAGGCAATCGTAGCCTTCCAGAATTATTTTTTTGTTCTCGTACCGGATAAGCCCGATGCCGCAGGCGGCGCTGCCCGGATCAATGCCCAAGATCAGCATATTATTTTTTTCATTCTTGATTAGAGTAGATCTCGTTGACGTCATCATGTTCTTCTAATTTTTCAAAAAGCTTTTCCAGCTGTTCTTTTGTTTTGTCGCTGTCTATTTTAATCTTATTTTTAGGCGACCAAACTAAAGATGATTCAACGGGCGGAAAATTATTCTTTTCCAAATTCTTTTTAACTTTTT
>CAYIFS010000013.1:0-6419 GCA_964362775.1 uncultured Candidatus Saccharibacteria bacterium
ATGAAAAGTCTCACTAAAAATATCTTTGTCGTTCTGATGGTTTTCTTCATCATCTCGGCGGTTTTTTCTTTGTTCTCAAATTCGCAAAACAGCGCGAAGCCGGAAACGCTCTCTTTGAATGAGTTGGCCGGGGAGATTAACGCGGAAAAAATCTCCAAAATTTCGGTCAATGGCCAAAACTTGGAAATCATCTTTAAAGACAACATCAAGAAAACCGGCGCCAAAGAAACGGAAACGAGTCTGACCGATTCCTTGAAAAATTACGGCGTTGATCCGCAAAAATTACAGGCGGTGAAATTGGAAGTGAAACAAAACAGCGGCTGGAAATACTGGCTCGGCGAAGCGGCGATTTCTTTTATTCTGCCCTTGCTTTTCGTCGGTCTTTTCTTTTGGCTCATTATGCGCCAAGCGCAAAAAGGCGCCGGCCAAAATTTCAACTTTACGCGGTCGCTCGCCAAAATGATCATGCCGCAGGACCAAAAAGAAAAAACTTCTTTCAAAGACGTGGCCGGGCTTAAAGAAACCAAACAGGAGCTTGAAGAAGTGGTGGAATTTTTGCGCCATCCCAAAAAATTCATTGATATCGGCGCCAAAATTCCCAAAGGCGTTCTGCTCATCGGGCCGCCGGGTTGCGGCAAAACTTTGCTCGCCCGCGCGGTTTCCGGCGAAGCGAATGTCCCCTTCTTTCATATTTCGGGCTCCGAATTCGTGGAACTGTTCGTCGGAGTCGGCAGCGCGCGAGTTCGCGATCTTTTCCAAACCGCCAAAAAAAGCAGCCCTTGCATTGTTTTCATTGACGAATTGGACGCTATCGGCCGGCATCGCGGCGCGGGACTGGGCGGCGGACACGATGAACGAGAACAAACTCTGAATCAAATTTTAGTGGAGATGGATGGGTTTGAACCCAACAACGGCGTGGTATTACTCGCCGCCACCAACCGGCCGGATATTCTGGATCCGGCCCTCTTGCGGCCGGGACGGTTTGACCGAAGGGTAGTTTTGGATCTGCCCGACATCAACGACCGCGAGGACATTTTAAAAATTCATACTAAAAATAAACCGATAGCCCCCGCCGTTAACTTGCGTCAAATTGCCGAACGTACGCCGGGCTTTTCGGGCGCGGATCTGGCCAATTTAGCCAACGAAGCCGCGATTATGACCGCACGGGAAAATAAAAAAGAAATTGGTTTTTCCGAACTCGTTTCTTCAATTGAAAAAGTTCTATTGGGGCCGGAACGCAAAAGTCATCTTTTGAACGCGGAAGAAAAAAAGATCGCGGCCTGGCACGAAGCCGGCCACGCGCTCGTGGCGGCCTCCCTCCCCCATATGGATCCCATACGGAAAATTTCCATTATCAGCCGAGGCCAAGCCGCCGGCTACACTTTGAAATTGCCGACGGAAGACAAACATCTGCATTCCAAAACCGAATTTACCGAAGAACTCGCGGTTCTGCTCGCGGGTTTTGAAACCGAAAAAATGATCTTTGGCGAGATCACGACCGGCGCTTCCAATGATTTGGAAAAAGCGACTGATTTGGCCCAACGGCTAGTCATGCGTTTCGGGATGTCGGAAAAGCTCGGACCGCGGACTTTCGGCGAAACCGAAAACTTGATATTTCTTGGCAAAGAGATCACCACCGAAAAAAATTATTCCGAAAAGACCGCGGCGGAAATAGATAAAGAAATCTCTAATTTCATTTCGCAAGCCTCCCAAACCGCTCAAAAGATTTTAACGCAAAAACGCGCCCTTCTCCAAAAAATCACCGAGGTCTTGTTGGAAAAAGAAACCATTGAAAAAGAAGAGTTTGAAACGCTCATCAAAAAAGGGAAGGGCGCGTAGCCCCTCACCTATGGAGGATAGCGCCAAAGGCGCAAATGCTTAAATTTTCATAATGATAATGACAAAATGAAAAATCGATCTATATTCAATTTTTATATTTTATAATAAAATCCTCCATAGGTGAGGGGCGCGTAGCTCAACGGCAGAGCACGAAGCTTATACCTTCGCGGTTCTAGGTTCGAATCCTGGCGCGCCCACCGCGTAAAAAATAACTAAATAACTGATAATATGAAAAACAGCAAACTAATAATTTATGGATTCATCCATTCCTTTTTAGCCTCGGCCTATGTCGCTTCTGTTTCCTGGCTGCTTTTCAACGGAGAGAATTTTTTCGGCCAAGCGAAAAGTTTTTTTCTGCCGACGGCGCTTTTGATGCTTTTCGTGGTTTCGGCCGCCATCACCGGACTTTTAGTTTTCGGCCGACCGATTTATCTTTTCCTTAACGGCGCGAAGAAAGAAGCAATTAAACTCCTTTTCTGGACCATCGGCTGGCTGATGATTATCACCTTGATAATTTTCCTGGTATTATTGATAAAATAAATAAAGGGCAATTAGCCCCTCACTTGAAAAGGATATGTTTTATGTTTATGTTCTAAAAAGCGATAAAGATGATAAACTATATATTGGCTATACAAATGATTTAAGGCGAAGAATTGAAGAGCATAACGGCGGGAAAGAAAAAGCGACTAATCCAAGGAAGCCGCTTAAACTTGTTTATTACGAAGCTTACTTTTCCCAAAAAGACGCGAAATATAGAGAAGATCAATTAAAAAGATTCTCCGGTTCATATACGCATTTAAAGAAAAGGATTAAAAATTCTATCCTTTTCAAGTGAGGGGCAATTAGCTCAGTGGTAGAGCGTTCCCTTGACATGGGAAAGGCTGCAGGTCCGATTCCTGCATTGCCCACACTCCAAAATGACCCTTCCGGACAGAAAATTCCAGCGACTCAAAGAAGATTTTGTTTGTGAAAAATGCGGCTTTGCCGCGCGCGGGAACGGCTATACCAATCACTGCCCCAAATGCCTTTGGAGCAAACACGTTGACGTAAATCCAGGCGACCGCGTCTGCGCCTGCGAAGGACCGATGGAACCGATAAGCGCGGAAATCAAAAAAGGAGAAAATATCATTTTGCACCAATGCGAGCGATGCGGTTTTAAAAAGAAAAATAAAGCCTCAAAAGAAGATGATTTTGAGACCATTCTTAAACTTTTAAGCCAAACCTAACGCCTGAAATTCCGGCGTTTTTTATTAAACGACCGCCTTATGAAAAATTCATTTATCGCTTCAAAAACTGAACGACTGGATAAATTTCTGGCTGAAAAACTTCCTTCGTTTTCTCGCGCCCATTTAAAGGAACGAATCAGGCTCGGGCGTATTTTGGTCAATGGTAAAAATATTAGAAGACCTTTCTTTTTATTGCGCGAAGGCGACCTGGTCGCCTTCGCGCCGGAATTTATTCTGCCTGGCACCGCCAAGCTGATTCCAAATCCCGCCATTGAATTTGGCATTATTTACGAAGATGAGAACATTATTGTCGTTGATAAACCCGCCGGCCTCTCCGTCCACCCGCGCCAGAAAAAAGACGGCTCGCCTTTGGAAAAAGAAGTTGACGCCACTTTAGTCAGCGGACTTCTGGCGAGATACCCGGAGATTAAAAATGTCGGCGATGTTCCCCTTTTGCGTCCCGGCATCGTCCATCGCCTGGATAAAGACACTTCCGGCGTTTTAATCGTCGCCAAAAACCAAAAAAATTTTGATTGGCTGAAAAAACAATTCAAACAGCGCCAAGCGGAAAAAAAATATCTGGCGCTGGTTTGCGGCGCGCCAAAGAACGAAAGCGGAGAAATTGCGCAAAATTTGGCCCGTTCAAAATCAGACCCGACCAAACAAAAAATCGCCAAAGACGGAAAAATCGCCATTACTGAATACCGAATTTTAGAACGTTTTAAAAATTATTCGCTTCTTGAAGCTCAGCCCAAAACCGGCCGATTGCATCAAATCCGCGTTCATTTGGCCTGGCTCGGAAATCCGGTGGCGGGCGATAAAAAATATGGCCCTAGAAAACAATCCGCGCCGAAAGGTTTAAACCGCCAGTTTTTGCATGCCAAAGAACTAAAAATTACTCTTCCCGATAATCAAGAAAAAAACTTCCAAAGCCCTTTGCCGGCCGAACTTCAAACAGTTCTGTCCACCCTTGAAAAGAGATAAAGATTATGCTAATATCCATTCATAAATAAACAATGAAAACTGCCGAAAAACTGCGGATTATGAATTGGATTTTTCGTATATTCGTATATTTTCGTATTTTGTAGCAAATTTATGAAAATCATTCAGGAACAGCTCAAAAAAGATCTGCCGGAGATCAAGGTTGGCCAGACCATCCGAGTTTATCAAAAGATCAAAGAAGGCGGGAAAGAAAGGATCCAGCCTTTTGAAGGACTCGTTATCGCCCAGAAACACGGCCGCGGCGTGAACGGCACTTTTGCGGTGCGCAAGATCGCTTCAGGCGTGGGTGTGGAGAGAACCTATCCTCTGCATTCCCCGAACATTGAGAAGATCAAAATTCTAAAAACCGCCAAAGTCCGGCGGGCCAAACTTTATTACATGCGCCGGCGTTTCGGCAAACGGGCCAAGATGCAAAGTGAGGAATTCAAGCCGGTCGCGGAGAAAAAAGAAAATAAGGAAGAATAAACCCCCACACCCAAAATATTGTAAGCACGAACCTATGAATAAATGGCATTCATGCGCGCGAAGCGCAAATTGGCCAATGCCGGACATATAAGGGTGTGGGGGTAAAACCGCCAAAACGCGCGGGTGGTGAAACCCGGTAAACACGCCAGCTTGAGGTGCTGGTGCCGCAAGGCTTGGAGGTTCAAATCCTCTCCCGCGCACCATGCCTTGGGCGCTTAGCCCCTCACTTGAAAAGAATTTTTATAACACGGTTTAAAAAATCATTATGGATAAGCTGATTCTTTAGTTTTATCGTTATTAGAAGATTGTAAGCCTTTGCGCCTTTGGCGCTATCCTTTTCAAGTGAGGGGCAATTAGCTCAGTGGCAGAGCGACTCGTTTACACCGAGTAGGCCGTAGGTTCAATCCCTACATTGCCCACTTTGCCATAAGCTTCTATCCAAATTACCAATCCGCCGAGGTAGCCAAGGTGGTCACGGCGCCTCTCTGAAAAAGAGGAAATCTCGGTTCAACTCCGAGCCTCGGCACACTGAGCCCCGCAGATGCGGGGCGAAGTGCGGGTGTCGTATAGCGGCTATTATGCGACCTTGCCAAGGTCGAGATGGCGGTTCGATTCCGCTCACCCGCTCAAAATTGTTTCAATTTTGAGCGAGGCTCGCCCGAAAGGGCGGCCCGCTCTCAATTCACGCCACAAAAAATCTCCGCCTCGAGACGGAGATTTTTGTTACTGACTTTTTTATTATATCTTATCTCACCGCGTCTTTCAATGCTTTGCCGGCGCGGAACTTCGGCACCTTGGCGGCCGCGATCTGGATCTTGGCGCCGGTCTTGGGATTCACGCCTTGGCGGGCCTTGCGATGGGAAACCAGAAACGCGCCAAACCCCGTCAAAACTATCTTCTCATCTTTTTGCAGAACTTTGGTAATGGTTTCCATC
Organism: uncultured Candidatus Saccharibacteria bacterium; assembly: GCA_964362775.1. Lineage (GTDB taxonomy): Bacteria > Patescibacteriota > Minisyncoccia > Portnoybacterales > GWB1-42-6 > GWB1-42-6. The sequence goes on from CAYIFS010000013.1 coordinate 5,468, forward strand.
ACCGCTTCCAAACATTCATCCGCTTGTTTTTTGGAACAAGCACATTTGGCCGCCACTGCTTCAATCAATTGATCTTTGGTCATAAATCGGGAAAAAATATTACATGTCTCAATTCGACCTTTAAGTTTTCTTTATTTTAGCCTAATTTTCAGTTCAAATCAACTATTTTCCGCACCCGTTCTATTTTTTGAGTCAACCCAGTCCGACTGTCAATTTCCAAAAGAACGCCGTTAATTTCAACCGGCCCTTCCTGGGCCACTTCCATTTTCAAAAGGCGTTGGGTTTGGAATCTTTTGATAATAATCTCTTTTTGGACGCCCAAAATTGAGTTTTGCGGCCCCACCATGCCGACATCCGAGATCAGCGCTGTGCCCTGCGGCAAAATTCTTTCGTCAGCCGTCGGCACATGAGTATGAGTGCCGAGCACCGCCGAAACGCGGCCGTCCAAAAACCAAGCCAAAGCCGCTTTTTCCGAAGTCGCCTCGGCGTGAAAATCAACGATGATCGCGTCCATCGCCTCACTTCCCTCTTCTTTTCCTTTCAATGAATAATCCTGTAAAATTTCTTCAATTTCAGGGAACGGATCGTCAAAATCTCGTTTCATGAAAACCCGGCCCAAAAGATTAACCAATAAAATTCTTTTCGCGCCGCAGGAAATAATTTCAAATCCCCGCCCCGATTCTTCGCCGGGCCAATTTTGCGGCCTCAAAACGGGCAATCTCTTTTCTTCAAATATCCGGGCGCTTTCCTGGAGCGCAAAAGCGTGGTCGCCGGTCGTAAAAAAATCCACGCCCGCCGCGGCCAACTCCTTCAAAACATTTTCCGTAATTCCCTGGCCGTGCGCCGCGTTCTCGGCGTTCGCCAAAACCAAATCCGGCTCAAATTCCTTTTTGAGTTCGGGTAAAATTTTAGCTAAGGCCAACCGTCCCGGCCGACCCACAATATCACCGAA
>CAYIFS010000013.1:6519-14041 GCA_964362775.1 uncultured Candidatus Saccharibacteria bacterium
GCGTATTCCACCACTCTCGTTTCCCGGATCACCGTCACTTTAATTTCTCCCGGATAATTTAAATCTTGCTGAATCTTATCGGCAATCTGCCGAGCCAGCTTGCGCGCCTGAAAATCATCCATCTTTTCGGGCTGAACGAAAATTCTGATCTCTCGGCCCGCCTGAATCGCGTAAGATTTATCCACACCCTCAAAAGAATTGGCTACTTTTTCCAGCTCTTCCAAGCGTTTAAGATAGGCTTCCAAAGTATCTTTTCTCGCGCCGGGCCTGGCTCCGGAAAGCTGGTCCGCCACTTGCACAATAATCGCCTCGGTTGATTCGTAAGGATATTCTTCGTGGTGCGCCTGCATGACTTTGATGACTTCCGGCGCCATATTGAATTTTTGCAGAATCGTGCGCCCGATCTCAACATGCGAACCTTGTACCTCATGGCTGATGGCTTTGCCGATGTCGTGCAAAAGTCCGGCTTTTTTAGCCAGATTGGCGTCCGCGCCGACTTCCGAAGCGATGGCCGCGGCCAAATGCGCCACTTCCACCGAATGAAGCAAAATATTCTGGCCGTAGCTGGTGCGGAATCTCAAACGGCCGAGCACTCGAATGAGCTTGGGGTCAAGCCCCGCCACGCCCGTGTCATAGACCGCGGCTTCACCCGCTTCCTGGATTTTCGCCGAAATTTCTTCTTTGGCTTTTTCCACGGCTTCCTCAATTCGCGCCGGCTGAATCCGGCCGTCAGCCATTAATTTTTCCAAGGCCACTTTGGCGATCTGCCGCCGCGTGGGATCAAACGCGGAGATCACGATGGCGCCGGGCGTATCGTCAACGATAATTTCCACGCCCGTCAATTTTTCCAAGGTCTTAATGTTCCGGCCTTCTTTGCCGATGATCCGGCCTTTCAATTCTTCGTTGGGCAAGGCCACGGTTGAAGTCGTCACCTCAATGGATTGGGAAGCGGAAAAACGCTGCATGGCGAGCGTCAAAATGTCACGCGCTTTTTTTTCCATTTCTTCCTTTCCGTTCTGTTCCAACTTCTTGATTCTCTCGGCCAAAACCTCTTTTTCATCCCTTTCCACTTCCGCCAAAAGTTCCTTCTTGGCGTCTTCGCGCAAAAGTCCAGCCACTCGTTCCAATTCCGCCATTTTCTTTGTCTGGATCTGTTCTAACTCATCTTTGATCTCCTTCACTTTTTTCGCTTTTTGCGCCAGCTCTTCGTATTTTTTATCCCACTCCTGGGCCTTAGACTCCAGGGACTGCTCCCGCCGCTCCAATCTGTCTTCCTGCCTCATGATCTGTTGTTCTCTTTCTTTATGTTCGCGGCTGGCCTCTTCCGCGATTTTGATCGCCTTGTCTTTGGCCTGGATCAAAATTTCCTTGGCTTCCTGTTTTTTCTCCTCTGTCATTTTGGCCAAACGCGCCTCAATCGTCCCCGCTTGTTTTTTAGCCAAAGTCTGGCGCGTCAAATAACCCAAAAGAGAGCCGATCGCCAAAGCGATGACTCCAAAAGCAACGAGAATAATATTTATTTCCATAAAACTTGAGAACCAAGAACCCATTCCGGACAAAAGAATTTTGTCCGTTCCGCATCAAAAACAAACCTCGAAAATTATTTGTTTCTGATAATCTTATCCACCGCGCCGTAGGCTTTCGCTTCTTCCGCCGACATGAAAAAATCCCGATCCGTGTCTTTCTCTATCTGTTTGATGTCTTTGCCGGTGTGCTTGGCGAGGATATGATTCAAACGGTCTTTCACTTTCAATATCTGGCGCGCGGCAATATCAATGTCCACCGCTTGGCCTTCGACGCCGCCCATCACCTGGTGCAAAAGCACCTCGGAATTGGGCAAAATGAAGCGTTTGCCTTTCGCGCCGGCGCAAAGCAGCACCGCGCCCATGGAAGCCGCGATGCCGATGCAAATCGTGGAAACTTCGGGTTTGACGTGCTGCATGGTATCGTAGATCGCCAACCCCGAAGTGACGACGCCGCCGGGCGAATTAATGTAGAGCGTGATGTCTTTTTTCGGGTCTTGCGACGCTAAAAAAAGCATCTGGGCGATCACGGAATTGGCAACCGAATCAGTGATCGGACCGCCCAAAAAGATTATCCGCTCTTTTAAAAGCCGCGAATAGATGTCGTAAGCGCGCTCGCCCTCGGGCGATTTTTCAATGACCGTCGGAATCAAATTCATGAAATGGCTCTTCTTGGCTCGCTTAATTTAATTAATTAAAATCTAGGCCGGGTAGTGAAAATTTGACTGATTCGCCGAAGGCGAATCAAAACAAAAAATTGTCAAATTTCTACTACCCGGTAGCCTGTTTTGAAAAATCTTCCAAAAGTTGGAAAGCCTTTTCGTTTAGCAGGCTACCTTTAATATACTCTTTTAATCGTCCTTTGTCAATCTGGCTTTCCCCTGCGGTCGCGCTCTGAAATCTTGAAAAAAAGCGGCTCACTTCCTTTTCCAAATCCTCCTCCCCCACTTCCAGATTTTCTTTCTGGGCGATCTGGCGCAAAATCAAAGCCGCCATTACCCGTTCCTCCGCTTTCCCGTTCCATTCCTTTTTTAATTCGTCCTTGGTTTTTTTGATGTCTTCAAGATACTTCTCAAATTGAAGCCCCATTTGCGCCAAGTTCTGTTCAAGCTCCGCCAGCATTTTTTCTTTCTCCGCTTCCAACAAAATTTTTGGAATTTCAGCTTCCGATTTTTTGGCTATCTCTTTCAGAATCTCCAAGCGCCAAAGATCTTTTTCTTTATGCTCTTTTTCGTGGCGCAAACCCTCTTTGATGTTTTCTTTTAAAGCTTCCAGATCCTTAAATTCGCCGAGGCTCTTGGCGAATTCATCATTTAACTCCGGCTTTTGCCCTTCTTGCACCGACTTCATTTTTAATTTGAAATCAACCAGCTGGCTGGCCAGAGCTAAGCTCGGCTTTGCTAAATTTTTGTCGGACCAATCTTCGGGAAAAAGCAGGCTAAAGCTTTTTTCTTCATTTTCTTTAAGCCCTAAAATTTGCTCTTCAAATCCGGGCACGAAATTCAAACCTTCGCCCAAAATTATTGAATAGTTCTTGACTTCTCCATTGAGAATTTCCTTCGCCTCGCCGAAGCCTTCCTGGGCGGAGGCGGGCTTCGCCTCGCAACTCATTGTGAATTCAACTTCCGCCAGATCTCCCTTTTGGGCGGGACGGAAAACCGCGGCGAATTTGGTCCGCGATTTTTGGAGCCAAGCCAAAGATTTTTCAATTTCTTCATCCGCCACTTTGGTCTCTTCACGCGACTTTGCGCGAGTCCGGGCAATCCTGTAATAATCGCCAATTTTTAATTCCGGCGCCACGCTTATTTTGATTTTAAATCCAAAAGGATTTTCGGCCGCGATCTTCAAAATCTGAACTTCCGGCGGCGCGATCGGTTCCAAGTTATTTTTCTTGACCGCTTCCCCGAAATTCCGGCGCACCGCCAGATCCGCGGCTTTCTCCAAAAGGCGACCCGTTCCCACTTTCTGTTCCACCAGTTTTGGCGGCGCCTGGCCGGGCCGGAAACCGTCAATTTTCACTTCACGCCCCAATTCCTTTGTCGCTTCCAAAACAAACTCGCCCCATTCTTTGGGGTTAAGCTCAAAAAGCATTTCCACTTCCGACTGGGGAAGTTTTTTAATATCGAGCTTCATAATATCCTACTAAATTACTAATTATTACGAATATTACCAATAAAATTAAAAAATTATGAAGGCGAGGCTAATCGTCTCCAAAAACATCGTGAGACGCGCCGGCCTGATATTTAAAAGGCGAGGAAATGCAGTTCTCAAAACGCTCAATCCGACGAGCGGGCAGGGTTCCCCCGCAACTGCGGGGGAGAGCGAGGAGGATTGGCGAGTAAAATTTTCCTCGCTGGGGAAAATTTTACGCTTTTGAAACTGTGTTTCCGAGCCTTCTGGTTTTTGGGATGATTAGCCGAGCCTTAGTTTTCAGAAGATATTTCCGAGTCTGAGATTTTCTTTTTCCTCCCTCTCTTCTTCGGCTTTTCTTCCTTTGCCTCGCCGGAGCTTTCTGAAGCAGAGGCGGGCTTTGCCTCACCGGAGTCCTCTTGGGCGTCGGCGGGTTTTATTTCTTCCTTTGCCTCGCCAGAGCTCGTTAGAGCGTCGGCGGGTTTCGTTTCGCTATCTTCTTTTTTCAAAACCGCTTCCGCGCCTTTAACATCTATTTTCCAACCGGTCAGTTTGGCGGCCAAGCGCACGTTCTGCCCCCTCTTTCCGATGGCCAGCGACAACTGATCTTCCGGCACTTCCGCTCTGGCCGCCCGTTCTTCTTCTTTTATTTCCACGTTCAAAACTTTGGCCGGCGAAAGGGCATTGGCGATAAATTTAGTCTGATCCGGCGACCATTCAATAATATCAATCTTCTCGCCGCCAAGCTCGTTGATCACCGCCTGTACCCGCGTGCCTTTTTGGCCGACGCAGGAACCGATCGGATCAACCCCCTCTTCGGTCGCGGCCACCGCGATCTTGGAGCGAGAACCAGCTTCGCGGGCGATGGATTTAAATTCCACCGCGCCCGAAGAAACTTCCGGCACTTCCATTTCAAAAAGTTTGCGAAGCATTTTGGCGTTCGCGCGGGAAAGTAAAATTCCCGGCCCGCGCGCGTCTTTTTGCACTTCCAAGATCAAAACGCGCAAACGCTGGCCGATGCGATAAAATTCGCCCGGGATTTGTTCTTCCGGATAGATCACGCCCGCGGTGCGGCCGATATCCACAAAAACCGCGCCCCGTTCCACTCTTTGCACCACGCCCGAAACCACTTCTCCTTCTTTGCTTTTAAATTCGTCAAAGATCGTTTCCCGTTCCGCTTCGCGAATCCGCTGAATAATCACTTGCTTGGCGGTTTGAGCGGCGATGCGGCCGAAATCGCTTTTTTCTTCCAATTCCACCAGAAGTTCCTCGCCGGCCTTAATGCCTTTCTGGATCTTTTTCGCCTCGTCTTCCATAATGTGGCGTTCGGGATTGAATCTCACTTTTTTCTCGCCTTCAACGCTTTCGGAAATTTCCAACAGCGCGCCCTCGGCCATTTTTTCTTTTTCCGCTTCCAATTCTTCCTCGCTTTTAATCATGGTTTCGTCCAAAACCTGCCTCACCTGGAAGACCCGCGCCGCGCCGGTCGCCAAGTCAAATTTGGCCCGAATATTTTGGCCTTTATGCCCAAAATCTTTTTTATAGGCGGCGGCGATAGCGACCTCAATCGTCTCCATGACCTTTTCCTTGGAAATGCCCTTTTCCTCGCAAATTTGGTCAATCGCCGACTTGAATTGTTGGATATCCATACCCGGTATATCAACCTCGACTGCCGCCGAAGGCGGCAAAACCGCCTCGCGAAAGGCAATCAAGATTGAAATTATATTTATTTTTTATATAAAGAAAATTTCTAAAATTATTAAAAGTCGAGGTTGTATTACCGGGCATAAATCTGGTTTTTAGTTGACACCTTGCGTCATTCTGAGAGAGCGAAGCGACCGAAGAATCTCAAGATCCTTCGCTACGCCCAGGATGACACTTTGTGTTTTTTAAAATTAACAATAAAGTTTCAAATTAAAAAATAAGGCCCGCTCTGAGCGGACCGTTAAATCTCATCAACCGGAATCTATTTCAAGTCTACCAGAAACGGAAAATAAGTCAAGCCCCTAGGGTCGTAATCGGCCGCGATTGAACCCCGCACCAGAACCTTCGGTTCGGTACGGGGTAAACTCTCTAAATCTAAAGTGTCGTGATAGGACGAGATTGAGTAATGTAAAATTTATCCTTCTCCATCGCCCATTCAATGTCTTGCGGTGCGCCATAATGATTTTCTATTTGAAGGCAAATTTTCGCCAAAGCGAAAATTTGCCCGTCCGGCAATTTTTGCGCCTCTTGCTTGGCCATCGGCACTTTCATTTCCTTGACGCCGTTTTTATCTCTCACTATCATCATCTCTTGCCGACTGATATTTTTATCCAGAATCTGGATTCCCGCTTTCGCGGGAATGACATTTATTTTGGACTTGGAATTTTGGAATTTTTTTGGAAATTGGAAATTGGAAATTGGAAATTTTTTTATTATATACGTGTCTGGCGTAATCTTCCCGCCCACGATCGCCTCGCCCAGCCCCCAACCGGCCTCAATAACCATCTGATTCCTGTCTTCGGTCACCGGATGCACGGTGAAACAAATTCCCGAAATTTCCGACTGAATCATTTCTTGCACCACCACGGCCACCGAAACCTTGGTTTTTTGCATTTTTTTCTCAAAACGGTAAAAAATGGCGCGGGGCGTAAAAAGCGACGCCCAGCATTTTTTCACGTTTTCAAGCAAAGTAATTTTGGTGGTATTCAAATAGGTTTCCAGCTCCCCGGCCCAAGAAGCAACCGAAGAATCTTCGGCCGTGGCGGAAGAACGCACCGCCACAAACTTGGCTTTAAGCTTGGAAAACTCTTTCAAAATTTCTTGGCCCAATTTAACCGGAAATTCGGCATCCAAAATCAAATCTCGGATCTCGTTGGAAGCCCGATCCACAGAATTAATATCCTTGAAATTGACTTTTTTTAATTTCGCTTCAATTTCTCCGGCCAGATCACTCTCCGCCAAAAATTCGTCAAAAGCGTTGGCCAAAATCACAAACCCGGGCGGCACCGAAATACCCGCTCCGGTCATCTCCCCCAGCGACGCCCCCTTCCCGCCCGCGATCGCGACATCTTTTTTTGATAATTGCTTGAAAGTTTTAATAAACATAAAGATTTATTCCCTGAGCGAAGCCCCGCAGCTGCGGGGCGAAGTCGAAAGGTTTTTCTATCCCTTCCTTTGTTTGTTATCTGTCATTCTGACCCCGCAGCGGCGGGGGAAGAATCTAAAAAATTATTTCCTCGCCACTAAAGCAAATTGTAAAAAATAATTTTGGAGTGTCTGGGTTGAAACTTCAAATTCCGTTGTTTTAACGAATTGACCGCAAACCGCCTCTCTTAAACGCAAAATTTCCTTAAGGGAGGCTTTCTGCTCGGCTCCTTCAATCGTCAAATCAATCAACTCTAACATTCTTTCAAAAGAGCTTTCGGCATTTTTCTCATCGCCTTCTCCGCGCCAATGCGCGAAGCGATTATATTCCGCCCCGATATTCCCCAGCTGTTCAGAAACGGAAAAATTAGCCCATCTTTCTTTTGATAATGTTTTATGAAGCATAATTATTCAATCAATTTATCCACAATATTTGCTATTTTATTTCTGATAATTTCATCCTCCACTTTCAAAGATCGATTGCCCATTGACGGTCTAATATTAATCAGAGAATCAAATTCTATTCTTGTCTCCTTCGGTTTATCGGAATAAATATTTATCCCCCAAATATTGGGCTGTTTTGCTCCGTCTTCAATCAGAACCTCATTGGCGTCCGAATGAAGTTCTCCCCCTAAGGCGATAATTTCGTTGGCAATATCAACCACGGCCTTAACCATATTGCCGAAATTATCTTCGGCAATACGCCTAAATTCGTCCGAAGAAATTTTTTCTTTAATAAT